>NZ_JBEYSU010000051.1:0-20178 GCF_040704235.1 Micromonospora sp. NPDC047707
CTAGTGACACGCCATGTCACTGGGCCAAGCCGCGTTTACCCAGCTCAACCCCCGATTTCATGACACTAGAGCAAGGTGATCTTGCGGAACACAGGGATGCCGGTCAGGAAGAAGGCGACGGTGTCCTCGCCGGACGACTCTCGCAGCGCCGCCGTGAACGCCCGCTGCTCGGCGGAGTCCTCGGCCGGGTCGAGCGGCGGCTCCAGCAGGACCAGCCGGTGAACGTCGAGGCCGGCCGCCGCGGCGTGCAGCGCGAGGAGACAGCCGGACGAGTATCCGTACAGCGACGCGGGTGCGCCGACCGCCGTGACCAGCGCGGCGAGGTCCTCGACCTCCCGTGCCGGCGCGTACGGCGGGGTGTCGGCGCTGTCGCCGCGCCCGCGGCGGTCGTAGCGGAGGACGGTGAATTCCGGGGCGAGCTGGTCGGCGAGTTCGCGGAGGGAGCTGTTGGCCCGGAAGTGGCCGGCGGCGTCGATGAGGACCAGCGGCGGCCCCGACCCGGTGCTCTCGTACGCGATGCGGGTGCCGTCCCGCGAGGTGACCGTGGGCATGAACTGAACGGTACAGTACAGTTTTGGTGTGCGGAAAGACCTGAAACGGCGGACGATCCTCGACGCCGCCCTCGCCGAGTTCCTGAAACACGGCTACGTCGGCGCCGGGATGGACCGTGTCGCCGCCCGGGCCGGCGCGTCCAAGGTGACGGTGTACGCGCACTTCGCCGACAAGCACGCCCTGTTCGAAGCGGTGTTCACCCGGGCGGTCGCCGACGCCGAACAGGCCGGCTCGGCGTTCGTCGACGCGCTCGCCGAGTCCGACGACCTGCCGCGTGACCTGGGGGCGTTCGCCCGTGAGCACATCGTCGGCGTGACCCGGCCGCACCTGATCCAGCTGCGGCGGATGCTCATCGCCGAGGCGGGCCGCTTCCCCGACCTGGCCCGCGCCTGGCACCGCGCCGCGCCCGAGCGCGCCCACGCCACCCTCGCCGGTGTCATCACGCGGCTCACCGAGCGGGGGCTGCTGCGCGCGCCCGACCCGCTGCTCGCCGCGCAGCACCTCAACTACCTGATCCTGTCGATCCCGCTGAACGAGGCGATGTTCGGCGTCCGCGACACGTTCCCCGAGGCGGACCTGCACCGCTGGGCCGACGAGGCGGTGCGGGTCTTCCTAGCGGCGTACGGGACGTAAGGATCGCCGGAGACCCCGCCGGCACCCTCGGGTGGCCCCTCGCTCCGCCGTCCCCGACTGTCCCGCGTCCCTCCCTTTGCTCTGCTTCAACGGACGCAACGGTTTTGTGCCGGAACCGGTGCGTGGGTTGAAGCAGAGCAAAGGGGCCGACGGGTATGTCGCCCGGCCGGAGAGGCGACCCGATCGGAGCGAACACGGCAGGCCGGGCCGGCGCGGAGGCGAACACGCAGGCCGGGCCGGTGCCAAGCGAGTACGGCACGCGGGGCGGACGCGGCGACCGGACCGGTGGGGCCGGCGTGGGCTACGCGCGCAGCGGGGCGTTGCAGGCGGCGACCAGCGCCTGCCGGCAGGCGGTGGTCAGTGGGCGCAACGCGGCGTCGCGCTGCTGGGCCTCGTAGTTGTTGATCGCGCCGCCGGGCGCGGCGTGCCCGGCCAGGGCGAGCACCCGGTCGAGTACGGCGGCGCGGGCGAACAGCCGGCGGGCGCGCGGGTCGAAACCGGGCGGCAGGTCGGTGGTGCCGTCGGGGCGGCGCAGCGCCTCCAGGGCTCCGGCCAGCTCGGGGCGCCACTGCGCCACGTCCAGCCGGGTCAGTGCCGCGGTGGTCTCGGCCAGCGCGGCGGCCAGCTCGGCCTCCGCCTCGGCGGCGCCGGGCAGCGCGAGCGACGCCGCCGGGGCGTCGGCGGGCAGCGGGTAGACCCGCCACAGCACCGTCTCGAACGTGTCCCCGGAGCCGGAGGTGTGCGTGCGGACCTGCGGGATCAGGCCGAGCGCGCCGGCCACCACCGCCTCGCCCGCGAGCAGCGCCGCACCGGCGAAGTCACCCGGCCCGGGCAGCCCCCGCGGGTCACCCGGGGCGGGCAGCACCAGGCGGATCTCGTCCGGCGAGAGCTTGGCGAGGGTGGGCAGGGCCTCGGGCAGCGGGACGTCGGTCCAGGTGCCGGGGGCGTCCGCGACCAGGTGCTCCTCGTCACCGGCGATGGCGTCGGCGACCTCGTCGAAGGGCACCAGCCCGGCGCGCCACGCGCGTACCCAGGCAACGAACCGGCTGGACCGGCGCGGCGCGATGGTGGCGGCGCCCGCTGCGGGGGTGGACATGCCGAAAGGGTACGTGCTGACGACCGCCCCTGTCTCGACTGCCGCCCGTGCCGTCGGTCTCCCGCGCCCTGCTCGTCCCACTCTCACCGATCATGGAGTTGTGGTGGACGTTTCTGGCGTTCCGTGGCCTTTGTCAGGCACCGCAACTTCGTGATCGACGAGGGCCGGGCGGGCGGGCGGCGTGGCGGGAGCGGGACGCGGGCACGGGTCGTTAGCGTGATCGGCATGGTGGGGCGGTACGACCAGGACGTGTTGGCGGGGGACTGGCGGCGGCGCAAGGTCACCCCGGAGGTGGACGCCGAGATCGACCTCGTGGTCGAGGACGCCGACTCGGGTTTCTGCGGGGCCGTCGTCGGTTTCGAGTCCGGCGCGGTGGTGCTGGAGGACCGGCACGGGCGGCGGCGCAACTTCCCGCTGCTGCCGGCGGCGTTCCTGCTCGACGGCCGGCCGGTGACGCTGCGCCGTCCGGCACGCCCCACGGTGCCGGCGGCCCGGCGGCGCACCGCCTCCGGCTCGATCGCTGTGGACAACGTCCGCGCCCAGGTGGCCAAGGCCAGCCGGATCTGGGTGGAGGGGATCCACGACGCCGCCCTCGTCGAACGGATCTGGGGTGACGACCTGCGCATCGAGGGCGTCGTGGTGGAGCCACTGGACGGCATCGACGCCCTCGACGCGGAGGTCCGCGACTTCGCGCCCGGCCCGGGCCGGCGGCTCGGCGTCCTCGTCGACCACCTCGTGCCGAACTCCAAGGAGAGCCGGATCGTGGCCCGGGTGACCTCCCCGTACGTGCTGGTGACCGGGCACCCCTACGTCGACGTGTGGCAGGCGGTCAAGCCGGCGGCGCTGGGCATCGCGGCGTGGCCGGTGGTGCCGCCCGGCCGGCCCTGGAAGGAGGGGGTCTGCGCCGCTCTCGGCGTGGCCGAGCCCGCCGACATGTGGCGGCACATCCTCTCCCGGGTGGACAGCTTCGCCGACGTCGAGACACCACTGATCAACGCGATGGAGCGCCTGATCGACTTCGTCACCGAGCCGGAGGACTGAGGGGCCGCCCGGCACGTCGCGGGGGCCGGCCCGGCCCTGGCGCTGAGCCGGTCCGACGCCGCCGAGACCTCACGGCTCCTCGTCCGGGCTGCGGGTGAAGACGAACGTGGCGATGTCCAGCGCCACGGCCGCGCCGGCTCCGTCGCGCAGCACCGACAGGATCTCACCGTTCTCCGGCCCGGAGCGGCCCCGCCAGCGGTCCGGCCCCTCCACGGCGAACCGGCTGACCCGCTCGCCGCGTACGGCGGCCACCAGCTCGCCGGCCTCCCAGGTGACGTCCATCGGCACGCCCATCCACCACCAGCGCCCCGCCAGCCCGGCCACCTCGTCCGGCGGCGCGGCGGCGGGTCGCCAGGGCGCCGGGGGCACCGGCTCGGCGTCCAGCACCAGGTCGAGCAGCCGCAGGGCGAGACCGCCGATCCCGCCCTTGCGGAAGCCGTACGAGTTGGCGAAGCCGACGACGGCGGTGCGGCTCGGCCGGTGCACCACGAGAGCGGCGACGTAGCCGGGCATCGAGCCGCCGTGGCCCACGTACACACGGTCGCCGCGCCGGTGGAGCTCCAGGCCGAGACCGTGCCCGCCGGTCCACGACTCCAGGTCGCTGATCACCACCGGCGCGCACATCTCGGTCACCGTCTCCGGCGTGAGCACCTCCGGGGCGGGGTCGGCGAGGAACGCCGCCCAGCGGGCCAGGTCCGCCACGGTGGACCAGAGCTGACCGGCGGGGGCCATCGCGCCGGTGTCCGTCCGGGGCTCCTCCCGCAGCGTGTCGGTCCAGGGGTGGACGACGTAGCCACGGGCGAACGGCTCGGTCGCGGCGTACGTGGTCCGGCGCATGTCGAGCGGCTCCAGGATCCGCTGCCGCAGCAGGTCCGCCCAGGCGGTGCCGGTGACCCGTTCGAGCACGCCGCCCAGCAGCCCGTAGGCCAGGTTCGAGTAGTGGTACGACCGGTGCGGCGGGTAGGCGATCTTGTCGGCGTGCAGCCCGGCGAGCAGTGCCGCCAGGTCCCCGCCCTCGGCCCGCTCCCACCAGGAGCCCACCGGCTCCCGTTGCAGGCCGCTCGCGTGGCCGAGCAGGTGCCGCAGGGTGAGCCCGCCGACCGGGGTGCCGGGCAGGTGCCGGTCGAGCGGGTCGTCCAGCGCCAGCCGGCCCGCGTCGCGCTCCTGCAGGACCAGGGTCGCCGTCATCGTCTTGCTGATCGAGCCGATGCGGTACTGGAGGTCGGCGTCCGGGCGGGGGGTGTCGCCGGCGGTGGCGAGGTGGGCGAGCGCGCCGTCCCGAACCAGGCCGATCGCGAGCGACGGCGTACGTCCGGCGGACTGCGCCTCGGCGACCAGGGTGTCGATCCGGCGGGCGGTCTCGGGCAGCAGGGACACAGGCTCTCCTCCTGGCGCGGCTGCCCGAAGCCTACTGATCACGAAATGCGTAGCACGCAGAACCGGGCGTTGGGCGTAGGGCCCGCGTGTCAGTTGTGGACGGACGGCGGGTCGTGCTCAGCTGTACGCTGGCTGGGTGTCCGCCATGGGGTTGCGGGAGGGTTCAGGTTGCTTGCTGCTGGCTGGCGGCGTCGTAGGTCAACTCGTGCTTCTGGCGGCTACGGTGGCGCCCGCTGGCGACGGTGACGTAGTACGTGGAGCAGGCCAGGGGCGTTGAATGTTGACCGGCCGTCGTTACCTGCTCGCGTTGACCGATGAGCAGGCCGCCTATGCCGAACAGGTTGGTGCGGCGTGCCGGGCAGTGTGGAACACGGCGTTGGAGCAGCGCCGTGAGTACCGTCGACGTGGGGCGTTCATCGGCTATGTGGGCCAGGCTCGGCAGATGGCTGAGGCGAAGAAGGACCCGCATTGCGCGTGGCTGGCCGACGCTCCGTCGCACGTGCTGCAGCAGACGTTGCGGGACCTGGAACGGGCCTGCAAGGCGCATGGGACGTGGAAGGTGCGGTGGCGGTCCAAGTCGCGTACCGCGCCGTCGTTCCGGTTTCCCGATCGCGAGCAGATCGTAGTGCGTCGGCTCAGTCGGCGGTGGGGTGAAGTGCGGCTGCCGAAGTTTGGAGCGGTGCGGTTCCGGTGGAGTCGGCCGCTCGGCGGCGCCGTCCGCAACGCTACCGTCTCGCGCCGCGGTGGGCGCTGGTACATCTCGTTCTGCGTTGAGGACGGCGTGGCCGAGTCGGCGCCCAACGGGAAGCCGCCAGTCGGCGTCGATCGGGGTGTAGCTGTGGCGGTGGTCACCTCCGACGGCGACCGGCACGACCGGGGGTTCGTCACCCCAGGCGAGACGGTCAGACTGAAGCGGTTGCAGCAACGCTTGTCCCGTTCGTTGCGGGTGCATGGCCGTAACCGCCGGTCGAATCGTCGCGATCGGATCCGAGGTGAGTTTGCCCGTCTCAATGCCCGTATCCGCGACCGGCGGGCTGACTTCGCAGCGCAGACCGCCGTGCAGCTCGTTCGCGACCACGGCTTGGTCGTCATGGAGGATCTGCGGATCGCGAACATGACCGCCAGCGCCAGGGGCAGCCTCGAGCAGCCCGGCCGTAACGTGCGGCAGAAGGCTGGCCTGAATCGGGCCATTCTCGCCAAGGGCTGGGGGGCGTTCCTGTCCAGATTGAGCACGCCGCCCGCTACCATGGGGCGACCATTGTCAAGGTCAACCCCGCGTACACGTCGCAAACCTGCAATGCCTGCACGCATGTCGCCCGACAGTCCCGCGAGAGCCAAGTGGTCTTCCGGTGCGTCGCCTGTGGGCACCAGGACAACGCCGACGTGAACGCGGCCAAGAACATCCTCGCCGCCGGGCTTGCGGTGATCGGGCGTGGAGACCTCGCCGCTGGGCGGTCAACGAAGCGCCAACCACCCCAACGGCTACGGCCTGAAACGCCTTAGCTACGGGGATCCCCCGGCTAAAGCCGTGGGGTGGAGGCCAACATGACAGTTCGATGACACTGGCATTCGCGTGTCACGATCGTTACGTGGACGCGGTGCTGTGGATCGTGCTCGGCGTGGTGCTCGCCATCGCCGAGATCTTCACGACGACGCTTTTTCTGATCATGTTCGCGGTCGGCGCGTTCGCCGCCGCGGGCGCCGCGGCGCTGGGTGCCCCTGTGGAGATCCAGGCGATCGTCTTCGCGGTGGTCTCGGCGCTGACCGTGCTGGGCGTCCGCCCGGCGCTGCGCCGGCGCTCCGCGCCGGCCGGCGGCGAGGAGCCGTTCGGCGTGGAGGCCATCGAGGGGTCCACCGCCCTCGTGCTGGAGCGGGTCGACACCGACCACGGCCTGGTCAAGATCGACGGCGAGTTGTGGCAGGCCCGCTCCTACGACGCCACCCAGGTCTTCGTCCCGGGCGACCGGGTGCAGGTGATCCAGGTACGCGGCGCCACCGCCCTGGTGTGGCGGGACGACCTTTCTTCCCCCGGCGAGCTACCCGACGCGAAAAGGTGAGCATATGGAACTCGTGTTCCCGGTCCTGTTGATAGCCGTGGCGGTGATCGCGGTGGTGACCCTGGCGAAGTCGGTGCGCATCGTGCCGCAGCAGCGCCAGGACGTGGTGGAGCGGCTCGGCCGCTACAAGCGCACGTTGAACCCGGGGCTCAACCTGCTGGTGCCGTTCGTCGACTCGGTGCGCACCAAGGTCGACATGAGGGAGCAGGTGGTCAGCTTCCCGCCGCAGCCCGTGATCACCTCGGACAACCTGGTCGTCTCGATCGACACGGTCCTCTACTTCAAGGTCGTCGACTCGGTCCGGGCGACGTACGAGATCTCGAACTTCCTCCAGGCCATCGAGCAGCTCACCGTCACCACGCTGCGTAACGTGATCGGCTCCCTCGACCTGGAGCGGGCGCTCACCAGCCGCGAGGAGATCAACCGGCACCTGTCCGGCGTGCTCGACGAGACCACCGGTCGGTGGGGCATCAAGGTCACCCGGGTGGAGATCAAGGCGATCGAGCCGCCGCCGAGCATCCGTGACTCGATGGAGAAGCAGATGCGCGCCGAGCGGGACCGCCGTGCCGCGATCCTCAACGCCGAGGGGCACAAGCAGTCGCAGATCCTGACCGCCGAGGGTGAGAAGCAGGCGGCGGTGCTGCGCGCCGACGGTGACCGGCAGGCGCGGATCCTCCAGGCGGAGGGCCAGGCCAAGGCGATCCGCACGGTCTTCGACGCGATCCACCAGGCGAACCCGAGCCAGAAGGTGCTCGCGTACCAGTACCTCCAGGCGCTGCCGCAGATCGCCAACGGCACCGCCAACAAGGTCTGGATCGTCCCGGCCGAGCTGACCAAGGCCCTGGAGGGCATGGGTGGCGCGTTGGGCGGGCTGAGCCAGATGGTCGGCGACGTCCCGTCGCCGGAGGCCTCCGACGGCGCGAGCCAGGTCGAGCGCGAGGCCGCCGAGGCGGCGCAGGCCGCGGCCGCCGCCGCCCAGGAGATCCACGACGAGGTACGCGTCGCCGAGGCGCAGGCCACCGGCGGCAAGGCGCCGCAGGGGCTCCCCGCGCCGGAGCCGGTCTCCCCGGCCAGCCTCCTCAGCGACCCCGCCGACCAGCGCGAACGGGGCTGATCCGGTAAACCCGGGCCAAAACCGAGAACCCCTCATGGGGCGCTCCGGCGCCTGCCACCATCGGTCCTAGGACGGGCGGTGACCAGGCCTCGGGGCGCCCCGGCGTGTCCCGCACCGCTCGTGCAGGGAGCGAGGTCACCCATGATGGATCCGGCGAAGCGGTCACGGTCCTCGGCGGCGGTGCCGGGCGCGCACGACCCCGCCGGGCCGCTGGGCACCCGGCGTACCGGCGGGGGCTTCGGGGTGCTGCCGTTCGTCGGCGACCCGCCGCCCGCGGCGCCGGCCACCAACGCCACCTGGGCCTGGTCGCTGCGACGGCTGGCCCGCGCGGCGGTGTGGCTGCTTCCCGCGTACGCGATCCTCTACGGCCTCGTGTCGATGGCCAGCGACGGCGGGATCGGCAACGACCCGTACCCGGCCGACGGGCGTCCCCTCTACCTGGTGGGGTGGGTGGTCGCGGTGTGGCTCGGGTTGCTGGCGGTGCTCGCCCTGACCGGCCTGCTCGCGGCGACCCGCAGCCGCCGCGGTGCGGTGGCCGGCCTGTTGCTGGGCCTCGCCGGCACCGTGCTCATGCTGCCGTTCGCCGGCCTGGCGGAGGAGACGCCGGTCTTCGGCACCACCGCCCGCACGCTGGTGCTCGTCGGCGCGACGTTCTACAGCCTGGCGTGGCTGTCGATCGGCTGGGCGGTGGCCCGCTCGGGCATGTTCAGCATGGGGGACGGCGCGATGCTGATGATCGCGGCGCCGCTGCTCGGCCTGGGCGGGTCGCTGATCGGCTCGTTGCAGACGTTCGGGGCGATCTTCGTGCTGATCGCCGGTATCGGCATCGGTTACCGTTCCGGCCGCCTGCTCCCGCGCGACATCATCCGCGACGCGACGAACGCCAGCGTCGCGACCTCCACCCCCGCCCCGCCCCGTTGATCATGAGGTTAGCGGCGAAGTCGATCTCCGATACTGCCGCTAACCTCATGATCAACGGACGTGCCCGCTGGGAGGGGGCTGGTTACTTACCGTGAGGTTGCTGACAACGGCCTGCTCAGGGTGGTCGGTTGGCGGCTTTCGTGGCAATCCTGGGGACCATGGCCTCCCGTACGCCGCTGGCGCGGCTGTTCACCGTGCTGCTCGCCGGCCTCGTCGCCGGTCTGATCCTGGCGGTCGCCGCGCTGCCGGGGAACCTGCTGGTCGGGTTCGCCGCCCGCGCGGCCCTCGGGGGCTACTCGGCGCTGCCCGACGCGCTGCGCACCCCGGCCACGCCGCAGCGCTCCTACCTCTACGCCAACGACGGCAAGACGTTGATCACCACGTTCTACGACGTCAACCGCACGGACGTGCCCCTCGACGAGATCGCGCCGGTGATGCGGCAGGCCATCGTCGCGGCCGAGGACCGCCGCTTCTACAGCCACGGCGGCGTCGACCTGCGGGGCATGGCCCGCGCCCTGGTCGCCAACGTCCGCGGCGGCGAGACCGCGCAGGGCGGCTCCACGCTGACCATGCAGTACGTCCGCAACGTCCTCAAGAACGACCCCGGCCGCACCGCCGAGCAGCGCGCCGCGGCCACCGAGCAGACCGTCGAGCGGAAGCTCCAGGAGATCCGGTACGCGAACGCGCTGGAGGACAGCCTCAGCAAGGACGAGATCCTCAACCGCTACCTGAACATCGCGTACTTCGGGTCCGGGTCGTACGGCATCGCGGCGGCCAGCCAGCGCTATTTCGCCAAGGCGCCGGCCGACCTGACCCTGGCCGAGGCGGCCCTGCTCGCCGGGCTGGTGCAGTCGCCCGAGGCGTACAGCCCGATCGACGGCGACGCCGACGCGGCGCTGGACCGGCGGGCGTACGTGCTCGACGCGATGGTCGGCACCGGCGCGGCCACCGCCGACCAGGCCGCGACCGCCAAGGCCGAGAAGCTCACGTTGCGCCCCACCGCCCAGCCCAACGGCTGCACCGCCCCGGCCGGCGGACACGACGACTGGGGCTTCTTCTGCGACTACCTGCGCCAGTGGTGGCTCACCCAGCCGGCCTTCGGCGCGACCGTCGAGGAGCGGGAGCAGGCGCTGCGCCGCGGCGGCTACACCGTCGTCACCTCGCTGGACCCGCAGGTCCAGGCCACCGCCCAGCAGCAGGCGACCAGCGTCTACGGGTACGACAACAAGCGCGCCCTGCCGATCGCCGCCGTCGAGCCGGGCACCGGCCGCGTCCTCGCCCTGGCGGTCAACCGGCACTACAGCCTCGACGCGAACCCGGACGGGCAGGTCAACCACCCGAACACCGTCAACCCGCTGATCTCCGGCGGCGGCAGCGTCGCCGGGTACCAGGCGGGTTCGACGTTCAAGCTGTTCACCATGCTCGCCGCCCTGGAGGCCGGCAAGCCGCTGTCCACCGGCTTCGACGCGCCGAGCCGCCTGCCCACCCGGTACGCCGCCGACGGCGAGGGCTCCTGCGACGGCCGGTGGTGCCCGGCCAACGCCAACCCGGAGTGGATGGACGGGTACCGGATGATGTGGGACGGCTTCGGCCGCTCGGTGAACACGTACTTCGTGTGGCTCGCCGAGCAGGTCGGGCCGGAGAAGGTGGTCGAGATGGCGCAGCGCCTCGGCATCACCTTCCGCGCCGACGCCGACGCCACCTTCGCCGAGAACAACGCCGAGAACTGGGGCGCCTTCACCCTGGGCGTCGCCTCCACCACCCCGCTCGACCTGGCCAACGCGTACGCCACCGTGGCCGCGGAGGGCACGTACTGCAAGCCGCTGCCGGTGGTCTCGGTGACCGCGGCGGACGGCTCGACGGTGTCGGTCGAGCCGTCCTGCAAGCGGGTGCTCGACGCCGACGTCGCGCGGGCCGCCACCGACGCCGCCCGCTGCCCGGTCGGCCAGCAGTCCCCGTTCGGCCAGTGCAACGGCGGCACCGCCACCTCGGTGACCCGGATCCTCGACGGCCGCCCGGTCGCCGGCAAGACCGGTAGCTCCGAGGGCAACGCCACCGAGACGTTCGTCGGCTTCACCCCGCAGGTCGCGGTGGCCGGCATCGCCGCCAACCCCGACGACACGACCGACGCCGTCGGCGGCCCGGTGCAGGCGAAGGTGATCGACGCGGTGGCCCGGGTGATCGCCACCGCAGTGGCGGGCCAGCCCGAGAAGGCGTTCGCCGCGCCCAGCCCGGCGCTGGTCGGCGACCCGCAGCGCCCGACCGAGCGTCCCGAGCCGGACGACCGCCGCCCGCAGCGCGACGACCGCCGCGAGGACCGCACCGAGGACCCGCTGGAGGAATTCCGCCGCTGGCTCGACCGCCGCGGCTGAGGTGTAAGGAAGGGCCCCTTGTTAACGCCTGGCGTTGTACAAGGGGCCCTTCTTAACGAGCCGGCGCGGTGCCCGTCGGCGGTCGGGCGAGGGCGGGGCTTTTCATGCCCGATTGGCGGGCGCCCGATGTGGACCCGCGGCGATAGCCTGGCCCGATGTATCCGGACGACCCGACCCAGCATCAGCAGCAGCCCGTTCCGCCGCAAGCCGGCTCGTACCCGCCGCCGATGGGGGGCCCGCAGTACCCGCCGCCGCAGGCGTCCGGCCCGTACCCGCCCCAGGCGTACCCCCCGCCGATCGGCTACCACCAGACCACCGTGGCTTCAGGCGGGATTCCCGGCTGGATGCACGTCCTCTACGCCGTCGGCGGCCTGTTCACCTGCGGCATCGCCTGGGTGATCTGGCCGATCCACTGGTGGTTCGCCCAGTCGAAGAGTCGCTCGACGACGACGGTGACCCAGGTCGCGCCGCCCCCGCAGCAGTACCCGCCGCAGCAGTACCCGCCGCAGTAGGGCAGCCGGGCCGATGGACCGCAGCCGGGGCGGCCCTCGAACGGGCGCTTCATCATTGTCCAGCCCTCGCCCCGGTTAGCGGGCTCCTCGTGTGCAGCGCCCTCCCAGCGTCCGTTGCGCTCGGTGAACCGAGGCGGGCCGCCGTCGACCGATGGGGCACTACCGGCGCGGTCGCCTGCCGGGGTGTCGGGTCGCCAGGTCGAGCAGTCGGCGAACCCGGTACGACAGGACGCGACCCTGCCCGAGGGACAGCACGACCTCGGTGCCGGTGTCGCCGTCGACGACCGTGAGAGTCAGCGCCGGCTCCAGGGCCGGAGCGAGGCACCGGGTGAGGGCCAGATAGGCGATGGCCGCCTCCGGCTGGCCGACGCTGATCGGCAGTTGGACGGACCGGTGCTGGCCACGGGTGGTGCAGCCGGCCCGGTCGCACCACGGCGGATGGCCCGGGTCGTGCCGGTCACCCAACTGGCCGGTGGGGTAGACGTGCACGTGTCCGCAGGGCCGGGTGATGTCCGGCGCGAGGGGTACGGGATGCCCCTGGAGTCCGGCCCGGCCGATTTCGGCGAGGGCGTCATCGGTGTGGACATCGCAGGTGTACGCGTTCGCGTCGAGGGAGTCGGCCGAGTAGACCTCGATCCGCGTCGACGCCGCGCTTCCACAGATCGGGAGTGCGATGGGCAGGGCGTGCGGCTCGACCTCGCCGTCCATCATGTTCTCCTCTCCGATGCGGCGGCGCCGGATCGGCCGGGGGACGGACCGATCCGGCGCCGCACGCGCACAGTCTGGTGAGGACACCGTTACGCTCGGAAGCTTCGGCAGGTCGCCGGGGAGCCTGGCCACTCTGCCGGAGAACGGCCGCGAATCGCGGCGGGTCGGCGTAGAGGGGATCGAGAACCGATGAGCGTGTCCGCGTCGGAGTTCCTGCTGGCCGAACTGCGCCGCCAGCGCACCCTGGCCGGGCTCACCCAGGACGAGTTGGGCGAGCGGGCGCACTTCTCCGGCAAGCAGGTCAGCGCCGTGGAGTTGGGCACCCGGCCGCCCCGGGAGGACTACCTCGCCGCGATCGACAAGGCGCTCGACACCGGCGGGCTGTTCGTCCGGCTCTGGTCCGACCTGGTCAAGGACGACGCCGCCCCGGTCTGGCTGCGCGAATGGATCGAGTTCGAACGGGAAGCGGTCCCGCTCCGCTGGTACGAACCGGCCTTCGTGCCGGGTCTGCTCCAGACCGAGGAGTACGCCCGGGCGATCTTCCGGGCGGCCGGGCGGATGACCGCCGACGAGATCGAGCAGGGCGTCGCGTCCCGGCTGAGCCGGCAGTCCATATTGACCGCCGAGCGGCCTCCGCACCTAACGGTGGTCCTCGACGGCGCGGCCCTCCACCGGCCGGTCGACGGGCCGCCCGGCATGCTGGCAGCACAGTTCGCGCACCTGGCCGCCTGTGCCGATCAGCCGCACGTCCAGATTCAGGTGGTGCCCGCCGACACGCCCGTCTACCCGGGGCTACAGGGTGGCTTCATCCTGGCCACGCTTCCGGACGGCTCGACGGCGGCGCATCTCGACCACCAGGTGCGGGCGCAGGTCGTCGACAAATGCGAGGACATTGCTACGCTCCAGAAGACGTGGGAGGCGATTCACGGACAGGCGTTGTCCTGCCGGCAGTCCCTCCACCTGCTCACGGAAGCGGCACAGCGATGGACGTGACCCGCGCGCTCTGGCGCACGTCGACCCGATCCGGCACCAACGGTGGGTCCTGTGTGGAGGTTGCCGACAATCTGCCGGGTGTGGTGCTGGTGCGCGACTCCAAGGACCGCGACGGCGGGACGCTGCGCTTCGAGCCGTACGCCTGGGGGGTCTTCGTCGCCGCGGTGAAGCGCGACTGACCGACGGCGGTCAACCCCGGCGCGGCTTGTACGCGGCGACCGTCGCGGGCAGGCCCCGCCGGAGGATGCCCGCCCAGTCGGTGTCGCCGCGCAAGAGCGCCCCGGCGGTCTTGCGGGCCTGGTCGGCGGTGAAGTGCGGGGGCAGCATCAGCTCGGCGGGGTCCACCAGCGCGTTGATCACGGTCGGCCGGTCGGCGGTCAACGCCCGCTCCCAGACCGCCGGGATCTGGTCGGGGGAGTCGACGAGTTCGCCGCCGAGTCCGAGCACCTCCGCCCACCGGTGGTAGCCGATGTCGGGCAGTTGCTGGCTGTCGGGGAACATCGGCGTGCCCTCGGTGGACCGCTGCTCCCAGCTGACGAACGCCAGGTCCCGGTTGTTGAGCACCAGGACGACGAAGCGCGGGTCGGGCCAGCCGCGCCAGTACTTGGCCACGGTGATCAGCTCGTTGACGCCGTTCATCTGCATCGCGCCGTCGCCGATCAGCGCGACGAGCGGGCGGTCCGGGTGGGCGAACTTGGCGGCGAGGGCGTACGGCATGGCGCCGCCCATGGACAGCAGCGTGCCGGACAGGCTGGCCAGCATCCCGGGGCGGACCTGGACGTGGCGCGCGTACCAGGCGGTCGCGGTTCCGCAGTCGACGGCCAGCATCACGTCGTCGGGCAGCCGGTCGCTCAGGGCGGCGAAGAGCAGTTGCGGGTTGACCGGGTCGGCGGGCTGCTGGGCGAGGTCGCGCTGCGCCTGCCGCCACGCCGCCGTCTCCCGGGTGATCGTCTCCCGCCACCTCGTCGGTCCGGGCCCCGGGCCCAGCTCCCGCAGCAGCGCCCGCAGGGTGGGTGCGGCGTCGCCGGTCAGGTTCACCTCGGTCGGGTAGCGCAGCCCCATCAGCGTGCCGTCCCGGTCGATCTGCACCGCCCGTGCCTGCCCGGGCGGCGGATAGAACTCGGAGTACGGCATGTTGCTGCCGACGATGAGCAGCCGGTCGCAGTGGTTCATCAGGTGCCAGCTCGGCCGGGTGCCGAGCAGGCCGATCGCGCCGGTGACCCAGGGCTCACGGTGGTCGACGGCGGCGAATCCCAGCAGGGCGGTCGCGACGCCCGCACCGAGCCGGTGGGCGACCTCGCGTACCTCGGTCTCGGCGCCGAGCGCGCCCTGCCCGACGAGCATCGCCACCCGCTCGCCGCTGCCCAGCACCTCGGCGGCGCGGCGGACGTCGGCCTCCGGCGGCACGGTCGGGCCGGTGCTCGGCACGCTGCTGGTGTGGTAGTAGCCGTGCGCGTGCGGTGGGTCCGGCACCGCCGGCTTGTCCTGCAGGTCGAGGGGGAGGACCAGGGCGGTGACGGTACGGCGGTCGAGCGCCGTCCGGCAGGCCCGGTCCACCAGGTGGCGGACCTGGGCGGGGTGGTCGACCTGCGCGAGGAACGCCGCGGCGACGTCCTTGTAGAGGGCGAGCAGGTCGACCTCCTGGTAGTAGCCGCCGCCCTCGGCGGTGAGCGCGGTGTGACCGAGCAGCGCGACGACCGGCTGGTGGTCGAGTTTGGCGTCGTACAGGCCGTTGAGGACGTGGATCGCGCCGGGACCGCTGGTCACGAGGATGCAGCCGAGCGGGCCGCCGCCGTACTTGACGTGCGCCGACGCCGCGAAGCCGGCGGTTTCCTCGTGCCGGACCTGCACGAAGTGCGCCTGTTCGTGGGTGCGTTGCAGGGCCGAGGTCATGCCGTTGATGCCGTCGCCCGGATAGCCGAAGTACCGGCGCACGCCCCAGCAGGCCATCCGCTGCACGATGTGGTCCGCGACCGTGGCGTCGCGGGGCAGGGGCCACGGGGCGGCCGGGATGTACCTGTCGCCGTCCATGCTCACCTGATCGGTCCCTCCGCTCGCGCCTGCGGCGGGCGGGTTCCCGGAGCGGACCGGACGAAACGCCACGAAAGGGTGGCGCCCGGTGCGGGGAGGGGGGAACCCGCACCGGGCGCCGGCCCGGTCAGCTCGCCGAGCAGGCCGGGGGCAGGGTGCCGGCGTTGCCGTTGCCCTGGAACCCGAACTCGGTGGTCTGGCCGGAGCCCAGCCGGCCGTTGTAGCTCACGTTGGTGAACCGGACCGCCCCGCTGTTGGCGCTCGGTGTGGCGTTCCACGTGTTGACCAGCGAGACGCCGCCGGGAAGCGTCAGGTTGACCGCCCAGCCGTTGGTGCCGGCGGAGCCGGCCGTGACCCGTACGGTGGCGACGAAGCCGCCGGTCCAGGTCTGCAGCGACACCGTCGCCGAGCAGCCGCCGGGACCGGGCGGGGGCGTGCTGGGCGGCGGCGTCGACGGCGGCGGGGTCGTCGGCGGCGGCGTGGTGCTGGGCGGCGGCGTGGCGCCGCCGTTGAGGGCGTTCAGCACCGCGGTGTACGCGGGCTTCTTGTTGCCGCTGCCGTCGAAGAGCAGCGGGTTCTGCGAGGCCCGCCACGAGTCGGTGTCCCGGATGCCCCAGACCGTGATGCCGTTGCAGCGGGCGACGGCGAGGCAGTCCTCGACGACCCGGCGGTAGGTGTCCGCCGACGCCCCCTCGATGTCCAGTTCGGTGATCTGCACGTCGACGCCGAGCGCGGCGAAGCTGGACAGCGTGGTGCGGTAGTTGCTCGGGTACGGCGACTGGTTGTTGAAGTGCGACTGGAGGCCGACGCAGTCGATCGGCACGCCGCGCTGCTTGAAGTCCTGGACCATGCGGTAGACGGCCTGCGTCTTCGCGTGCGTCCAGTCGTCGGTGTTGTAGTCGTTGTAGCAGAGCTTCGCGTTCGGGTCCGCGGCCCGCGCGGCGCGGAACGCCGCCTCGATCCAGTCGTTGCCGGTGCGCTGGAGGTTCGAGTCGCGGCGGGCGCCGGTGGAGCCGTCGGCGAACGCCTCGTTCACCACGTCCCAGGAATCGATCTTGCCGCGGTAGTAGGTGGCCATGTGGGTGACGTGGTTGAGCATCGCCTGGCGCAGCGCGGTGCCGGACATGTTCTGCATCCAGCCCGGCTGCTGCGAGTGCCAGGCCAGGGTGTGGCCCCGCACCTTCATGCCGTTCGACCGGGCGTGGTTGACGATGCGGTCGGCGTTGGTGAAGGTGAACTGCCCCTGCTGCGGCTCGGTCGCGTCGATCTTCATCTCGTTCTCGGGCGTGACCGAGTTGAACTCGCGGTTCAGGATGCCCACGTACGTACTGTCGGACAGCTTGTTCGCCGCGACCGCGGCACCGAAGTAGCGGCCCTTCTCGGCGGCGGACGCGCCGAGTGTCGTGCCGGCGCTGGCCGTCGGGGCGAGGGCGACGGTCGCGCCGACCAGGGCGCCCGTGACCGCTGCGGTCAGGGCGAGGAGTCGGGCGGCGCGGGCCCGGCTCGGTCGGTCCGCACGGGGGACCGGTGGGTTGCTCATGGCGAAATGCCTTCCGGGAGGTCGGATGGTGGGTGCGGGGTTCCGCCGGCGCTGCCCATCCGCGCCGGGCGCGACCCGCCGCAGGCTGCCCGGGTGCCTGCGAGTATTCCGATGGGGTGCCCATCCGCGCGGATCGATGCTAACGGAATGTTTCCGGAAAGCTCAACCTCGATGTCCGGGGCGGCGTCGGCCGACCAAGATGCTCAACCTGATCGATGCCGTGCCGGCCCCTCAGGGCCTTCCGGTAACCGGCCGGCGGGCGGCGTCTGCGGGAGGCGGCGGGCCGTCCGGCAGAATCGTCGGGTGCCCGTCCACCTCATCACCGACCCCGACGACGATCGGATCGGCGACTACCGCGCCCTCACCGACGTGGAGCTGCGGACCCGCTGGGAGCCACCGCACGGCCTGTTCATCGCCGAAGGCGAACTGGTGCTCCGCCGCGCGCTGCGCGCCGGCTACCCGGTCCGGTCGTACCTGGTGGACGCCAAACGAACCGACCAGCTCGCCGACCTGGACACCGGGGACGCGCCGATCTACGCCGCGACGCCGGACGTCCTGCAACAGGCCACCGGCTTCCACGTCCACCGGGGAGTGCTGGCGTCGTTCCGGCGTCGCCCCCTGCCACCGGCGGCCGAGGTGCTCGCCGCCGCCCGCCGCGTCGTGATCCTGGAGGACGTCAACAACCACACCAACCTCGGCGCGATCTTCCGGGCGGTCGCGGGTCTCGGCGTCGACGCGGTGCTGCTCTCGCCGACCTGCGCCGACCCGCTCTACCGGCGCAGCGTCCGGGTCAGCATGGGCGAGGTGTTCGCCGTGCCGTACGCCAAACTCGACCCCTGGCCGGACGCGCTCGCCCAGGTGCGGGCGGCCGGCTTCACCGTGCTGGCGATGACCCCCGCCCCGGACGCGGTGCCGATCCAGCACCTCGACGCCGGCCAGCGGGCCCGGGCGGCCCTGCTGCTCGGTGCGGAGGGCGCCGGCCTGACCCGGGCGGCCATGGACGCCAGTGACGTCCGCGTGGTGATCCCGATGCGGCGTGGCGTCGACTCGCTCAACGTCGCCGCCGCCACCGCCGTCGCCTGCTGGGAACTCGGCCGCGACGACCCGCTCTGACCGGACCACCGCCACCGCACCGGCACGGTGGTGCCGCGGCCACTCCGTCCGTGACCGGGCGGACCACCGGGGGTGAGCGTTGCGAGGTCACTCACGGTAGCGTGTCGGCCGTGTTCCCTACCGTCCGTGAGGTGCTTGCGCTGGAGCCGGTGCGGCACGGCGCGCCGCGTCTGGTCGCGGGCGACGCCGGGCTGGACCGGCCGGTCCGCTGGGTGCACGTGGCGGAGGTACCCGACATCGCCACCCTGCTCGGCGGTGGGGAACTGGTGCTGACCACCGGGATCGGGCTACCGGCCGACGACACCGGACTGCGGGCGTTCATCGGCGACCTGGCCGACGTCGGGGTGTCCGGCCTCGTCGTCGAGCTGGGCCGCCGGTACCTCAGCGGGGTACCCCGCGTGATGGCGGCCGCCGCCGAGCGGCGCGGGCTGCCCCTGGTCGAGCTGCGGCGCGCCACCCCGTTCGTGCGGATCACCGAGGCCGTGCACGCGCTGATCGTCGACGCGCAGCTCACCGAGCTGCGGGCCACCGAGGAGATCCACCAGCGGTTCACCGAACTGTCCGTCGAGGGCGCCGGTCCGGGCGAGGTGGTCCGGCAGGCCGCCGAGCTGTCCGGATGCCCGGTGGTGCTGGAGAACCTGTCCCGGCAGGTGCTCGCGTACGACCCGGCGGGGGAGAGCGCCGAACTGCTGCTCGACGGCTGGGAGCAGCACTCGCGGCGGATCCGGCCGGCCGGGCGGACCGCGTACGACACGGACAGCGGCTGGCTGGTGACCATGGTCGGAGCCCGCGGGCAGGACTGGGGGCGGCTGCTGCTGCGCTGGCCCGGCGACGGCGAACTGACCACCCGTGGCCCGCGCCGGCCGCCGGAGTCCGGGCGGGACGCGCCCACCGGCGGGGCCCGACCCGGCGAGCCGGCGGCCGGCGCGGGCACCCCGGACAGCCCGCCGACCCGGCTGACCATCCTCGTGGAGCGGGCGGCGTCGACCCTGGCGCTGGGGCGGCTCATCCGCCGCGACGCCGAAGGCCTGGAGCGGCAGCTGCACCGCACCCTGCTCACCGCTCTGCTCGACCACTCCCGGCCGGTGGACGAGGTGGCGCTGCGGGCGCGGGCTCTCGGCGTGGTGCTGGAACGGCGGCACCTGGTGGGCGTGGTCGTCCGGTACCGGACCGACGACCCGGCCGGCGACGGTGGCCACGAATCGGCCGGCGAACCTGGCCTCGCCCCGGGCGCGCCGGAGGCCGGGCCGGCCCGGCTGCGGGACCTCGCCGAGGCGGTCGGGCACGCCGTCCGCGAAGCGAAGCTCACCGCGCTGACCAGCGCCCTCGACGACCAGGCCGTGGGGGCGCTGCTCGCCCTGCCGGACGCGTCGTTCGAGGAGCGGGCGCTCGCCACCTTCGCCGCCGCCCTGCGCCGCACCCGCCCGGACGCGCACGTGCCCCGGCCGGCCGAGCCCTCCCGTGCCGCGCCCGGTCCGGACGAGGAGACCCGTGGCGGCGGTGTGCCGGCACCCCGTGAGGCGTCGGGCGTGGGGGGCGTGCCGCGGGGCGGTGCCGCGCCCGTGCGGCTGGTGCCGTCCGCCGCCGTCGTCATCGCCGCCGGCTCGGGCGTGGGCAGCCTGCGGGAGGCGCGGCGGTCGCTGGTCGAGGCGCGCCAGATCGCCGACGCCGCCCGGCGCGACCGCCGGGACCTGCCGGTCTTCCGGCTGCCGAACGTGGGACTCGCCGGCCTGCTGCACCTGCTGCGGGACGAGCCCCGGGTGCAGACGTTCGTCGAGCGCGAGCTGGGGGCCCTGCTCGCGTACGACGCCCAGCACCCCCGCGAGCAGCTGCTGGGCACGCTGCGCGCGTACCTGGAGCAGGGCCGCAACAAGTCGGCGAGCGCTGCGGCCGCGCACCTGTCCCGCCCGGCGTTCTACGAGCGCCTGGCCCGGATCGGCCGCATCCTCGACGTCGACCTGGACTCGGTCGACGCCTGCCTCTCCCTGCACGTGGCCCTACTTGCCCTGGACGCCATCCGCACCCCCTGATACGAAAATCGGGCGGTCGTGGTGATCAGGTCAGGCTGCTTGTGCGGGGTGGACCGTGACTTGGTAGCCGAGTTGGTGGAGTTGGTCG
>NZ_JBEYSU010000052.1:0-20130 GCF_040704235.1 Micromonospora sp. NPDC047707
TCAAAGATCGAGCGAGCTGGGCGATGGCCCGACGGTCACCGGTGCACTCGAACCAACATCAGCTCGAGTGAGACAAGGGTGCACCAATGAGCGCGAGGAGCGAGCATTCCGGGGCGGCTCGCGTGGGACGCGGCCGAGCCGGAAGGCCCGTCGAGCTTGTGAGCCCCGCAGCCGCGAGCGAAAGGTGGCTCCGGTGATCGGCAACTGGCAGCTCGTCGTCGCGGTGGCCGCCGGGTCGGCGATCGGGCTCGGCGTCTTCCTGGTGGTCCGGGAACTCGTACCGGCGACCCCGGCGCTCGGACCCGCGCTGCGACGGCTGCACCAGCCGCCCGGCGCCCGCGCGGTCGCCCCGGCCGACCGGCGGCTGGAATGGCTGTCCGGCCTGGCCCGCTGGCTGCGGCCACCGCATCAGCAACTCGCCCTGCTCGACCGCACACCGGAGCAGTACGCCCTGTCGCTCCTGCTCTCCGCCCTGATCGGGCTCGCCGCACCGAGTCTGCTGAGCGTCGCCCTCGCCACCGTGGGCGTACGGCTGCCGGTGGCCGTACCGGTGCTGGGCAGTCTGGGCCTCGCCCTGGTGTGCGCGCTGCTCGCGCACCGGGCGGTGCTCGCGAAGGCGGACGCCGCCCGCGACGAGTTCCGGGCGGCCGTCTGCACGTACCTCGACCTGGTGGCGTTGCAGCTCTCCGCAGCGCACGGCCCGGTGCAGTCCCTGGAACGGGCGGCGGAGGTCTGCGACGGCTGGGTCTTCGACCGGATCCGGGAGTCGCTGCGGCTCGCCCAGCTCCAGATGCACTCCCCCTGGGACGAACTGCGGGAACTCGCCGACCGCATCGGTATCCCGGAACTCGGCGACGTGGGCGCGATCATGCGCTCGTCCGGCAGCGAGGGGGCACAGGTGCACGAGACCCTGCGCAGCCGCGCTGACTCCCTACGCGACCAGATCCGCACCGACAACCTGGCCCGGGCAGAGGGGGTGACCAGTCGGCTCGACATCCCGGGCGCCCTGCTCGTGTTCGTCCTGCTCGGTTTCGCCACGTACCCGTTCCTCGCCCGTCTCTGACGGCCACCCCGACAAGGAGCACCCGATGTCTTTGATCACGTACCTGCACGTCGCGCTGGTCGCGCGGCTCGCCGAGTTGCGCCGTGACGGCGAGCGGGGCGACAGCCCGGTCCCCACCGCCGTGATCATCTTCGGCTTGGTCGCCGCCGCGCTCACCGTCACCGCGCTGGTCGCGGCCCGTGCGCAGAACTGGATGAACGCCATTCCGACCGCGCCCTGATCGATGCGCCGAACGTTGCCGGCCGGTCGCCGGGCGGACGACACCGCCCGGCGATGCGGCATGCGCGCCGTCGCGGTCGACCCGCTCGGCGGTGGTGACCGGGGAGCCAGTCCGGTCGAGCTGGCCGTAGTCATGCCGGTGATCTTCGTGCTGCTCTTCGGGTCCATCCAGGTGGCCGCCTGGTTCGTCGCCCGGTCGACGGCGCTGAACGCCGCACAGAGCGCGGTCAACGCGCAGCGCGTCCACCAGGCCCCACCCGGGGTTGGCGAGGCCCGCGCGCGGCGGTTCCTCGCGGCGGCCGGCGGTTGGCTGGTCGGCTGGACGTCACCAGGCCCGAGCTGCGTGACCAGCGCGACCGACGTGACGTGCACGGTCAGCGGCCGCTCGCTCTCCGTCGTCCCCGGTGTGGACTTCCCGGTGCGCCAGAGCGCGCACGGGACCGTGGAACGGTGGACGACGCCGTGAACCGCGAGCGTGGTTCCGTCTCGGTCGAGGTGGCGATCCTCGCGCCGGCCTTCATCGCGCTGCTCGTGCTGGCCGGCGTCGCGGGGCGTACCGCGGTGGCGGCCGAGGCCGTCGATGCCGCCGCCCACGACGCCGCGCGCGCCGCCTCCATCTCCCGGGACGCCGGCACCGCCCGCCGCGAGGCCCGGGAGGCGGCCGTCCGGCTGCTCGACTGGCGCCGGCTCAACTGCGCCGGTACGCCCACCCTCGCCTTCAGCGGCACCGTGAACGGCCGGCCGACCAGCTTCGACGCGGCGTTCCGCAGCCCGGTCGGCCAGGACGCCTCGGTCACCGTGCGGATCTCCTGCACGGTCGACCTGTCCGACGTGCACCTGTCGGTGCTGCCCGGGATGCCCACCGGCAAGCGGGTGACGGCGAGCTTCACGTCACCGCTGGACCGCTACCGGAGCCGGGGATGAGCGCCACCTCAGGACAGTGCCGCCGGGACGCCGAGGCCGCCCACCACGTTCAGCTCCTGGCCGGTGAACTCACCCGTCAGCATCGGCATCGCCCGCTCGATGGCGGCGCGGGTCTCCGGAAGCTGGCGGGACGCGGCGTGGTGCTCCCGGGACCGCCAGATCTCGCTGACGACGATCAGATCCGGGTCGGTCTCGGAGACGCCGACCGCGTAGAGGGAGCACCCGGCCGAGGCGACCTGGTCGGTGGCCTCGAGGAGGATCGCCACCACCTCCGCGCGGCGCCCCGGCCTGGCCCGCATCGATCCCACGTATCCGAACGCCATGACATCCCCCTCCCTCCGGCGGACCGGGCGCCCACCGGTACCGCCGAGCATGCCCCGGCCGTACGACACGCCCGGGGCGACTCGGGGCGCGTCAGCGTGTTCCTGGCGGTGACCGCGATCGGCATCCTGACGATCGTCGCGCTCGCCTTCGACGGGGCTGGGCAGCTGCGCTCGTTGCAGCGGGCCGACAACCTCGCCGCCGAGGCCGCCCGGGCCGGTGGCCAGTCGATCGACCGGGCCACCGCGATCGAGGGCGGGCCGAAGCGGATCAACCAGCCGCAGGCACGCCGTGCGGTGGCCGCCTACCTGGCCGCCGCCGGAGCCACCAGCCACACGGTCAGATTCCCGGTGGTCGACGGGGAGACCGTCGTCCGGGTCCGCGTCACCGTCACGTACCAGAGGTCCCTGCTCGGCCTCGTTGGCTTCGACGACACCGTCACCGTCTCCGGCGAGGCGACCGCCCGGGCGCTCACCGGCGCGCCGTAGGAAGGAAGGCAGCCATGGCCACACCGGCTCGTACCGTCGGACGGGTCCTCACCGGGTTCGGGGCGCTCGTCCTGCTCTGCGCGCTGCTGGTCGGCGCGCCGGTGGCGCTGCTCGCGCTGGCCGGCAACCCGCTGCCCGACCAGGTGCCCACGCTCGCCGAGGTCGGCGCGGTGCTGACCAGCCGCGACGACGGGCAACTGTTCCTGCGGGCGCTCGCGCTGGCCGGCTGGGCGGGGTGGGCCACCTTCGCGCTGTCGGTCCTGGTCGAGCTGGGCGCGTTGGTGCTGCGCCGACCGGCGCCCCGGCTGCCCGGGATGAGCCGGCAGCAGCGGGCCGCCGCCACGCTGGTCGGGTCCGTCGCGCTGATCCTGGCGGCCAGCCCGGCGGCGGCGAGCGCGGCGGCGGTCGCGGCGGGGCCACCGGCGCTCGCCACGCCGCCGACCGCCGCGACGCTGGCAGCGCCGCACCACGCGGCCGGGTCCACGGTTCCGGCGCTCGCCCGCCCAGCGCTCGCGGCACCGACCGGCGTCGACCGTCCCACGCTCGCCGCACCGACCGGCGTCGACCGTCCCGCGCTCGCCGCACCGGCCCGGGCCACGCCACACCAGGCGGCACGGATCACGCGGGAGGCGCTCGGCGCGTCACCGGCCCGGGCCACCACACCGACCACTCCCCGCGACCAGGCCGGGCGCGCGCCGGTCTACCGGGTGGCGAAGGGCGACCACCTCGGCTCGATCGCCGAGCGGTACCTGGACAGCTTCGGCGAGTACCGGACCCTCGCACGGATGAACCGGCTGGCCGACCCGGACCGGATCCACCCGGGACAGCTGCTGCGGCTGCCGGCCGAGGCCAAGGACCGGGGTGCCCGCCCGCACGCCACCGGACGGCTGGTGGCCCGTCCGACCCCGCGGCCACCGGCGGCGCCCGTGCCGGCACCGGAACGACCGGCGCCGACCGTCCCGGACGAGTCGTCCACCACGGCCCCGAAGGACGGGCCGGCGGTGACGGTGGGGGCGGCCCGACCGGGCGACCCGGACCGGGTGAACCGGCCGCTCGCCGTGTCGGCGATCCTGGCCGTGTCGAGCATCATCGGCGCGCAGATCGGCGCGGTTTTCGGCCTGCGCCGCCGCCCGGCCACCGTCCGGGTCGTAACGGGCCAGGGCGCGGCGACGGCCCGGCACCAGCGGGAGCTTCCGAGCGGACGGCACCGGAGGGACTGACGCCGCCGGCGGGGCCGATCATCCGCGCGTCACTCCGCACAGCGCAAGATCGGATACGGCTCAGGGACGGTCGGACCGGCGTGTCGAGTCGGTGCGGCGTATCCGATCATGGGCGGCAACGGTCGGGCGGTGCCGCGTCACGGGAGGCGGGCCTCCAGGACTCCGTCCACCACCCGGGTGGGCAGGACCACCTGGTCGTTCGCGGACGGGCCGTGCACGACCTCGCCGCCGTTGAGGCGGAACGTGCTGCCGTGCCAGGGGCACACCACGCACGCGTGGCCGTCGATCTCCTGCACCTCACCCTCACCGAGCGGGCCGCTCTGGTGGGGGCACCGCTCCAGCATCACGGTGACGTCGTCGCCGTGCCGGTACAGGATCACCGACACGTCGTCGATCTCGCGGGTGACCAGCGTGCGCTGCGGCAGCGCGGACATGTCCGCGATCGAGTGCCAGCCCTCACTCATCCGGTGCAGCTCGGAGATGCTCTGGTTGACCTGGGCACCCTGCTTGTACGCGAGATGCCCGCCCACGTACGCGCCGGCGCTCGCCGCGGTGAGGCCGAGCCAGCCGAGCGTACGGCCGAGACGGTGGTTGCCGGCGAGCCGGGCGGCGACCGACCCGGCGTAGCAGGCGAGACCGATCGTGTTGGAGGCGGCGTGCAGGAGGCCGATCCGTCGCTGGTCCCGGGAGAGGGCCGCCCAGTCGTTGAGCCCGGCCACGGCGGCCGGCACCGCGCTGGCCGTGCCGACGGCGCAGAGGGTGGTGGCGGCGCGTCGCTGACCGGGCATCAGGTCCAGCACGGCGGTGCTGATCCAGGCGCCGACCGGAACCTGCACCATCGCCGGGTGCAGCGGGTGGCCCAGCCAGACGCCGTGCAGGAAGTCGCGGACGCGCTGCGGGCGGAGGGTGGCCTGCACCGCCCGCTGGACGGGGTCCCCGATCCGGTCCAGCCGGGACGCCTGCTCGATCTTGGTCAGTAGCGCTCGCACGAGTACCCACTTCCCGGCGAAAGAGGTCGTAAACCCCGATCCCGTGCCGTCCGGTCGGCAACCGGGTGACGCCGACCAGGACGGCAGTCGCGGGTGGACCGCACCGGCACGCGTCAACCCGCGGTCGCGCCCCAGCGGTCGGCATGGACGGCCTCGGCGAGCGGGCGCTTCCGCCGCCAGCCGTGGCGTTCCAGGTCGGGTACGGCCTCGAAGTGGGTGACCGGGCCGAGGCAGAGCCACGCCACCGGCCGGATCCCGGCCGGGATGCCGAGCAGGCCGGCCAGCCACTCCTCCCGGTAGAAGGAGACCCACCCGACGCCGAGCCCTTCGGCGGTGGCGGCGAGCCAAAGGTTCTGGATGGCGAGGCAGGCGGAGTAGAGGCCGGTGTCGGCGATGGCGTGCCGGCCGAGCACCGCCGGCCCACCCCGCGAGTGGTCGTAGGTGACCACGACGGACAGGCTGGACTCCAGCACACCGTCGATCTTGATCCGGGCGAACCGCTCGGCCGCCGCACCGTCCAGCGTCGCCGCGAACACCTCCCGCTCGGCGCTGACGTGGTCGTGGAAGCGCCGGCGCAGCTCCGGGTCGCGGACGACGAGGAAGTCCCACGGCTGCGAGTAGCCGACGCTCGGCGCGGCGTGGGCCGCCGTGAGCACCCGGTGCAGCGCGTCGTCGGGCACCGGCGCCCCGGTGAACTGCGCCCGCACGTCCCGGCGGCGGTGGATGACGTCGTACAGGTCCATGGGCAGGCTCCGCTACGCTCGCCCGCTCTCGCGGGACACTCTGCAAGATCATGCACCAGGGCGGCCCCTGGCGCGCCGGCACCGCCAGGGGCATGCTGTGCCGATGGGTGTACGCGTCGAGCACGCCGGAGCGGTGACCACGGTGATCCTGGACCGGCCGGACGCGCGTAACGCCGTCGACGGTCCCACCGCCCGGGCCCTGGCCGACGCGTTCCGCGCCTTCGACGCCGACCCTGAGGCGGCGGTGGCGGTGCTGTGGGGCGCCGGCGGCACGTTCTGCGCCGGGGCGGACCTGAAGGCGATCGGCACCCCGCGCGGCAACCGCGTCGAGCCGGACGGGGACGGCCCGATGGGCCCGACCCGGATGGCGCTGTCCAAGCCGGTGATCGCGGCGATCTCCGGGTACGCGGTCGCCGGCGGCCTCGAACTGGCGCTCTGGTGCGACCTGCGGGTCGCCGAGTCCGACGCGGTGCTCGGGGTCTTCTGCCGGCGGTGGGGCGTATCGCTGATCGACGGCGGCACGGTCCGGCTGCCGAGGCTGATCGGCGAGAGCCGGGCGATGGACCTGATCCTCACCGGCCGGCCGGTGCCGGCCGACGAGGCGTACGCGATGGGGTTGGTGAACCGGCTGGTCGGGCCGGGTGAGGCCCGGGCGGCGGCCGAGCGGCTCGCGGCGGAGATCGCCGGGCACCCGCAGACCTGCCTGCGTAACGACCGGGCGTCGGTGCTGGCGACCGCGGCGCTTGCGGAGCCCGAAGCCCTGGCGGCCGAGCTGCGGTACGGCATGGACTCGCTGGCCGCCGACGCGTTGGCGGGGGCGGCCCGGTTCGCGGCCGGGGCCGGCCGGCACGGCGCACCGGCTACCTGAGCTCGCGCAGCGCCTCCGAGATGGCGCGGTGGAACGTCGGGTACGCGTAGATCATGTGGCGGAGCTGGGCCAGCGGTACCGCCGCGTGCACGGCGACCGCCAGCGCGGACAGCACCTCGCCGCCGGCCGGCCCGACCGACGTGCCGCCGACCAGCACCCCCTGGTCCGCGTCGGCGACCAGCTTGACGAAGCCGTCGGCGCGGTGGATCCAGCCGCGCGTCGACGAGCCGAGCTGCGCCGTTCCGACCTGGACGTTGATCCCCCGCTGCCGGGCCTGCTGCTCGGTGAGCCCGACCGCGCCGACCTCCGGGTCGGTGAAGGTGACCCGGGGCAGCGCCCGGTAGTCGGCTCGCGGAACCGTCCCGGCCGAGCCGCTCGACCCGCTCACGGCGTGGGTGCTCGCCGCGCCCATCGCGCCGCCCGTCACGCTGGCGGTGCCGCTGGCGTCCGGCGTGCTGCCGGCCCGCCGGAAGTGGTCGAGCAGGTCGGCGACGACGATGCCGGCCTGGTACATGGCGACGTGGGTGAAGGCGCCCTCGCCGGTGACGTCGCCGACCGCCCAGATCCCGTCGGTGACCCGCAGGCGGTCGTCGACCGCCAGGTAACGCTGGTCCGCCCGGACGCCGACGCTGTCCAGGCCCAATTCGTCGAGGTGCGCCCGGCGGCCGGTCACGACCAGCAGCCGGTCGGCGGTGTACGCGGTCCCGCCCGCGTGCAGCGTGAACCGCCGCCCGTCGTGGTCGACGCGCTCGGCGGTCACTCCGGTGTGGATCTTCACGCCGTCGGCCCGCAGCGCGGCGGCGGCCACCTCGGACGCCTCGGGCTCCTCGACAGCGAGCACCCGGTCCAGCGCCTCGACGACGGTGACCCGGACGCCGAACCGGGCGAAGACCTGCGCCAGCTCCAGCCCGATCGCGCCGCCGCCGAGCACCAGCAGCGACTCCGGCAGCTCCTCGACCTCGATCGCCTGGTGGTTCGTCCAGTACGGGGTGTCCGCCAGCCCGTCGACCGGCGGAACGGACGGGCGGGTGCCGGTGCCGAGCACGATCCCGTGCCGGGCCTGGAAGACCTGGTCGCCGACCCGGACCCGGCCGGGACCGTCGAGCCGCCCGCTGCCGCGGACGAACCGGCCGCCCTTCCCGACGAACCGGTCCACGGCCGCGCGGTCGTCCCAGGTGTCGGTGGCCTCCTCGCGGATCCGCTTCGCCACCGGCGCCCAGTCGGGGCGGACCTGCGCCGTCCCGGCGAGGCCGTCGACCCGCCGCGCCTCGGCGATCGCGTTGGCCGCCCGGATCATCATCTTGCTCGGGATGCACCCCCAGTACGGGCACTCGCCCCCTACCAGGCTCCGCTCGACGCCGACGACGCTCAGCCCGGCCTCGGCGAGCCGGCCGGCGACCTCCTCCCCGCCGACGCCGAGCCCGACAACGACCACGTCCACGATCTGCGGCTCCGCCATCCCGTCAGCATTCCGCACCGACTGCCGGCCCAACCAGCACCCACCGGGGAATTTCCGGTTCCGTAACCTCCGGGCGGCGTCGCTGACGGATACCGGGCGGCGGCGGGCGGATCCTCAAGGTCACCATCTGGCGGTGACCCGGGTCAGCGCAGCCAGACCGGGTCGCTGCCCGGGGCCGACAGCGCCGGCGGGTAGTCGAGCGTCCGGCGTACCTCGTCGGGCAGCCGCCACGGCTGGTGCACCGCCCTTCCGTCCACCGCCGCCAGCTCGGGGACCCACCGCCGGACGTACGCGCCGTCCGGGTCGTACCGCTGCGCCTGCCGGACCGGGTTGAAGCTCCGGTACGGCCGGGTGTCGTTGCCGGTGCCGGCCACCCACTGCCAGTTGCCGGAGTTGTTCGCGACGTCCCCGTCGAGCAGCCAGCGGAAGAAGACCGCGACGCCGGGACGCCAGTCCAGCCCGAGGCTCCTGGTCAGGTAGCCGGCGGTGATGAGCCGGGCCCGGTTGTGCATCCAGCCCTGCGCCCGCAGCTGCCGCATACCGGCGTCCACGACGGGCACCCCCGTCCGTCCCTCGGTCCAGGCCGCGAGGGCGTCGTCGTCGTACCGCCAGTCCTCGGCGGCCCCGCGCCGGTAAGCCCTCGCGCCGATGTCGGGGAACGCGTCGGTGACCTGGTAGTAGAAGTCCCGCCAGCAGATCTGCCGGACGAACGGCGAGCCGCGGTCACCGGCCGCGTTCGCCACGGCGAGCGGAGACAGGCAACCCCAGCGCAGGTACGGGCTGAGCCGCGAGGTGCCATCCCCGGCCAGGTCGTCGTGCAGGTCGTCGTAGCGGGGCAGGGTGGGCAGCCACCGGGACAACCGGCGCCGCGCCTCGTCCTCGCCACCGGGCACGGCGTCGGGCGACTCTCCGGCCGGCGGCGCCGGCAGCCGTCCGACCCGTACCCCCGCGGGGAGGCTGACCCGGCGGGGCGCCGCCAGTTCCGCCCGCCACCGGTGGCCGCTCCACGCCCGGTGGTACGGGCTGAAGACCCGGTAGTGGTCGCCGCCGCCGGGCGTCAACGCACCCGGCTCGACGACGGTCAGGCCGGGGAAGGTCCGCAGCGCGACCCGGTGCCGCCGGCAGTCGTCGCGCAGCCGGCGTTCGCGGCGGCGGGCGTACCGGCTGACGTCGGCGGAGAGGGCGATCCCCGCCGCGCCCACCTCCTCGGCCAGCTTCACCGTCTCGACGACCGGGTCGCCGTGCCGGACCACGAGGTCCCCACCCCGCTTCCGCAGCGCCTCGCGCAGGGCGGCGAGGCTCTGGTGCAGGAAGCGGGTCCGGTTCGGCGAGCGGCCGGCCAGCGCCGGGTCGAGCACGTACAGCGGGACCACCCGGTCGAAGGCGGCGCAGGTGGTCGCCAGCGCCGGGTGGTCGTGCACCCGCAGGTCGCGGGTGAAGAGCACGATCGCGGTACGCGACGTCACCGGACCGGTGGGCCGGGAACCGTGACCGGGGTGCCGGTCGGGGTGAGCAGGGCGCGGGCGGCCACCGCCAGCCGGCGTCGCCCCGGCACGACGGCCCGGCGGGCGAAGACGTCGAAGTCCTGGGCGGCCACCTCGCCGAGGATCCCGCCGTAGAGCGCGTACGCGGTGCGGATGCAGGCCTGCGAGGCGGGGGCGAGCATCGTGACGCCCGGCGCGGCGGCGGCGTAGTGCTCCTGGGCGCGGGTGACCTCGTACCGGACGAGTTCGCGGATCGGCTCGGTGGCGCGTCCGGCCGCGCGGGCGGCGAGCAGGTCGTCGCGGGTGACCCCGAAGCGCGTCAGGTCCTCGTCGGGCAGGTACGTGCGGCCGCGGTCGAGGTCCTCGACGACGTCCCGGATGAAGTTCGTCAGCTGGAAGGCGAAACCGAGCTGGCGGGCCGGCTCCCGGGCCGCCACCGGGTCGGAGCTGCCCAGGATCGGCAGCATCATCGTGCCGATGACCGCCGCCGAACCCTCCATGTAGTCGAGCAGGTGGTCGTAGGTGCGGTACGAGTGGATTGTCAGGTCCATCGCCATGCTCTTCAGGAACGACGCGAAGTCGTCCCGGTCGAGATCGAAGACGGCGATGGTGTGCAGGACGGCGGGAAGCAGTGGGTCGTCGACCGGCTCGCCGTGCAGGCCGGCGACGAACCGGCCGCCCCAGTCGTCGAGGCGGGCGGCCCGCTCGGCCGGGCGCAGGTCCTCGGTGCGGTCGACGATCTCGTCCGCGTAGCGCGTGAATCCGTACAGCGCATGAACATGCCGCCGTTTCCAGGCGGGAAGCAACCGGGTGGCGAGATAGTAGGTACGACCGTGACGTCGGTGCAGGTCACGGCAACGGTCATAGGCAGCGGTGAGATTCGTGTCCACCGGCCCCTCCCTCCTATCGACGCACCAATCGACGCAACTCGTAACTCTAGGGTACGCTCGCTCACATGGCTAACGACGCAGTTGCGGGCGACGCGCTCCGTGCACCGCCGGCACGCCCGGCGGTGCGGGACGACCCGATCCGCGCGGTCCTGGCCGCGTACACGAAGGACCTGGTCACGGGGGTGGACGACACTCTCGCCGCCTTCCTCGCCGCCGAGGTCGACGCGCTGACCGAAATCGACGCGGCGATGGGCGGGTTCGCCGCGACCGCGCGCGACTGCGTCCTGGCCGGTGGCAAGCGGGTGCGCCCGACGTTCGCGTACTGGGGCTGGCGCGGCCTGGTCGGCGGCGCCGAGCCGACGGCACCCGTGCTGCCGGCGCTCGCCGCGCTGGAGCTGCTGCACACGTTCGCGCTGGTGCACGACGACGTGATGGACGCGTCCGCGACCCGGCGCGGCCGGCCAGCCGCGCACGTGGTGGTCGCCGCGCAGCACGCCGCCGCCGGCCACCGCGGCGACTCCGGCCGGTTCGGCGAGGCGGTCGCGGTGCTGATCGGCGACCTCTGCATGGTCTGGGCCGACCGGCTGCTCTCCCACGCCGCCCTGCCGCCGGCACGCCTGCTCGACGTCCGGCGCTGCTACGACCAGATGCGCGTGGAGACGGTGGCCGGGCAGTACCTGGACGTCCTCGGCGAGAACGACGCGGCGAACTGGTCGGTGGACCGGGCGCTGCGGGTCGCCCGGTACAAGACCGCGAGCTACACCGTGCAGCGGCCGCTGCTCTTCGGCGCGGCGCTGGCGGGTGGCGACGTCGACGGGCCGCTGATCGCCGCGTACACCCGCTACGGGCTGGCCGTCGGCGAGGCGTTCCAGCTCCGCGACGACCTGCTCGGCGTCTACGGCGACTCGGCGACCACCGGGAAGCCGGCCGGCGACGACCTGCGCACCGGGAAGCCGACCGCGCTGCTCATGCTGGCCCGCCACCTGGCCGGCCCGGCGCAGCGCCGCGCGCTCGACCGGATCGGCGCCGGCACCGGCGACGGTGAGATCGCGCGGCTGGCGGAACTGGTCGCCGACACCGGTGCGGTCGACCGCGTCGAGCGGATGATCTCCGACCGGGTTGCCGAGGCGCTGGCCGCCCTCGACAACCCATCGATCGACCGGACCGCGCGCACCGCGCTGACCGGCCTCGCCGTCGCCACGACGAACCGGCGGGCATGATGGGCAACTTCGCACAAGGAGGTGGTCGCGGCGTGCGCACCGTGAACGGGCGTACCGACCGGGTCGTGGTCGTCGGCGCCGGTCTCGGCGGGCTGGCGTGCGCGCTGCACCTGGCCGGCAGCGGCCGGCAGGTGACGGTGCTCGAACGCGAGCCGGTGCCCGGCGGCCGGGCCGGTCGGCTCACCGTCGACGGGTACGAGTTCGACACCGGCCCCACCGTGCTCACCATGCCCGACCTGATCGCCGAGGCGCTCGGCGCGGTCGGCGAGGAACTGGACGACTGGCTGGACCTGACCCCGCTCGACCCCGCGTACCGGGCGTACTACCCGGACGGCTCGACCCTCGACGTCATCACCGACACCACCCGGATGGCCGCCGAGATCGCGAAGGTCTGCGGGCCCCGCGAGGCCGACGGCTACCTGCGCTTCGTGGACTACGCGCGTGACCTGTGGCGGCTGGAGCGGGCCGACTTCATCGAGCGCAACCTCGACGCGCCGACCGACCTGCTCACCGGCAACCTGCTCAAGCTGCTCGCCAACGGCGCGTTCCGCCGGCTCCAGACGAAGATCAACCAGTTCTTCCGGGACCCGCGCACCCAACGGATCTTCTCGTTCCAGGCCATGTACGCCGGGCTCGCCCCGCACGACGCGCTGGCCATCTACGCGGTCATCGCGTACCTCGACTCCGTGGCCGGGGTGTACTTCCCGCGCGGCGGCATCCACGCGGTCTCCCGCGCGATGGCCGGCGCGGCCGAGAAGCACGGCGTGCAGTTCCGGTACGGCACCACGGTCACCCGGGTGGAGACGGCCGGTGACCGCGCCACCGGCGTGCGCACCGCGGAGGGCGAGTTCGTCCCGGCGGACGTGGTGGTGCTCAACCCCGACCTGCCGGTCGCGTACCGGGACCTGCTCCCGCCGGCCCGGCCGCGCCGGCTGACCTACTCGCCGTCCTGCGTGGTCCTGCACGTCGGGTCGACCCGGGATTATGGGAAGATCGCTCACCACAACATCCATTTCGGGCGGTCGTGGCGGGGCACCTTCGACGAGGTCATCCGGCGCGGTGACCTGATGAGCGACCCGTCGCTGCTGGTCACCAACCCCAGCCGGACCGATCCGTCGGTGGCGCCGGCCGGCCGGCACACCTACTACGTGCTGGCCCCGGTGCCCAACCTCGACCGGGCGCCGCTCGACTGGCGGGGCGGCCTCGCCGACCGCTACGCCGACCGGCTGGTGGGGACGCTGGAGGAGCGCGGCTACGTGGGCTTCGGGGTCGGCATCGAGGTGCTACGGACGATCACCCCCGCCGAATGGGCGGCGCAGGGCATGGCCGCCGGCACCCCGTTCGCCTCCGCGCACAGCCTCTTCCAGACCGGCCCGTTCCGCCCGTCCAACCTGCACCGCGGCCTGGGCAACGTGGTCTTCGTCGGCTCCGGCACACAACCCGGCGTCGGCGTGCCGATGGTGCTGATCTCCGGCAAGCTCGCCGCCGCCCGCGTGACGGGAAGCCGCCGGTGACCGCCCGCGAAGCCCACCAGGTCGAGCTGGTGGACGACGCCGGTCGGGCGACCGGTCGGACCACCGTGTCCGCCGCGCACCAGCCGCCGGGGAAGCTGCACCGGGCTTTCTCGGTGCTGCTCGTCGACCCGGCGGGCCGGGTGCTGCTCCAGCGCCGCGCGGCGGTGAAGACCCGCTTCCCCCTGCGGTGGGGCAACTCCTGCTGCGGGCACCCGGGTCCCGGTGAGTCCCTGACCGTGGCCGCCAACCGGCGGCTCGCCGAGGAGCTGGGCGTCGGCCCGGTCGAACTGACCGAGGTCGGGGTGTACGTCTACTACGCCGAGGACCCGGCGACCGGCCGGGTCGAGTTCGAGTACGACCACGTCCTGCGTGGTGTCCTCCCACCGGACACCCCCTTGCACCCGGACCCGGACGAGGTCGCCGAGCTGCGCTGGGTGGACCCCGTCGAGCTGGAAGCCGACCTCGACGCCGACCCGTACGCGTACGCCCCCTGGTTGGGCGGGGTGGTGAACCGCCTCCTGCATCCCGCCGGTCCGGCCGGTTCCGCCGCGCTCCAGCCGGGCGCCTCTGACGCCCCGGAGCGGTCGGGTGGCGGATGAGGCGCTGAGCGCGGGGGCCGTCGCCCGGCGGCTGGGAGTCGCCGTGACGACGCTGCGTACCTGGCACCAGCGATACGGGCTCGGGCCCAGCGAGCACGTCCCGGGGCACCACCGCCGGTACACGCCGGCCGACCTCGCGCGCCTGGAGATCATGCGGCGGCTCACCGCCGAGGGGATCGCCCCGGCCGAGGCTGCCCGCTGGGCCCGCCAGGCGCCCGGCGCCGTGCCGAGTGCCCGCGCGGCCCGCACCCGCGACGGGGGTGGCACCATCCCGGTGGGGCGTGCCGGTCCGGCGGCCCGCGGGTTGGCTCGCGCCGCCATGCGGCTGGACTCGGTCGTCATCAACGAAACGATCGCCCGCACCATCCAGGTCGAGGGGGTCGTCGCCACCTGGGACGGGCTCCTGCGTCCCGTCCTCGTCGGGATCGGCGAACGGCACGCCGCCACGGCCGCACTCATCGAGGTCGAGCACCTCGTGTCCCGGTGCGTCTCGGAGGTGCTGGCCGCGGTCGCCCGCGCCCACGCGCCCGGCGGTCCACCCCGCATCCTGCTCTCCTGCGCCGACGAGGAGCAGCACAGCCTGCCACTGGAGGCGCTCGGCGCGGCGCTGGCCGAGGCCGGCGTCGCGTACCGGATGCTCGGCGCCCGGGTGCCGGTGGAGGCGCTGCTCGAGGCGGTCAACCGGACCGGGCCGGCCGCCGTGGTGATCTGGTCGCACACCCGCGACACCGCCGGCCCCGAGCAGCTCACCGCGTTGCTCGCGGCGCCCCGCCGGCCACTGCTGGTGCTCGCCGCCGGGCCCGGGTGGCGGGCCGAGACGCTGCCGGCGGGGGTCGTCCGGCCGGTCGGCCTCGCCGAGGCGGTCTCGCTCGCGGTGGCCGTCCGAGACTCACTGGACCAGTCGACCAGGGAATAGTCCCACGTCCCGCCCGGCCTCGACGAGCGGCGACCCGGGCCGCGCTCACGCGCTGTGACGTGATCGGTGCGCGACTGTGACGCAGGCCGCTCAGGGGTGTCCGGTGCCGGGAACCGTCACGTAGCCTCCGGGAGGTCCGCCGACCCGCCACCCCCCTCGGAGCGAACGATGCGCCTACGCGCTCTCCTCGCGTCCGGTCTGGCCCTGGTCGTCCTCAGCGGCGGCTGCGGCGACGGCACCGGACGGCTGCGGGCCGCCACCGGCCCCAGCCCCGTCGCCTCCGGCACCCTTCCCGCCGAGCCGGCACCGACCGCGACACCCCGACCGACCCGCAAGCCCCCCGCGGCCCGGCCCCTGCGTCCGCTGCCGACCACGCTGCCCGCCGGGCTCCAGCGCACCACCGGTGTCAGCGGCGTCGCGCTGACCTTCGACGACGGCCCGGACCCGGTCTGGACCCCCCAGGTGCTCGACCGGCTGCGCGCCGCCCGCGTAACGGCCACCTTCTGCGTGGTGGGTACGCAGGTCCGCCGTCACCCGGACCTGGTCCGCCGCATCGTCGAGGAAGGCCACCAGCTCTGCAACCACAGCTGGAACCACGACGTCGACCTGGGCCGGCGGCCGGTGGCCGAGATCCGGGCCGACCTCCTCCGTACCCAGCGCGCGATCCGGGCGGCGGTCCCCACGGCACGGGTGCCCTTCTATCGCCAGCCGGGCGGACGGTGGACACCCGAGGTCGTGCAGGTCGCCAAGCAGCTCGGGATGCGTTCACTCCACTGGACCGTGGATCCGCAGGACTGGGGGAAGCCGCCGGCGGAGAAGATCAGCGAGCGGGTGCACACCGCCGCCCGGCCCGGCGCGGTCGTCCTGCTGCACGACGGAGGTGGCGACCGGGGCGCAACCCTGGCCGCCTGTTCCCGGATGATCGCCGACCTGAAGACCCGGTACGGGATCATCCGACTCCGCTAGAACGGGTCTGAGCTGCGGTTCCGCGGTCCGCCGCGGCTCCAGCCATACCGGTTTGGTCGACCGGCGGGGCATCACGTATGCTTTCCAAGCCTCCGGCGGGGCCGGATGGGAGCAAGTCCGCTTGAAGTTGCGAGTGTGCAATGATGGCGGGGCCGCCCTCATCGTCTAGCGGCCCAGGACGCCGCCCTTTCAAGGCGGTAGCACGGGTTCGAATCCCGTTGGGGGCACGGTTCGGCTTCGGCCGGGCAAGCTAGGTCCTGTGGAGCAGTCGGAGTGCTCGCCGCCCTGTCAAGGCGGAGGTCGCGGGTTCAAGTCCCGTCAGGACCGCCAGCGCTGACGCCGCGCCATCACGCGCGGCGTTCTGCGTATCGGAGCATGTGACCCTGGTCGGCGGAGACCACGGCGGCCGGGTAGCATGAGCCGAGCACGGCCAGGTAGCTCAGTTGGTACGAGCGTCCGACTGAAAATCGGAAGGTCGGCGGTTCGACCCCGCCCCTGGCCACATAGCCTTTCGCCGGGCTACAGAGGTCCCCACCAGCGGAAACGCAGGTGGGGATCTTGCTGTGTGCCCTCATCGGGCAGCTGTTGGCGTTGCCCCCTGGCTGACCGCTCTTGGCCTCCGCTGGCCGCCGCCTGTCGCACCCAGATCGCATGCGCCCCCTCCCCACCCGGCGGGCCTCAGAGCTGTCTCCGCCGTGAGTCCCACCCAGCGCGGAGCGGGCCAGGGTCTGCTCGGCTCCGCATGGCGCTCCTGGACAGTCGGAGCCGGCTGCGCACGGGTGACGACGCGCGACTGCCCCGGCACATCACCATGCCCGGCTAGCGGCGGAGCAACGCAAGCGATCCCGCCGCAGTCAGCAGCAACAGCAGTGACACTGCGAACAGGGCGACTCCGACCGCGAAGGACAAGGGGATGAGAAAGGGTGCCTGTTGGACCACCAGGCCGGCACCGATCATGGCCTGGGAGCTGCCCATGCGGAGGGGCTGGGCGCGCTGGTTCGGCGTCGGGCGGGCAAGCCGAATCCAGGCTGCGGGAAACTTTCGTGACACGGCCACACGCAGGCCTAGTCCAACCGAGGCGAGGCCGAGGACCACTACCACCAGACGCAAAGCAATCATGACGGGACCCTCGACATCCGGGCTCATGGGCCCATCATCGGAGGGGCGTCAAGGTCGCAATCGCAGGGCAGCTCGCACGGCGGCCTCCGCCGGAACCCTGACCTGCGCAATCCACAACTGGTTGTTGGCGAACAGCGACCAGCGCCGGTTCCTCGTCAGTCAGGCTCACGCGGCCCGGATTCCCGGCTGCCAAGATCCCTATGCTGCCGCACTCCGCCCGGTGCTCGAGTCGGCGCTCGGCGGGTGATCTGGCTCACTGATGTCACAACCCGCCGGGCCTGCGGTGTCTTGAGGCCGGACCTTGAAACGAAGGAGAGGGCCATGGCTGGGAACATCGATGTCATCGTGGTCGGCGGCGGATACGCCGGTGTGATGGCGGCCAACCGCCTGACGCGGCGCGACGGCGTGACAGTGACCCTGATCAACCCGCGTCCGGTCTTTGTCGAGCGGATCCGCCTGCACCAGCTGGTCGGCGGTTCGGACGACGCGGTTGTGGACTACCGAAGGATTCTGGCGGGCGGCGTCGGGCTGGTGGTCGACACCGTGACCCGGATCGACACGTCCGGGCGTCGCGTGACCCTGGCGAGCGGCGGCACGCTCGGCTACGACTACCTGATCTACGCCGTGGGCAGCGGCAGCGCCGACCCGAGCGTGCCCGGCGCGGCAGAGCACGCCTACCCGATTTCCACGCTGGAGGAGGCGCGGCGGCTGCAGCCGGTCGTCGACGCCGCGCCCGCATCGGCCACGGTGACGGTGGTGGGAGCCGGGCCGACCGGCCTTGAAACCGCTTCCGAGCTGGCGGAGCTGGGCCGGAAGGTGACCCTGGTGTGCGGAAGGGTGCTCGGGCCCTACCTGCATCCCCGGGCCCGACGCTCGGTGGCCGAGCGGCTCACCAGGCTCGGCGTGACCGTGATCGAGGGCCCCGGCGCGACGGTGACGGGTGTGACACGCGATGCCGTCCAGCTCGCCGACGGCCGCGAGTTGGTTAGCGGCGTGACCATCTGGACCGCGGGATTCGGCGTGCCGGATCTGGCCGCTCGCAGCGGGCTGAGCACGGATGCCCTGGGGCGCCTGCTCACCGACGAGTCGCTCACGAGCGTGGACGACACACGCGTCGTCGCGGCCGGGGACTCGGCGGCACCGTCGAACCTGCCGGTGCGGATGAGCTGCCAGTCCGCGGTGCAGCTGGGTCCGCAGGCCGCCGAGACGGTGCTGAGCCGGATCGCCGGCGAGCAGCCCGCCGACTTCAACGTCGGGTTCTCCGGCCAGTGCATCAGCCTGGGGCGCCGCGCCGGAATGGTCCAATATGCCAAGAAGAACGACATCGCGACCGGGGTGTTCTCGGTGGGCGGCCGGACCATGGCGATGCTCAAGGAGACCGTGTGCAGGAGCACCGTCTGGCAGCTGGCGCACGAGGCGCGCAGACCCGGCTCGCTCAATCTCTGGTTCAAGGATCGCCAGCGCCAGGAGTTGCGGCGCGCCAAGGGCGGCGAGGCGCCGGCGGTCGCCGGCCGGCGGGCTCAAGGAGAGGTGCCGAGATGAGCGACCACGCCGGTGACCTGGCGACCGGGACCTTCGTCGCCCACCGAAACCTGCTCTTCACCGTCGCCTACGAGATCCTCGGGTCGGCGGCCGACGCGGAGGACGTGCTGCAGGAGACCTGGCTGCGGTGGGTCAAGGTCGATCTCGATCAGGTACGCGATCAGCGCGCCTACCTGATCCGGATCACCACCCGCCAGTCGCTGAACCGCCTGCGCACCCTGCAGCGGCGCAAGGAGGCGTATGTCGGTCCCTGGCTGCCCGAGCCGCTGCTCACCCCGCCGGCCACCGCGGAGGATGTCGAGCTGGCCGAGAGTGTGTCGATGGCGATGATGCTCGTCCTCGAGACGCTCTCGCCGACCGAGCGCGCCGTCTTCGTGCTGCGCGAGGCGTTCGACGTCAGCTACGACGAGATCGCCGCCGCCGTCGGCAAGAGCCCGGCGGCCGTACGCCAGATCGCCCACCGCGCCCGCCGGCACGTCGATGCCCGCCGCCCCCGCACGGTGGTCTCCCCGAGCGAGAGGCGGGCGGCGTTGGAGGCGTTCCAGCGGGCGGTCGAGACCAGCGACCTGCGGGGCCTACTCGACGTGCTCGCGCCCGACGTGGTCGTGGTCGGCGACGGCGGCGGCGTCAAACAGGCCGCCCTGCGGCCGATCGTCGGCGCGGAAAAGACTGTCCGCATGTTCTTCGGTTCCATGCGGAAGGTCGGAGGCACGCTCACCACCGAAGCGACCGTGATCAACGGCAATCCGGCACTGCTGTTTCGCCTGGACGGGGAGATCGACGGCGTCGCCGCGCTGCGGATCGAGGACGCTCGCGTCACCGGCATCTACTACGTCCGTAACCCGGAGAAGCTGTCCCGGATCGAGTCCGAAACCCCGCTCACCCTACGCTGAGCCGACATTGAGCAGCTACGTCTGGTTGGAGGCCGGGTGGACAGGTTCATCGAACCCCTCGCCTGGTTGGCGGGGTTACGAGGGCGGCGGCGCGCCTAGTTGCGCCACCTCCCGCCACGGCAACGCCACTGCGGCCAGAACGACCAGCGGCTTGGCGCGAGCAAGCCGGCTTGACCCAGGAGGGCATCGGGAGCCTGGTCCGGAGAAAGCGTCGCATCATGCCGATCAGGCGCTATCATCGCTTCGTGGCGATTGGTTGCACACCTGATCTCGAACCTGCGGTGGCGTTGTTCCGGTCCCTCGGCGACCCGACCCGGCTGGCGATCCTGCACCGGCTCGCGTCCGGGGAGGCGCGGGTGGTGGACCTGACCAACGAGCTGGGCCTGGCGCAGTCGACGGTGTCGAAGCACCTGGCCTGTCTCCGTGACTGCCGGCTGATCGACTACCGGGTCGACGGTCGCCAGTCGTTCTACGCGCTGACCCGACCTGAGCTGCTCGACCTGCTGCGCTCGGCAGAGCAGGTCCTGGCGGCCACCGGTGAGGCCGTAGCCCTCTGCCCGGCCTACGGGACATCGGCCGGCTCCCCGGCGGGGGCGACCGCGTGAGTTGCCCTGTGTCAAGCCATCGCCGGTTGATCTTGGCTGAGCAAGTGTTGGAGGGCTCGGTGCCGGTCGGGGTTGTAGGGGGTGTTGG
>NZ_JBEYSU010000053.1:0-19189 GCF_040704235.1 Micromonospora sp. NPDC047707
TAGTCCGGGTCGCGGGAGGTCTTCCAGGTCTTCATCCGTTGAAATGACACGCCTTCCTCGCGGAGCAGGACCCGCAGGCCCTCGTGGCTGATGTCGTCGACCACCCCCTCAGCGACCAGGAAGTCGGCCAGCTTGGCCAGGCTCCAGGTCGAGAACGGCAACCCATGCTCGGGCGGCTTGGACTTGGCGATCTTCTTGATCTCCCGGCGTTCGGGCAGGGTGAACGTTCTCGGCCGGCCGCCCTTGTACTTCGGGTAGAGCGAGTCGAAGCCGTCGGCGTTGAAATTGTGGATCACATCCCGGACCCGATCCGCGCTGGTGAACGTCACCTCAGCGATCTTCCCCACCGACATGCCCTGCGCGGACAACAACACCATCTGCGCACGCCGCCACGTCACCACCGAACCAGTACCTCTACGGACGATCCGCCGCAGCCGCTGCCCCTCGTCGTCATCGACCTCGCGCACCCGGACTCGCTCTGCCACCCGGACAGCCTGGCGACACCGCGCCATCCGGGCCAGCATCCCCGCGGCGCGTCACGCCGTGACAGGGCAAAGGTTCTCTGACGCGGCACTAGTGTGCTGTGTTACACAATGCCATCCGGGCGTGGCCGTAACGAGCCCGGCCCGGATTCGTGAGGGATGCTGGACCGAGCCGCAGTTCGTTGCCTGATCGCCCGATTTCAGCTTGGACGCCGTCATCGGTGTGCAACCAGTCCGGCGACATCCCCTGTGCCTTGCCAGACCAGTGCTGCTGGTAATGCGCACTGGCATACCTGTCAGCGAACGCCAGTCCTCACCGAATTCGGCTCCGGGTGGGGACAGGGGCGCTGACTGATGAGTGTGACCGGTTACAGCGCGCTGGCGGTTGGCGCCAACGCCTAGGCTTGCTGCTGCTTCTTCTCCGATTCGGTGGCCGGCACGAGTCGGCGGATCAGTTGGTCTAAGCCCACATCGGCCATCGCGTAGGCAGCGCCGGAGGGGACTAACCTGATCAGGGCGCGGCCTGGTGCGATCTGGATCCAACGGTTGACGCCCCGTTCGGCAAGGATCGCGGTGGCCAGGTCCCAACGGACGCCATGCTCAATGCTGTCAGCGAGCTCCCGCCGCAGCTTGTCCGCGGTGAAGATGGTCTGCCCGGTCATGTTGCCGGCGATCGGCAGTGCGGGCGGGCGCACGGGCACTGTTCGCAGAGCGTCCCGCACGCATTCGGCGGCGGGCGTCATGAGGGGGCAGTGGGCGGGCACAGTTACTGCCAGTCGCCGGACCCGCGCTCCGGTCGCAGCTAGGCGATCAGTTAACGCGCGCAGTCCATCGTCGGTACCGGATGCAGTAGCCTGGGTCGGTGAGTTGACGTTGCTGGGCCAAACCTGGTGACCAGCTTCACGTACCGCGACGGCGGCCGCGACCACTTCTGGATGCCCCGGTCCGTCGACGACGATCATGCCCGCATGGCGAGGGCTTGCCGCATGCATAGCCGTGGCACGCAGGTTGACCAACCTTAGGGATTCGGCGAAGTCAAGGGCTCGTGCGGCGACGGCGGCAGTCCACAGCCCGACCGAATGCCCGGCGAGGTGATCCGCTTCCAGGCCGCGCCGCTCCGCTGCCCTGTACCAGGCGGTGCCGGCGATCAGCAAGGCGAGCTGGGCTCCTCTCGTGCCAGCCAGCACACTTTCGGTATCCAACTCCAACGGCTCCTCACCGAGAGTGTCGGCGGCTTCTGCCAGCACGTCGTCGGTGTCGCCCGGTAGGCGGTGCAGCATGCCCGGTCGTTGCTCGCCCTGCCCGGGAAACAGCATCGCTGTGCCGGTCATAACACGGACCACGGATTGGTCGTGAGCAGCGGACCGCGATCGGTACGCAAAACGATTGGCACGCCACCCGGCTCGCGTGCCCATTCGGCGAGCGCAAATCCTCCGCCTGGAGTTCGTACCTGCAAGTCGACGCGGGCTGCCAGCCACGCGGCGGCCTCGATGCCTCGGTGCACGTCGGGACGGTGGAGAGGCTCATCGGCGATGAGCACAACGTCGAGGTCGCTGGTGGCTGTGACGGCCGGTCTGCCGGTCACGAGTTCGTAGCCCACGCTGCCGACCGGGCCCCAGGCAAGCCCAGGAAAGACAGCAGCGGCGATCCTGCCGAACGCGCGCAGCGCCCGGAACGCCGGCAGCGACGCCCGCTGTGGCACGGGCGTCCTCGGGACATCGGCGGGAGAGACGGCGCGCAGGAGCGTGTCGGCCGGGACTTCGGCGGCGAACCGGTCAGATCGCTTCGGGCCGCGGATGCCGACCGGGATCCAGCCGGATCGCACGGTGGCGCGTCGCACTACCACCCAGGCTCCGGCGGCGCCGCTGACCGTTGCGGCGGCTGCGACCGTCGCACTGGGGTCCAACGCTGCGCCATCCGGCGCCGTCAGGGCGGTCCGGTCAGCCAGCAGGAACAGGTCATGTGCGACGGGAGCAGAACTAGTCATTGATTCCAAGCCTGGGCGACGAGGCGTCGGACGCGGATGGATGCCTCACGGTTCGTAAGGGCTTCGGGCGACTCGAGGCGCGCCCGCAAATCAGGCGGTCCTTGTCGCGCTGAGGCGACCGCGTCGGCGACGGCGGCACGGACCCGAAGGATGTCCTCGAGACCGGGTTGGGCGGGCCGTTCGACCGGCGCCGTGTGGTGAACGGCGCCTAGGGCGGCGAACGACGCGCCGTCGTACGCGGTGGCGGGTACGAGCCGCGCCATCGCGTCAAGCTCCTCGATGGAGCGGCGGGTGATCCGAGCGGCCGATGGCTTGGACATCACTTGTACGACGACGCCGTCGTGATCCAGTACGACGATGCGGTTGGCCTGCAGACCGATGGCCAGGAACGCGCCGGAGATGGCCTGGCCGACCACCAGGGCAACAACCGGATGCCCGGACAGGCGGGCAGTCGCCAGGGCGTGGACCGCCCCGGCCAGCGACTGGTGAATGCCGGCGAGTTCCTCGACGTATCCGTACGCCTGACTCGGCACGTCCACGAGGACAACAATCGGCCGGGGTCGTTCGACCTTGCGATCCTGCTGGAGTATCTGGCGGACCACGTCTGCGACTGCCCAGCCTTCCTCGAGGCCGACCTCGCCGGACCGGGCGCGCGGGAACCGGGCCTGCGGGTCGGGAACGACGGCGAGCAACAGCGCCCGCTCGGCGCCGAGCCGCAGAGTGCCGACCCGCACCGACTCAGGGATCGCGGGCTGTCCAGTGTGCAGTCCGTCGGCCAGGGCGTCGAACCAGACGGCTCCGAAGTGCGGCTGGGTCAGCATATCGTCTCCTCGTCGACAAGGTTTCGCAGGGCGTCGGGTGAGGGTCGGGTGGCAGGATCGAACGCCGCGAGCAGTCGCCGTGCTCGATCGATCCGTTCGGCACGTAACGGCCTGGCGTCATACGGCACACGCCACACGCCACGGACGGCGGCAGCTATCTCTTGGACGTCGTCGTTGACGAGGATCTCGGCCTGTTTAGTAGCGAAACGCTGCGCGCCGCCGATCATCGCCCAGACTGCCGCCCGGTCTGTGGCGTCAAATTCGTCGATACCGGCTTCGGTTTCGATGACCTCCGGCCCGTTGAGGCCGAGCCGGCCGCCCCGCGTCATGATCAGATGACTGGTGAGTCCAGCGGCGATGCCCATACCGCCAAAGCATCCGACGGTGCCGGGCACGATGCCCACGACAGGCCCGCACGCGGTCAGGGAAACCATGGCCGCGTGGATCTCCGCGATGGCCAAAAGACCGAGGTTGGCCTCCTGCAGACGGATGCCGCCCGTGTCAAGCAGCAGCACGACACGAGTGGGAATTCCCTTGTGGTTGTCATTGATTGCCTGTTCAAGGGCGGCGGCGACCTTTGCGCCTGAGACCTCCCCGACGCCGCCGCCTTGGAAGGCGCCGTCGAGCGCGACGACGACGGCGCTGACGCCGTCGATGGCGCCTCGTCCAATCACGGCACCATCGTCGCTTTGCGGAACTATGCCCTGCATTGGTAGGTGCGGCGACTCCACCAGATCGAAGGGGCCGAGGATTTCGCGGAACGAGCCTGCGTCCAGCACCGCCGCGACGCGCTCGCGGGCGCGCAGCTCGGTAAAGGCAACACGGATAGTCGTGCTCATTGGGCCGCCTCCGATTCGGACGCGGCAACGGCGAGCTCGCGTGCCTGGGCGAGGCGTAGGGACACCAGGCCGGGCGTGGCGCCGAAGTCGTTGATCTGGTAGCGAGCCCGGAATGCGCCCTGCTTGAAGAACCGGTCCAACACCCGCTCCCAGATGGCATCGAATCCGTCAACACTGGTGCGCAACGCAACAGTCGCCGACAGCCGATCAGGTTCGGGAATGATCACAATCTCCAGGTCGCCGGAGGCGACGACACCGACGTGAATGGGCCGGTCGAGAACCATGTCAGCGTCGTAAACGAAGGTCAGCGATTGCATCAGTCGTCCGTTCCGGTGCTACGGGCCTGTGAGGTCACCCTGTCGAGGAGAAGAGCCAAGGCGAGCATGTCGGCGCTGCCGCCCGGCGAGAGGCCGTGGTGAACGAGGTCATGGTCGAACTGCGCGAGTGCGAGCCTCCCAGCCGGACTCGCCGCGCCGCCAGCACGTAGGACCGCGGCGGCGCCATCGCGGGCGAACGCGAGCGCGGGAGGCCCGCCACGACCCAGCAAGCATGTGTCCTCAAGTCCGGCGATTGACGTCAGCAGCGCGCCGAGCCGGGCATCCGTTTCGCTGCTACCTCTGTCACGGGTGCGGGTCAGGGTGTCAAGCGCCGCTAGTGCATGCGGGAATCCGGCTCGGGCCTCGCCGACGGCGCCAGTGACGTGGTAACGGGCGCGCACGATGCGGCCCTTGGTGGGCTCGGCGAAGGCGGCCGGGTCGTCGTACGCGGCGATTGTGGCTACCTCGCGTAGCAGCTCGCGGGGCGTACTCGGTCCTTGTCGTGCTGCGGCGGCGACGGTGAGTCCGAGAGCCCAGATGGCGCCGCGATGAGTGTTGACGCCGCCGGTTACCCGAAACATCGCCTTCTCGCCGTCGCGGCCGATGCGGCCCAGCTCAGCGCGCAGCTTTGCTCCGGCCAACGCAGATCTCCCGGCCTTTGCCAGCCGCCGAAACGTGTCACGCAGATTAAGCGCCGAAACGATTATCATGGCGGCGTCCATGTCCCGGTGAGCGCCCCGACCACGCAAGTCAACCAAACCTGGCTTCGGTGTCAGCACCGCCTCGTCGAGCAGCGCCTTCACAGCTACACCCGCCAGTTCATCGTCGCTCAGACTCCTGATGCGGCCGTCCAAGGCGACCGTGGGTGCCGACAGCACGGCCGTCACCAGCCGCGGAACCGCGACGGCGGGTCGTACAGGTCGTCGGACCAGGTAACGAGGTCCTCGATGCTGCGCGCGGCCAGCATCGACCGGCGCGCGTCCGCACGCCGCACCCCCAGGTCTTCGGGCGTGGCGAGGATGCCGTCGCGGCGCAACGCCTCCCGTTGCCCGGCGGTCGACGACTGTCCCAACGGACCCGCCCCAGCCAAAGCGGCGACGGCTTGACGGCGCTCCTCGAGATCGCGGGCCTTGTAAAGGTACGCCACACCTTCCTCGCTGACGACGTGGGTCACGTCATCGCCATAGATCATCACGGGAGCCAGCGGCATACCGGCCTTCTGCCCGACCGCAACGGCGTCCAGGCGCTCCACATATTTGGGTCGGCCACCGACGCCGTAGCTCTCCGCGATCTGCACCACGAGCTTGCGGCCACGGTGGATCCCGAGATCACCGGTTGCCCATGTGGTACTCAGCCACGCGGGCGTGCTGTGACGCCGCCCGTGCGGATCGTTGCCGAGATTCGGGGCCCCGCCGAATCCGGACAGCCGACCGTCGGTCACCGTTGAGGAGTTCGCCACAGCGTCAATTTGCAGCGTCGAGCCAATGAACATGTCAGTGGCGTAAAGGCCGGCCGCCTGCGCGACCATCCGATTGGAGCGCAGCGATCCGTCACGGCCGACCGCGAAGATATCCGGGCGCGCGGCTACGTACCGTTCCATGCCCACCTCCCCGCCGAACGAGGCGATGCTGTCGACCCAACCACTTTCGATCGCTGGGATTAGAGTGGGATGTGGGTTGAGCACGAAGTTCCGGGCGACCCTGCCGCGTAGGCCCAAATGCTCACCGTAGGTCGGCAGCAACAGCTCTATCGCCGCAGTGTCGTACCCAATCCCGTGGTTGAGCGAGGTCACCTGATGGCGCTCGTAGATCCCGCGTATGGCCATCATGGCCAGCAGGACGTGCACATCGGTGATCTTGCGGGGGTCACGGGTGAACAAGGGCTCGATCTGGCAAGGCCTATCCGCGGCCACCACGAAGTCAACCCAGTCGCCCGGAATATCCACCCGTGGCAGCCTGCCCTCGCTGACCAGTTCGTTGACCTGAGCGATGACAACGCCGCTGCGAAACGCCGTCGCCTCCACGATAGCCGGCGTATCCTCAGTATTCGGCCCGGTGTACAGGTTCCCCGCAGCGTCGGCCTTATCCGCCGCGACCAACGCCACGTCGGGGATCAGGTCCACGAACATGCGGGCGTACAGCTCCAGATAAGTGTGGATCGCGCCGACCGCCATCGTCCCGTCTGCCAACAGCGCGGCAACGCGGGCGGATTGTGGCCCCGCGTAGGAAAAGTCGATCCGGGAGGCGATGCCCTTCTCGAACAGGTCCAGATGCTCTGATCGCGAGATCGAGGAGATGAGCATATGCAATTCGTGCACTCGAATCGGATCAACCGCGGCCAGCGAGCGAGCCAGAAAGTCTGCCTGCTTCTGGTTATTACCCTCCAATGCCACCCGCTCACCCGGCCCGATCACGGCTTCCAGCAGTTCAACGATCCGCTCGGCGGAGACGACGCGACCCTGCGCCAGCCCAGACGCCGCCTCCAACCGCTTCCGCTTACGGTCGCTGCGCCCGGTCCACACCCGCTGCTGCGTAACCATCAGCTCTCCCCCGTCACCCGGGCCCAGCAGCCCCGCTGTCTCTGCTACGCCGACAAGCCTCGTTCGTCGCCTTGTCGTCGACAACAGGCCTCGCGCTAGATTGATGCTGTGTTGAATGAAATGGCTGCGCATCGCGTGCTCGCCCCGGCTCTCGCCCAGCTCGCCGCACTCGCTGACGACCCACATATCACTCGAACGGCGGCATGCACCGGCATCAGCCAGCCCACCCTAAGTCGATCGATCCGCCGCTGGGAGCAACAGCTCGGTGTTCCGCTGTTGGAGCCGGACGGGCGCGGCGTGCGCCTGACCCCGGAAGCCGTGGCCCTGGCGGGCGCTGCGGCGGAAGCGATCCACCTGCTTGACGATGCCATGAACCGCATTCGCGGTCGGGCTACCCCCAATTCACTCACCTTGGGCTTCCTCAAGTCCCTCGGCCCTACCGTGGTCGCCGAACTAATCGCCTCGTTCCTGCGCGAGGACCCCAGAACGGTCGTCGCGCATCGGGAGGGATCCAGCAGCGAACTCGTGCACGGCATCGACGACGGCACGATCGACGTCGCCATCATCGCTCCCCGCCCCGTCGGCCCCTACGAGTGGCTACGGCTCGGCCGACAATCGTTCGCACTCGTCGTGCCCGTCGGGCATCGGCTCGCCGCAGCCAACTCGGCCAGCGTCGGTGATGTCCGCGACGAGCCCGTGCTCGCCCTCGATCGGCGCTTCGACGCGCGCCGCCGCGCCGACGCCCTTTGCGCGTCAGCCGGTTTCACCCCCCACGTCGCCCTAGAGGCCGACGACATCACGACCATTCGCGGCTACGTTGGCAGCGGCCTTGGCGTCGCGATCCTTCCCGCAGATACCGCCACCGCAGCACGTACCGTCGACGTCCCCATCCAGGCGCCGAACGCCTGGCGCGAGTTCGGGATCGCCTGGCGACCCGAACGTTTAACCAGAACCGGCGAGGCACTGCTGGCACACGCACGCCACCTCAGTGCGCGCTACCCGGACTGGGCCGACATTGTCGTCTGAACCCGCACCATCAAGCCGTCGCCGGGCGCTAGGCGGTTCGGCCACGGCGCGCATTCCATCGGAGCGTCGGTGACGCTGGTTCGATCGGCCCGTCCGCCGTTGCCCTCGGCACCTCAGCCCGCTTCGGCGTTGGTCCCCGGGGAACCGGAGGTCGGCTCTGCGACGAGACCGCTCCGCCCATTCAAGATGCTTAGTATTGCAACGGCAGTTATGGATGTCGTGTAGTGCATGATGTCTGCCGTGGCGGGGGTCGATGCGTGGGTGGCTGAGTTGGATCGGTTGCATGCGCGGATCGGCGGTCGGTTTCGGCGGGCGGAGCTGCGGGCTCGGGTGCGGCAGTACCTGTGTGGGCTGGCCGCGGGGCTGCAGCGGAAGAACGGCTGGACCTTGGCGGAGCGTGCGGGTGAGGTGTCGCCGGAGGGGATGCAGTGGTTGCTGCGGTAGGCGGATTGGGATGTCGAGGCGGTCCGTGATGACGTGCGGGACTATCTTGTCGAGCACCTCGGTGAACCGCAGGGTGTGCTGATCGTTGATGACACCGGTTTTCTGAAGAAGGGCGTCCGTTCGGCGGGAGTGGCCCGGCAGTACTCCGGCACCGCTGGCCGGGTGGGGAACTGCCAGGTCGGGGTGTTCCTGGCCTATCGCTCGGTCAAGGGTCACGGGCTGATCCATCGGCAGTTGTATCTGCCCGCGGTGTGGACCGACGACCGGCAGCGGTGCCGCGCCGCCGGCATCCCTCACGAGGTTGAGTTCGCGACGAAGCCGCAGATCGCCAAGACCATGCTGGCTCGGGCCTTGGATTCTGGGGTGCCGGTCGGGTGGGTCACCGCCGACGAGGCTTGCGGCCAGGTCAAACGCCTGCGGGTGTGGCTGGAGCAGCGTGACGTGGGCTATGTGCTGGCCACCCGCCGCAACGACGACATGATCACCACCACGATGGGCGCCTGCCGCGCCGACGAGCTCATCGCCGCCCTGCCCGCCCAGGCATGGTGCCAGTTGTCCGCCGGCCCAGGCGCCCACGGCCCCCGCGACTACGACTGGGCCCGCATGCCGATACGCATCTGCTGGCGACCCGGACGCGGGCACTGGCTCCTCGCCCGACGCAGCATCACCAAAAACCCTCACCACAAAAGGGAAAACAACCCCGGCGAGGACATGATGATCGGCTACACGTACCGAAGATCCGCCGACTCACGGCGTCCCTGACCCTCACCACCCCGCCCTGCCCCGCCCGCATCTGGGCCTGATCACACTGGCGCCGACGACGCCAACACCAACCCCGCACCAGCCACTACCGCCACCGCGGCTACCCGCCATAACCGCCCTCGCACTATTAGGCCGCAACCACGAAGCATCGATAGACGGGCAAGACTATGCCGGAGGTCGACGCCGCCGCTGCCTGCTGCGAGCCCACCGCTAGCTCGGGCCCCCTGCCTCGAGGCGCTGCCGAGATGGCGGCCTCGACCGGATGCGCGTTCACGAACGCCACTGCCTGTGCCGGTTGGCCTGCGGGACCCGCAGCCAGACAACACGAATGTGATCGCCACAGTGACGTAATCCAAGGTCGCCGTCAGGAAAGCGCGCCAGTTCCGCGATGCAGCGGCAGGCGCTTCCTGGCTGGCCACAGCGTCGTCCGCGGGCAACCGCCAACCGAAGGTGGGCTCGGGCGGGGCGCGCCGACATCGGCGATCACGACAGCACCGCCAATACCAAGACCACCACCTTGACCAAGAAAACGGACAGCCGTAACGAATTCGTCCGCGAAGCGGACTGTAAATAAGCCCATCAGTTTCCCGGGATAGGACACTTACTCGATGACCGACCGGGAGCTTACGGGCACCGTACCATCCATCTCAATGGGGCTTCATCCACAACGACCTTTCCTGTGGCGAGCGGCATAGATGAACCTGCCGGATTCGAGGGGGTTGAGAAAGTGCCCAAAAGCGACATTACGGATAGACCTGCCCAATCGATGGTGACAGCACTTGGCTTGTGGACCGGCAGATTACACCCAGTGAATGCGAGACCGCACGGCGACCTGAGGTAGCAACGCCACGTCGATCACGCTCAAAAGTGCGTACGGGTTTGACCGACCTGATGCTGACTCTTTTCAGCAACGCGGGCATTGCGCACACAAACGCTCGGCGTGCCACCCGCTGCTGTCATTCGGGGGCGAACAGAACTAACTGGTTTGAGCTTGTGGAGCGCAACGCTGGTCAACGACGATCTGAATTCACTGCCGACCGTTTCACATCGCTAACAACACGGGCGATTACGCCCAATCATGATCCGATCACAGGAATTTAACGCCTGTCGGATTGATCATGCCCATCAAATGGTGTGCCTGCAAACTAGCGCGCACGTCCGCTAAAGGAGCAGACATTGTCAAGCTACATGAACGAGAGTAGCTCAGTGGCGGCGGCCTACGAACATCATCATGAGGCAGCAGGGCTGGAGGCACGCCTCAGCGATGGACAAATCATCGGGCTAGCGCTTGCTTCTCAGACACCAGCAGTTGCGCTAGCGACGGTGCCCTTTCTCCTGGTTGTTACTGCCGGTAACGGCAGTTGGCTGGGTGCATTACTGGCAGCTGTGGCGACTGGCTGCGTCGGGGCCGCCGTCATCACATTCGCCCGGCGGTACGTGGTCACAGGCTCATTGTATTCATACATCGCCTACGTTTTCGGTCCCTGGGCGCGCCTCCTGGTCGGTGCGAGTCTGCTGCTCGGCTACGTTGCGCTCATTGCCGGTGTTTTGATGCTGACAGCCACCTTCGCTGGGAGCTTCCTGATCGCCGTCGGATTCGGCTGGGGGCTGAGCGCGGGATCCATGACCGTGCTCGCGACAGTCGCGATGCTCCTTGCTGCCGGGCTCGCGTACCGCGGGCTGGATGCGTCCGTTCGAACTGCCGTCATTCTCACGGTAGCCACAGTGCCGGTCGTGCTGTATATATCGGTCGCCGCCGCAATCAATACCGGACTAGATCTGGGAGCCCAACTGTCGCTCAACGGCGCGTCCGTGAGTGGCATCTTCCAGGGAGTCGCGGCCGCCGCGGTATTCCTAGTGGCTTTCGAAAGTTCCGCTGCACTTGCGGCAGAAACCCGCAATTCAAGGCGAAACGTTCCGGTTGCCGTCATGAGCATACCCGTTGTTCTCGGCGCGGCTTACCTGATGATGGCGGTCCTGCAAGTGCCAGCGCTGCTTGCCAGCGCTGAGGCGATTAACGCAGGTGGCTCGCCGGCTGCGGCCCTAGTTGAGCAGGCGGGTCTCGGCGCGCCACTCGCGACAGCAACTGACCTAATCCTCGCCATCGCCAACCTGGCGTCGCTGATCGCGTTCGTGAACTACGGCTCGCGCTTCGTCGCAACATTGGCAACGGACGGGCTGCTCCCCAAGTCTGCGGCACACGTCAACAAGCGTTTCAAGAGTCCCGACAGTGCCATCCTCAGCCTGTCCGCGCTCGCATTAGCCTCCCTACTCGTGCTGGTGTGGCTGTATCCCGACGAACTACTGACCAAAGTATTCCCCGCGATATCCACGCTGACCGTCTACATGTGGGTCATCCCATGGGCGCTCATCTGCGTCGGAGCGATCGTCCTCGTAGTGCGGGAGCGTAGGGCCCGACTCGGAATTGTCACGACGGCCGCATTCGGCGCCACGGCGGTTGCATGGATATATGTCAACGGTCTGGTGAACGCGCCGGCGTCGCCAGTGGACGCCATGTCGTACGTCTATCTTATTGCAACGGGTGCACTCTTTGTCGTCTTCTACCTCCTGGATTGGCGCTCGCGCCGGCCACGGGGTCGCAGGCAAGGCATTGAGACAGGGGACGACAATCGCCGATCGCCGGCCACCTGGAAGTAGCCCGAATTATGCAAATGTCAAATAGCCAAGCCTTCCGACGCCACCGGATGGCCAGGGCGAATCCGTAGAAAGAGCAGAAGGAGCCAATGCCGTAATGACAATCGGGACAACTGTCTTCAAGGCTGGAGGCTTTCGTTACCTCACCGGCGTCTTCCAGTACTCTGGCGGCGTAGCCGCGGAGCCTGGTTTCGCCATCGAGCGTGTCCGGCTACAGCGGCCACTGCCACTCGCAGAGGGCCTCGCCTCCGTTGAAGCCCACCTGAGGTCGATCGGCCGTCCGACAACGGCATTCTGCGCATGCGAACTCCGCTCACCAGGCCAGTTCAGTGAGCACGCCTTCAACGAGTTCAACCGGGAGTACGTGCATACTCTCGAGCGCTGGGGTCTTTTCGCTAACGGCGTGAATCCCGTTGCGCGAACGAATGTCTGCCCTGAGACCGCCAAGCCCGCCTCGCCCTCACTCCACGCCTTCGCTTACACCGTGCCCGCAAATGGAGCGCCCGTCAATTTCGTGATTACGGGTGGCGCTGAGGCGCCGGAAGACGGCAAGGAGTACCATCCTCGCATTGTGAGGCGCGGCGACACGTCTCTCGACGGCCTCCGTGAAAAGATCCGTTACGTCAGGATGGAACAGGAGCGACGTCTCGGGGCCTTGGGATTAAAATGGAGTGACGCTCGCATTGTGAACGTCTACTCACTGCGAGACGTGGGCCCACTAGTTCGCGGAGAGCTGATGGCACAAGGCGTGGGTGCCGAGGGTCTCACCTGGCATGTGGCGAGTCCACCGGTCGCGGACTGTGAGTACGAGATGGATGCATCCGCAGTGTTGCGCGAAGCTCGCCGTTGACCGATTCCTCCCAACGCCTGCAATGGTCCCGCCATTTCTGCCAATTCGTGGTTTTCATCGAGTGACGGGACAAGGCCACCGGGGCCGAACCTAGGAAGACAGATGATATGAAGCTTGCCACCTTTAGCATAAACGACATCGTCAGCTACGGTGCCGTAGTGCCGACAGGGATCATCGACCTCGGCCGTCGCTACCACAAAAGGCATCCCGACCTGAAGGCGCTGCTCGCTGGCCGTGGGCTGGACGACGTCCGGCTTCACCTTGACGATTCGCCCGACTATCAGGTGTCGGACGTAACCTGGTTGCCGGTGATTCCTAATCCCGAAAAGATTGTATGTGTCGGGCTGAACTACGAGGACCACCGGGTCGAGGCGGGCCTTAGCGCTACCGACAACCCTGCTCTGTTCTTGCGTACCGCTGAATCACAGGTTGGCCACAACGGCGCGATCCTGCGACCCTGTGAATCGGACACATTGGACTACGAGGCAGAGATCGCGGTCATCATCGGTAAGCAGGGCCGACGTATTTCGCAAGCGGCAGCTTGGAGACACATCGCCGGTTACAGCTGTTACAACGACGGCTCTGTGCGCGAGTGGCAGCGGCACACACTTCAGTACACCGCAGGGAAGAATTTCGCGTCGACCGGTGGCTTCGGGCCATGGATGGTGACGGCGGACGAGATACCGCCAAATGAGCCGCTTACCCTCACCTGTCGGCTCAATGGCGAAGTCGTGCAGCAGGCGACGACGCAACAGATGATATTTTCAATTCCACGACTCATCACATACATCTCGACTTTCACTACCTTGCAGCCGGGTGATGTGATTGTTACCGGCACACCAGCCGGTGTGGGTTCACGTCGTACACCGCCCATCTGGCTGAGGCCGGGCGACGAGGTCGAGGTCGAAATTGACCAGGTTGGCATCCTGAGAAACAGTGTTGCGGATGACTGATACCGCGCCCCATGAAGGACGTGCTTCAGCGTTGACGGACAGGGACCGGAGGCAAGAGCGGACCCGAAGGAGATTTCGGTATGAATCAACAGCAAGTGCACACCGGCAACCTAAGCCAACCGAGCGGTCACTTCTCACAGGCCATCACCGTCGAGGCGCGTGGCAGGCTCATATTCGTTTCGGGTATGACCGCTCGCCGACCCGATGGTTCGGTGATGGGCGTCGGCGACATCGCGGCGCAAACACGGCAAGTGTGCGAAAACTTGAGAGAGGTAATGCAGGCGGCAGGCGGCACCCTGGCCGACATCGTGCGTGTGGACGTTTACGTCCGCAATATTGAGCAATTCGACCAAATTCACAAGGTCCGGCGTGAGTATTTTGGAAGCCCGCCGCCTGCATCGACCATGGTTGAGGTAACGAAAATGGTCTCGCCGGATATGTTGATCGAGATTAGCGCAATCGCGGTCGTTCAATGAGTCAAGCCGAGAGCAGCCGCGCTCTTGGGGTCGGATGCGACCCAAGCTACCTAGCCATCTCACAGCTCGGCCCGCTCCTAGCGGGACGGCAACTCTCGCCGGTCGAGCTTTGCCGCTCGCTTCTCGCCCGTTATGAGTGCCTTGAGCCTCAGCTGAATGCATTCATTTCACTCTCTCCCGAGCGCATTTTGAAGGATGCACGAGCGGCTGAGGCAGAGTTGGCCCGCGGAGTGGTGCGGGGACCGCTGCACGGTGTCCCGGTCGCTGTGAAGGACTCCTGCTGGACAAAAGGAGAGAGGACCACTGCCGGCGCGACGGTCTTCACCGGCTTCATTCCAGATCGGGACGCCACAGTTGTCGCCCGGCTTCGTGCAGCAGGAGCAATAGTCTTTGGAAAGACTAATCTGCCTGAATTCGCCTACGGGCCGGTCGACGCCTACCACTACGGTCCGACGCGTAACCCGTGGGACCTTAAGCGTTACGTTGGTGGCTCAAGTATGGGTTCAGGCGCAGCCTTGGCCGCTGGAGTCGTACCTGGTGCCATCGGCAGCGATACGACGGGATCGATACGCAACCCGTCCGCTTGGGCTGGCGTAGTAGGCCTCAAACCAACGTATGGACTCGTCCCGCTGCGGGGAGTGGTGCCGCTGGCCCTCTCACTAGATCACATCGGCCCGATGGCGCGCTCTGCCCTCGATTGCGCCCTGCTACTAGATGTCATCGCCGGCTACGACCGGAACGATCCCACGTCGGCGGACAAGGACGGTAGCCAATATGCCGCCTGGTTGCGCTCTTCCATTCGCGGACTCCGAGTCGGTGTCCTGCGCGATTTGTGGACATCGCTGCCCGCCGACATGGCGACGGCCGTCGAAGACGCCCTGGCAGTCCTCGCGGAACTTGGGCTCGAACTCTCCGATGTCACCATTGCCGAGTGGGACGCCGCTGTGGAGGCGGGCGACGTGCTGGTGCGCTGCGAAGCCGCCGCACAATACCGGGCATTGCTGAATGAGGAGAACGTTCGCCTGGTCCCCCAGACTCGCAGGCGTCTGGAAGCCGGACTCGCCACACCCGCACCCGACTATGTTGACGCTCTGCGCACCGCCGGTCGGCTGCGCCACGAGCTACGGGAAATATTCAAGCGAGTCGACCTCCTCGCGCTGCCGGCTCGCGAACGGACTGCCCCGGAAATCGACGCCGCTGGGCGTCGACTCGCCCCCGACTCAGGGCCGCGATACGCCGTACCGATCAACATTGCCGGTCTTCCTGCACTCACCCTGCCCTGCGGTTTTGATCGCAACAACCTGCCCATTGGTCTTCAAATTGTCGGGCGCCCTTGGGGCGACGGGACCCTTTTGACGGTGGGGCATCGCTTTCAACAGACGACCGACTGGCACGAGCGTCGTCCGCAACTTCCCCCTTGGAAGGCGCCAAGCCAATCCTCTCGCAAGGAGTAGCAAAACAAGCGTAAACGGACATCGTTTGGGATTTCTCGACAACCGCCTCGCGACACCCTGCGGCACTCGACAGTACTCAACCTCGTATCTAGGACGGAAGTGGCCAAAGTATGGCGAATCCGACTCTGTCGGCCATTAGAGATAGGAGAGGCTCTGATCATGGGACACGAAGCGCTCATCGTCCGCAGCTCCGAAGGCACGCTCTACAGGCAAGGCCCTTCGTTGTTCAAGGCCACTGGCGACCAGACCGCAGGCCGGTTCGACTTCTTCGAGATGACCATTGAGTACCTGACGGGGCCCGGACTGCACTGGCATGCCAACCAGGACGATACGTTTTATGTCCTGGAGGGAGTGCTGACGGTCCAGTGCGGCGAGGAGATCCTAGACCTTAGTCCTGGGGACTTCATTACCATTCCGCCTGGCGTTCCACACACGTTCGACAACACCCGCAAGGACCAGCTACCGGTCAAGGTTATCAATCTCATGACCCCAGGCGGGTATCATGGGCTCTTCGCCGAAAATGAGCACCTTGCGGAGGACGCTGACGCCGCCGAGCGAGACCGGATCAACGCAAAGTACGAGGTCACGTACGTCGGACCACCCTTGGCGGAGAAGCTCGGACTTTCGTGAGCCAGCAATCAAGGAATAGGCTCGAGGCCGGCCAGCGCTCAAGTAGGCCGGCCTCAGCCGAGGAGTTGCACTGACATATGGCGCCCGTTCCGGCTGCGCCGTGGATGCTGCCGGGGTGGCGACGAAATACTGCGCTACAAGCGGAGACTGGTAAGAGCCCAGAAAGCAGCAACGAATGCCAGGCCACCTAGCAGGAAAAACGTACCCTTTCCTCTTGCTGCCTGAGAAGGCTTCATCTCGCTTAGTGCTAAGACTCGGGGCCGTTTGTCACGTCGGCAGCTGGTTTTGCCAAATGTGCCGCGACTCGAACTTCCCACCGCAGAGTGGCGCCGACCCGATGAGATGAATCCGGCCGCTGGTTGCTTCTGCCCATATTCGCCCCTGCCGGAATGCGTCGTCGACTCGTCCCGACAGATGGCGTCCTCGCCAGCGCGGCGATTATGGTCCCCCAGCAAGGCCGCGCGCACTTTCCGGCCAACGTCGATGGACTCCGATACCGACCTTTTTCGATTGATAATGACCTCGAAGCCACGTTGACGCCTCATTGCCCCTCTCTAACCCGCCGCCGCATGTAGACGCAGGCGATCAACCTTTTAGCCACGATTGAAGTGATCAATCCTTCGGTGTGAAGCCAACAATTTGATTGGGTTAGGGAATAATTCCGATGCGCTGTCACGGCCCTAGCAGACGACTCAGCCGGGCCACTGCTTCAGCTTTACTCGCCCATAGGTATTCCCTCTTAAGGTGCCTCATGGCGACCGAATGCTAACGGTGTCTTACACATCGCGGCTCCTCGCGCGCACCGAGTCGCAGCGCCGGCGCAACAAACGGTCGTCACGACGGCGGTGACCAGCGTGTTCGTCAGCGTGCACTGCAGGCGCAGGTTTCGCTCGAGGCCCCGAGACGATGCATCGTCAGTTGGACGCTGCCGATCTGTGGACTCTGGCAGAGGCGCGTGAGCTGGCTGGAGGACGAACTGGCGGCGGTTGAATCGATGCTTCGCCATCTGCAGGTCGCACCGGCCGGTGACGGCAAGGCGTGAACCGACGTGCATTGGAAGCCCGAGGGGCGGCTCGATCCAGATCAGCGGCGCCACCGATAAGCAGCATCGTCGAGATGCTGGAGGGTTCCTTGCCGCCAGCAACGGGTCCGGGGCCGGCGCGGGCCCGGCTGTATCTGCACCAGCCCCAGCAGATTGTGAACTTCAAAGTGGGGCACCGACGACGCCCAGTATCACGGCCTCCGACCCGAGCAAATGTTGATCACCGAGTGACCCGACCACCAAGCGGAGCCGATTTGGTACCGACTGTGAAGCCCCCAGCCACATCGAGCTGGTCCGCTACGGCAATTTTCCGCTGGCGGATCGAACACGACAACCGCGAGCTGACGACCAGCCTCCGGGCTGGACCGCTGCGCGGGTCGCTCCTTCGCCGGCCCATCGCCACGTCGCCGACGAGGGCATCAGCGTACGACGCGCTTCCCGCATCTCACTCGGATGCACATTCGATCCGCCTAGCCGCATGGATGAACGTGGTAAGCGCCTCCCGAAGGGCGAAAGCGTCCTCGCCGGTCAACTGAACGGCGTAGGAAATACCATCCAAGCCGAATTCAACCTTCTCGTTTGCCGCCCTGCTACAAGAACCCACAGTTGAGTAACGGGTAACTTTCCATGTCATGGCTACGTCTCCTTTGCGAAGCAACTGCCTTGAGTAGCGCGAGGCCCCCATCCAGCCATCACCAATGGTCGCCCGGAACACCGCTTGCCCCGCCGTGCAACCATAGAGATCTCCGCTCACACCACGCTGGCACAACGCCGGCACGACGCTGTCAGCGCCTTAGCCTGCTCTTCTGCAGTCCTGCGCCCCTGCACATCAGCCGAAGGATGGACTACACAAAGCGCTTGAGCCGCATGACCTGAACGCAAACTCGGCAACGATGCTGTAGTCGTAGCAGTCGCCAACCGGGTCTCCCGAGCCGAGCAGGCCGGATTAGGCTGCTGACGGGACGCAAGGGACGTGTAGTTGCCGTCGTGGTCGGAGTGCAACTACCCTGGGCGGACCGGTGTTGCCGGCGGGCCATGCCGAACAGCATCGACGAGAGGTCGGCGCGCAGACGGTCGGCGTTGACCAGCCAACCCTCAGGGTGAACACGTCCCGCACGAGCAGTGTTGTGGGGCGATGCTGAGTGTTGCCGGTCGAGCACGGACGATTCGGCCGATCGGCGACGAACTGTCGAGCGACCAGATTCCGCCGGTGGCTTGGCAGGAGGTCCCGGACGATGCAGCCGGCGACACCGGGATACCCCTTGCAGCCCTTGGATGCGCATTGGCCGTCACTTGTCTGCGGCGCACCGCACGCCGAGGCTCGGCGTGCGTGGGCAGGATCCGTTGATGCACAGCGCATTTGACATCTGCGGTGTACGTGCGCAGGGCATCGTGGCGCGTCAGCGCCTCATCAGAGAGCGGGCGCGGTGAATCGGGCTGGGACTGCCACTCATGGCCCGATCGATGAAACCCTGAGTACCCGGCATGCCACTGCCACGGCGACCCGGCGAGGTCGGCGTTCAGGGGTAGATCATGTTGGAGGACGTTCTCTCGCGCGGGAATAGAGTGCAGCCCGCCCTGCACGATGGTTCATGTCTCGCCGTCGTTCAGCGTCCGCGTCAGTTGGGCGACCGAACGGTGTGGACGGGTCGCGGAGGTGCGGCTGAACGATGAGTTCGTGTGCGACGGCCGGCACGAGTCCAATGCTGAGAACCGCGGAGACATTGGGCAGTTGAGTCGTAGACAAGGCCCAGGGCGCGCCGGTGAGCGGCCGAGGGCGCGCACGTGGCCAGTCGGCCGAGCAGTGAGGCCTACTGCTAGTGCCGCATCAGGCAACGTTCGCCCTGTTGACGACCTCGCGTAGGCGTTCGTCGGCGGCGTTCTTGTTCCGCCAGATGATGTAGCGGCGGAT
>NZ_JBEYSU010000054.1:0-18358 GCF_040704235.1 Micromonospora sp. NPDC047707
CAACACCCCCTACAACCCCGACCGGCACCGAGCCCTCCAACACTTGCTCAGCCAAGATCAACCGGCGATGGCTTGACACAGGGCAACTCACGCCGCCGCCTCCGTCCGGCGCCGGCGCAGCCGGGTCAGCGGCCCGCCGCCGGTGCCGCGCCGGCGGCTGCACAGCGCCGCCAGGCCACCCGGAAGGAACGCCACGACCAGCACGAACAGGCCGCCCTGCAGGTACGTCCAGGTGCCCGGGAACCGCTCGGACAGGGCGGTCCGCGCCCACGCCACCGCGACCGCGCCGAGCACCGGGCCGAGCAGGGTGGCCCGGCCGCCGACGGCGACGCCGATGACGAACTCGATGGAGGGGACGATCCCGATCAGTGCCGGCGAGATGATGCCGACCGCCGGGACGAACAGCGCCCCGGCCAGGCCGGCCATGCCGGCGGCGGTCACGTAGGCGACCAGCTTGACGGTGGCCGGGTCGTAGCCGAGGAAACGGACCCGCTCCTCGCCGTCGCGGACCGCGACCAGAAGTTCGCCGTAGCGGCTCTGGATCAGCTGGCGGGCCAGCCACAGCAGCGCCAGCAGGGCGGCGGCGATGAGGAAGTAGACCGTCCGCTGGTTGACCGGGTCGTCCAGGTCGTAGCCGAAGAAGCCCTGGATGTCGGTGAGGCCGTTGGTGCCTCCGGTGGTGCCCTGCTGGCCGATCAGCAGGATCACCATGGCGGCGGCCAGGGCCTGGCTGAGGATGGCGAAGTAGGCGCCGCGTACCCGCCGCCGGAACACCAGCGCCCCGAGCCCGAAGGCGACCGCCATCGGCAGCAGCACCGTCGCCGGCAGGGCGAACCACGGGCTGGCGAACGGACGCCACCACAGCGGCAGTTCGTCGAGTTGCCCGTACAGCTGCATGAAGTCGGGCATCTGGCCCGGGCCCGCGTCGGCGAGCTTGAGGTGCATGGCCATCGCGTAGCCGCCGAGGCCGAAGAAGACGCCCTGGCCGAGGGTGAGCAGGCCGCCGCGTCCCCAGGCGATGCCGATGCCGATCGCCACCATGGCCAGGCACAGGTACTTGGCCAGCAGCGACAGCCGGAAGTCGGACAGCACCAGGGGCGCGGCGGCGAACAGCAGGACGGCGCCGAGCGCGAACCCGGCGGCGGTCCGCAGCCGATCGGCACGGCGGCCGCGGCCGGCGGGTGGGCTGGCGGCCGGGGCGGGGTCGACGGCGGTGGTGGCGGGCGGTCCGGCGAGGGCGGTCATGCCAAACTCCTGGTACGCAGGGTGAACAGGCCCTGGGGCCGCCACTGGAGGAACGCGACGATGGCGATGAACACCATCACCTTGGCGACGCTCAGGGTGGTGAGGTACTCGCCGGTGGCCTGCAGGACGCCGAGCGCGAACGCCACAATCACGCTGCCCTTGAGTTGGCCGATCCCGCCGACCACGACGACCAGGAAGGCGTCGATGATGAGGTTGGTGCCCATGGTGGGCCCGATCGGGCCGAGCAGGGTGAGCGCGACGCCGGCGACACCGGCCAGGCCGGAGCCGATGAAGAAGGTGATCCGGTCCACCCGGACGGTGGGGATGCCGGAGACGGCGGCGAGGTCGCGGTTCTGCACGACGGCGCGGATCCGCCGGCCGAGCGGGGTGAGCCGCAGCGCCAGGGTCAGCGCCGCCACGGCGGCCAGCGCCAGGACGAGGATGAACACGCGGTTGTTCGCGACGGTCACCCCGCCGGGCAGCGCGACGTTGCCGGTGAGCGGCTCCGGTGCGCGGGTCTGTACGTTGGGGCTGCCGAAGACGTCCCGGGCAAGTTGCTGAAGGATCAGCGACACGCCCCACGTGACCAGCAGGGTGTCCAGCGGGCGGGCGTAGAGGCGGCGGATCAGCAGCGCCTCCAGCAGCACGCCCATCGCGCCGGCCACCACGAACGCGACCGGCAGCGCGACCAGCAACGACCAGCCGGCGCCGGTGATGATCTGCTGCAGGACGTAGGTGGTGTAGGCGCCGGCCATGATGAACTCGCCGTGGGCCATGTTGATCACATTCATCTGGCCGAAGGTCAGCGCGAGGCCGAGCGCGATGAGCAGCAGCACCGCGCCGATGCTGATGCCGGTGAAGAGTTGGCCGAAGAGGACTGTCACGGTGCGCACTCCGAACGGGTGGGGTGGCCCGGGCGGCAGGGCCGCCGCCCGGGCCACGTCGGTCAGCTCAGGCCGCTCGCCCAGGGGTAGCTCTTGAGGTACGGGTCCGGCTCGATCGGCTGGCCGGAGTTCCACACCTCGGTGATCAGCCCGTCCGCGCCGATCTTGCCGATCCGGGCGGTCTTGGCGATGTGCTGGGTGGTGCCGTCGACGGTGACCAAGCCCTCCGGCGCCTCGAAGGTGATGCCGTCGGCCGCGGCGCGCACCTTCTCCACGTCGAAGCTGCCGGCCTTTTCGACCATCGCCTTCCACAGGTGGACCGAGACGTACGCGGCCTCCATCGGGTCGCTGGTCGGCTTGTCCGCGCCGTACTTCTTCTTGTACGCGGTCACGAACTTCTCGTTCGCCGCGCCCGGCGTGGTCTGGTAGTAGTTCCAGGCCGTCAACTGGTTCTTGAGGTACTGCGTGCCGATGCCCTTGACCTCCTCCTCGGCGATCGACACCGACACCACCGGCAGGCTGGCGGCGGTGAGCCCGGCGGAGGTGTACTCCTTGAAGAAGGCGACGTTGCTGTCCCCGTTCAGCGTGTTGAAGACGGCGTTCGCGCCGGACGATTTCACCTTGTTGACGATCGTGCCGAACTCGGTGGACCCGAGCGGGGCGTAGTCCTCCCCGGAGACGGTCATTCCGTTCGCTTCCGCGTACGCCTTGATGATTTTGTTGGCCGTCCGCGGGAAGACGTAGTCGCTGCCCACGAGGTAGACCGACTTCACGCCCTGGGCCTTGAGGTAGTCGAGCCCGGGAACGATCTGCTGGTTTGTGGTCGCGCCGGTGTAGAAGATGTACGGCGACTGTTCCAGGCCCTCGTACTGGACGGGATAGAACAGCAGTGCCTTGTTCTTCTCGAAGACCGGCTTGACCGCCTTGCGGCTGGCCGAGGTCCAGCAGCCGAAGACTGCGGCGACCCGGTCCTGGCTGATCAGTTTCTCCGCCTTCTCGGCGAAGGTGGGCCAGTCCGAGGCGCCGTCCTCGCCGACCGGCTCGATCTTCTTGCCGAGGACCCCGCCGGCGGCGTTGATCTCCTCGACGGCGAGCAGGATCGCGTCGCGGACGGTGACCTCGCTGATCGCCATGGTGCCGGAGAGCGAGTTGAGCAGTCCGACCTTCACCGTGTCGCCGGAGACGTCGGCGCTGACGCCCGCGGCGGTGTCGGTGTCGGTGGTCTTGCTGCCGCACGCGGCCAAGGCGGCCGCGACGACCAGGGTCATGGCACCCGTCAGGATGCGGCCCCGGATCAGTGACATCTGTTCTCCCTGCGCTGTGCGTGGAGCAGCGGTCGTGTTAGGTGATGTCGACGTCGGTGTCGCGGCGCGGTCCGGGATGACGTCGGCGGCGGCCGGACGGCGGGTGGACACCGGCCGGATCCGCGAATTGGTTGTCGGGCAGGGAAAGCTTCGATCCGCTTCGTTGCGCGGACGTTTCCTGCTCCTCAATAGACTGTTTCCGGCCCGCCGAAGCGCGGCACGAAAAATGCCGGTGTCGCGCCGCCGGAAAATTGGCGACGGGCACCGGCACACAATTATCTGTGGCCCCGGAGGGCAATTAGCCGCCACCGGGGCAGGCGTTAACGATATCCCGGGTCCATCCTGGATACTTCACGCAGGAAGCATCTTAGACGGCCATCCCGGCCGCCTGTCAAGGTCGCCCTACAGCTCCGTCCGGACGGCGAACTCCAGCCCGTCGGCCTCGGCCAGGTAGATGCGCTGGCGCACGTGCCGGCGCCGCAGGCGCAGCTCGCCGCGCGGCCCGTCGTACGTGACCACGTCGGCGGCCGCCTCCACCCCGCGTACGTCCAGCGTGCCGGCCTTCGCGATGAGCGCGGCGAGCAGCATGACGCCCTCGTAGCAGGACTCCCCAAGGCTGCCGAGCGGCGGCGCCTCCACCCCGAAGCGGCGCGCGAAGGCGCCGTGGAAGTCCAGGTTCTCCGGGGTGACCAGGCCGGCGAAGAAGCCCGCCGTGCTGTACAGGTTGCCGGTGGCGCTCACCCCGCTGGCCAACAGCATGTTCTCGTCCATCAGCGTGCTCAGCCGCAGGCACCGCTGGTCCAGCCCGGCCCGGGCGAACGCCCGGTTGAAGCGCACCGCGTCCGCGCCGACCAGCAGCACAAGCACCGCGTCGGCCTCGGTGCGTTCGATCCGGCCCAGCGCCTCGGCGAACGCGTGCGTCTCCAGCGGCAGGAAGTGCTGCCCGACCACCCGGCCGCCGCAGCGCCGGGCGTACCGCCGGGCGGCGAGCCCGGTCCGGCGCGGCCACACGTAGTCGTTGCCCACCACGAACCACCGCCGCACCCCCAGCTCACCGGCGAGCAGCCGCATCGCCGGCCAGAGCTGCGCGTCCGGCGTCTCGCTGGTGAGGAACACCCCCTCGGTGCACTCCCCGCCCTCGTACAGGGCGGTGTACACGTACGGCACCCGGTGCGCGACGCGCGGCGCCACCGCCTGCCGCACCGACGAGATGTGCCAGCCGGTCACCCCCTGCACGGCGCCCATCGAGACCAGCGCCTCCACCTCGGCGGCCACCTCGGCCGGCGGCGCGCCGCCGTCCACCGGCACCAGCCGCAGTTCCCGGCCCAGCACCCCGCCCCGGCGGTTGACCTCCTCCACCGCGAGCTGCGCGCACAGCTCGCAGCTCGGCCCGAACATGCCGGCCGGCCCGCGCATCGGGTAGACCAGCGCGACGCCGACCACGTCCCGGTCGACGGTGAGCCAGGGCGCCCCGGTGGTGAGGCGCTCCCCCGCCGGTGGACGCCCGAACCCCGGGACCGGCACGGACATGAACACATGGTGGCCGTACCCGCTCCCCGCCCGCCAGCGCTCCCCACCCAGCGGGACGACTCGGTACGATGGCGGAGCCACCGCCAGGCGGGAGAGCCATGTCTGACCGTCCCGGAACGCCAGCCGACCTGCTTCGGCTGCTCACCCGCGCCGAACGCCTCCTGTCGCACCGAGTCGGCGCGCTCCTCGCCGCCGAGTCGCTCAGCATCGAGGCGTGGCGCGTGCTCTGCCTGCTCTCCGACGGCCTCGGCCACCCGATGACCGAGGTGGCCGCCGAGGCGTCCCTGCCCCCGGGCACGCTGACCAAGCTGGTCGACCAGCTCGTCGACCGCAACCTGGTGTTCCGCCGGGTCGACCCGCTCGACCGGCGCCGCATCCGCGCGTACCTGACCGCCCGGGGGCGGCGCGAGCACGAGCGCGTCGACGGGTTGGTCCGCGCCAACCTGGCCGAGCTGGCCACCTCCGCCAACGCCGACCTGGCCCGCCACCTCGACGCCCTGATCGGCCGGTTGGACCCGGCCCGCCGCCCCGTCCCGGCCACCGCCTGACCGTCAGGCTTCGGTTTCCCGGCTCATCCGGGCCGGTGAACTGAGTCCTCTCCGTCCCGGATCGCGTTCCGTACCTCCTCATTCGCCGACGTCGGGTCGTAACCGGTGGCGCGGAGCAGGTCGCTCGCGGCGGTGCGGAGCTGGGTCACCACCGCATCTCCGAAGTCGTTGACTCCCCGGGCTCGGGCTCGTCCGGCCGCCTGCACCGCATCGCGTACCTTCTGCTTGGTCCCCTCGGGGGGACGCCCGGCCCGGTGCTCGCGGCGCAGCGACTCGACCCCGTCGGCGAGGTGGCCGACGCCCACGGACAGGTCGGGTTGGATCGGCTCGTCGTACTGCAGCGCCAGCGCCGACCGGCGGGCCAGCCCTCGACTGTGTTCGATGACCCGCTCCAGGTAGACGGTCGCGTGGGCGAAGCGCTCCACATCCTGGCGGCGCCGCCAGCGCGCCGGCGCCAGGCTGACCACCTCTTCGGCGCCGCTGAGCGCCTGGTGCATCCGGTCGAGGTCGGGTCCCAGGCCGCGGAGCGTGTCCAGCGCCCGGACCGCCCGCTGCTGATCGTGGGTCGCCAGCGCTGAGCTGACCTCCCTCAGCTGGTCGGCGAGGCACCCGTAGATCGGGGCCGCGTCGCGGTCGAGGATCCGCATCGGGTTGATCGGCAGCAGCAACATGACCACCACGAGTCCGACGGCGCTGCCGACCGCCGCCTCGACGATCCTCGGCCATTCGAGGTTCTGCTGCGCCGGTGCCAGGGTCGCCAGCAGCACCGCCGTACCGCCGGCCTGCCCGACGGCCGACCCGCTGCCCCCGAACAGCAGGAGCGTGGTCAGGATGGCGCAGGCGACAACGAAACCGGTCTGCCAGAAGCCGGTACCCAGAAGTGTCAGCAGGAAGTCGGTGGTGACGATACCCAGTCCGACGCCGAGCAGCAGTTCGCCGGTGCGGCGGGCACGCTGGCCGAGCGCGGCGACGATCGTACCCACCGCGGCGGAGGGCGCGAAGACCGGCGAGGAGTTGCCCAGCACGTCGTGGCCGATCCACCAGGCCAGCGCGGCGGCGAGCCCCGCCTGCAGAGAGATCACCAGAGCGACCTCGAGCTGGTGCAGCCGCAGTCGACCCGCCTGGCCACCTCGACCCCGGGCCCGGCCCGCGGCGACCTTCACCTGCTCAGCCCCGCGATCGAGCCGGGACCGGTCAACGTGTCGCCGGTGGTCGTCAGCACTCACCGACCACTCGTACCATGCGGCGGTCCACGGAGTCCGGCCAACCGAGGAGGCCACCACAGGTGACGATCGCCGTATGCCCGCGGGCGGATCAGATCGGCGGCGTCAGGCTCTCCCGCAGGGTGTGCGCGTCTCGGGCCGTCGCGGTCCACAGGGTGGCCCGGCCGCCGGCCAGCGGTAGCCGGGCGACGGTCCCGCCCACGGTCACCAGGGGCGGCCCGGCCGGCCGGCCCGGATCCACCACCAGCAGTGTGCCGGTGGCCGGCGCGCCGTCGAGCACGGCCGGCCCGGACCAGCCGGGCGCGTCCGGCCCGACCGCGAGGGACTGCCGCAGCAGGGGACGGCCCCCGTGGTCCACGCTGGTGCGGACAACCGCGTCGCCGGACGGCTCGCCGTGCCGGCCGCAGACCAGCTCGTCCCGCCAGAGCAGCGTCCCACCGTCGGCCACCTCGACGCTGGAGTCCGCGACGTGAGCGCAGCCGGCCACCGCGACCAGCTGCTCGGGCAGCCAGTGCAGGCTGGCGCCGGCCGCCACACTCGCCCGGACCCGCATCCGGGAGGCGGCGCCGGGGTGGCCGGGCTGGGCCACCGAGGCGGCCACCGTGTGCACCCGGACCGCCGCGCCAGGCCCCACCTCGACGTCGAGCCGCAGGTCGTCGCCGGCGAGCGGCCCGGCCGCCCCGCCGACGACGTACACCGTCACGCCACCGCCCCGGCCGGGCACCTGGCGCAGCAGCACCGGGGGTTCCCCGCGCAGCTCCGGCAGGATGGTGCGACCGCGACCGTCGGTCCGGGCGACCAGCCGGGCGGTGGCCCGCATCAGGCCGGTCCGGCGGGCACGGCGACGGACACCCGGTGGTGCGCCACCTCGTGACGGATCCAGTTGGCGACCCGCACGGCCAGCGGGTCCTGTGCGATGGAGAGGAACACCGTGGGCAGGTCACCCCGCCGGGCCCGGGCGTCCCGGTCCATCACGGACAGATCCGCGCCGACCATCGGCGCCAGGTCGGTCTTGTTGATGACCAGCAGGTCGGCGGCGGTCACCCCCGGCCCGCCCTTGCGGGGCACCTTGTCCCCGCCGGCCACGTCGACCACGAAGATCTGCCGGTCCACCAGGCCCCGGCTGAACGTGGCGGTCAGGTTGTCCCCGCCGCTCTCCACCAGCACCAGATCCAGCGGGCCGACCGCCTCGGCCAGCTCGTCGACCGCGTCCAGGTTCGCGCCGATGTCGTCGCGGATCGCCGTGTGCGGGCAGCATCCGGTCTCCACCGCGCGGATCCGCGCCGGGTCCAGGACCCCGGCCCGCCGGAGGAAATCGGCGTCCTCGGTCGTGTAGATGTCGTTGGTGACCACGCCGAGGCGCAGCTCACCGGCGAAGGCCCGGCAGAGCGCCGCGACCAGGGCGGTCTTGCCGGAGCCGACCGGGCCGCCGATGCCGACCCGAAGGGCGCGGCCGGCGGGCGCGAGCGGCCCGTGCGGGTCGACGCCGGGCTCGGGGTGGTTGTGTGGAACGGACTCGTCGTGCTCGATCTCAGGACGCAAAGAGACGCACCTCCCAGGTGGCGTGGGCTTCGGCATGGATGTCGGACAGGGGCGCGGCAGCGGCCGGCAACGCCTCCGGCTGGCCGTCGGCGGCGGCCACCGCGGTGGCGGCGGTGACATCGCACGCGCCGGCCAGGTCGGCCAGCAGCGCGTGGACGTGGTACGGGTCGAGGCCGAGCAGCCGGAGCCCGGCGCTGGCCGCGCCGGTGACCGTGCCGTACGCGGCGACGAGCGCGGTGTCCGCCGGGTCGAGCCCGGCGGCGGCCCCGACCAACCCGAGCACCAGCGGCTGGTGGGGGCCCTCGCCCGGGTCGGGCAGGCCGGCGAAGGGGCCGCCCGGCCAGACCCGGTGCCCGGCCCGCAGCAGCGCCCGGCCCTGGCGGCGGGACACCGTCCGCAGCGCCGGTGCGGCGGTACGCGCGTCCAGCTCGGCGTCCAGCACGGCCAGGACGGCCGCCCGGTCGCCGGCCGGGACGGCCCGGTGCGCCGCCGCCGCGAACGCCGCGCCGACCAGCCCCGCGGTGGCGAGCCGACCGCGCAGGAATGCCGCGAGGGTGGCCAGGTCGGTGACCCGACCGGCGGCGACGGCCGCCTCCAGGCCACCGGAGTGGGCGTGCGCCCCGGCGGGGAAACGCCCGTCGGCGAGGAGCAGGAGCAGGCTGCGCGTGCCCATCAGAACAGGAAGTACCGCTGGGACATCGGCAGCTCCGGCACCGGATCCGGCTCCACCACCACCCCGTCGACGCGGACGGTGAAGGTGTCCGGATCCACCTCGATGTGCGGCATCGCACCGTTGTTCGGCAGGTCGGCCTTGCCCCGCGACCGCACGTCGGCCACCGGGACGACCCGCCGCCGTACGTCCAGCCGCAGCCCGGCGTCGAGCGCGGCCGGCGCCACGAAGGCGAGGCTGGTGGCGGCGGGCGCCACACCGTAGCCGCCGAACATCGGGCGCGGCAGCATCGGCTGCGGCGTCGGGATCGACGCGTTCGCGTCGCCCATCTGGGCGTACGCGATGAAGCCGCCCTTGAGCACCAGGTGCGGGTGGACGCCGAAGAAGGCCGGATCCCACAGCACCAGGTCGGCGAGCTTGCCCGGCTCGACCGAGCCGATCTCACCGTCCAGGCCGTTCGCCATGGCCGCGCAGACGGTGTACTTCGCGACGTACCGCCGGGCCCGGTGGTTGTCCGCCGCGCCGTCGCCGGGCAGCGCACCGACCCGGGCCTTCATGACGTGCGCGCTCTGCCAGGTCCGCAGGATCACCTCCCCGACGCGCCCCATCGCCTGCGCGTCCGAGCCGATGATCGAGATCGCGCCCAGGTCGTGCAGCAGGTCCTCGGCGGCCATCGTGGACGGTCGGATCCGGCTCTCGGCGAACGCCAGGTCCTCCGGCACCGCCGGATTGAGGTGGTGGCAGACCATCAGCATGTCCAGGTGCTCGGCCAGGGTGTTGCGGGTGTACGGGCGGCTCGGGTTGGTCGACGACGGCAGCACGTTCGGCTCGCCGGCCACGGTGATGATGTCCGGCGCGTGGCCACCGCCGGCCCCCTCGGTGTGGTACGAGTGGATGGCCCGCCCACCGATCGCCCGCAGCGTGTCGGCCACGAAACCGGCCTCGTTGAGGGTGTCGGTGTGGATCGAGACCTGCACGCCGGAGGCGTCGGCCACCCGCAGGCACGCGTCGATCGCGGCGGGCGTCGTGCCCCAGTCCTCGTGCAGCTTGAAACCGCCGGCCCCGGCCCGCAACTGCTCCCACAGCGCCTCGATGGAGACCGTGTTGCCCTTGCCGAGCAGCAGCACGTTCACCGGGAACGCGTCGAGGGCCTCGTGCATCCGGGCCAGGTGCCAGGCGTTCGGGGTGACCGTGGTGGCCCGGGTGCCCTCGGCCGGCCCGGTGCCCCCGCCGACCAGGGTGGTGATGCCGCTGGCGAGGGCCTCGGTGACGATCTGCGGGCAGATGAAGTGGACGTGGGTGTCGACCGCCCCGGCGGTGAGGATGCGACCGTTGCCGGCGATCACCTCGGTCGCCGGACCGATCACCAGGTCGGGATGGACACCGTCCATGGTGTCCGGATTGCCGGCGCGACCCAGCGCCACGATCCGCCCGTCGCGGACACCCACGTCGGCCTTGACCACGCCCCAGTGGTCCAGCACCACCGCACCCGTGATCACCGTGTCGAGGGCGCCCTCCGCGCGGGTCGCCCGGGACTGGCCCATCGACTCGCGGATGACCTTGCCGCCGCCGAAGACGGCCTCGTCGCCGCCGGCACAGTGGTCCTGCTCCACCTCGATCAGCAGGTTGGTGTCGGCCAGCCGGATCCGGTCACCGGTGGTCGGCCCGTACAGGGCGACGTACCGGTCCCGTGCGACCGCGCTCATGCGGTGGGCCCTCCGTTCGTACCGTCGGAGCGGTCGTCGGAGCCGGCGGCGCGACCCCGGGCGCGGCCGTCGAGCGGGCCGGCGCAGGCACCCCGCAGGCCGGGCACGACCCGCGCGCCGCCCAGCGGGACCAGGTCGACCTCCCGGCTGACACCCGGTTCGAAGCGCACCGACGTCCCCGCCGGCACCGCCAGCCGGTGCCCCCAGGCGGCGGCCCGGTCGAAGCGCAGCGCCGGGTTCGCCTCCGCGAAGTGGTAGTGCGACCCCACCTGCACCGGGCGATCGGCGGTGTTGACGACGAGCAGGGTGGTCACCGGCCGCCCGGCGTTGATCTCGACCGGACCGGGAGCGGGCAGGACCTCGCCCGGGATCACGGGATCGGGTGGTGCACCGTCACCAGCTTGGTGCCGTCCGGGAACGTCGCCTCCACCTGCACCTCCCTCAGCAGCTCGGGGACGCCGTCCTGCACGTCGTCCCGGCCGAGGACGGTGCGCCCGGCGGACATGAGGTCGACCACGGTGCGGCCGTCGCGGGCCCCCTCCAGCAGGAAGGCGGTGATCACCGCGACGGCCTCGGGGTAGTTGAGTCGCAGGCCACGGTCGCGCCGCCGGCGGGCGACGTCGGCCGCGACGTGGACGAGCAGGCGGTCCTGCTCGTGCGGGGTGAGATACACGGGTGCTCCCGGTGGGGTCGGTGCGTCCCGGCCCGGAACCGGACGCACGGCGCCCAGGGCTCACGAGCTGGGGATCACACGGACGCTGACCGGCGCCGGCGGGACGATCCCGGGACTCCACCATCCCGGGCCGCTCACGCGCCACCCAGCGGTCGTCGGCTGCGGACCGCACCGCGCCACCGCTGACCAGACCGTAGAGGATGCGTGGCCGGCGGAGCAACCGGCGGAATGCGCCGGACCGGTTGACTCGTCGCCGGCATCCGGCCGATGGCCGGTCCGGAGCATTGAGTTGACCTGCGTGGCCTGTCCGGTCGGTGGCGCCGTGGCCGGGTGGAAGGAAGGGCCCCTTTTTAACGCCTCGCGTTGTAGAAGGGGCCCTTCCTAACACCTCGGGCGGCTGAGCCAGGGCGGCGGCCAGGCTCCGGTCACGATGGCCGGTTGCGCTCCTGGCTGAGGCGCTCGTCGAGGCGGCCCAGCTCGTAGATGGCGTTGAGGTCGGTCGGCAGCCGGGACACGTTGTCCGGTGCCGGCTCCGGGTCCGGGCCGGTGGCACCAGGCGCGGCGGCGGCGCGTTCCGGCGCCACCAGGGCTCCGGTTGGGACCCTGCGTCGCCGCAGGGCCAGCAGCACCGGTACGGCCGCCACGCCGACGGCGAGGGCGTACACGAGGAGCCGGCCGGTTTCCCCGCCGCCGTCCACCGCCGGCCCCGGCAGTGCCTCCGGCAGATCGCTCGCGGCCGACCTGGTCGGCGTCGGCTGACCCGGGGCGCGGACGCCCGCGCCGCCGCCGGTGCGGCCCGGCACCGCGTGAGCACCGTCGGAAGTGGGCGCTCCCGGCTGGGCCGAGGTCGTCGGTGCCGGCTCCCCGGAGGCCCCGGGCGCCGAGGGCGTGCCGGCGCTCGGCGTGGCACCCGGCGACGGGCTGCTGCCACCGTCGAGCAGATCGCCCACCAGCCCACCGACTCCGCCGAGCAGACCCCCGACCACCCCGCCAGAGGGCGACGGCTCGGGCGGGACGGAGGGCGTCGGGGCGGGAGCGAGCGCCAGGGTGAGAGCGAGCGCGGCCACGGCAGGCATGTTCACCTCGGAGGGATCGGGCGTGGTCCGCACCGTACCGCACTCCGTGAGCGGACGGTGACACCACACCGGCCTTGCGGGGCGTTAAGAAGGGCCCCTTCTACAACGCGATGCGTTAGGAAGGGGCCCTTCCTTACCGTCAGGCCGGGAGGCCGCCGACCTGGGTGTTGATCCAGGAGCGGATCGACGGCAGGTCACCGTAGATGGACGGGCCGGTGGCGCAGGTCGCGTTGTTGTTGCCCGACCGGCTGGTCGCGCCGATCAGGTTCCACACACCGCCGATCCGGCGCACCTGCGGGCCGCCGGAGTCGCCGTAGCAGGCGCCGGAGTTGCCGCCGGTGTTGTTGGTGCAGATCTCGTACGGACCGTTGATGCCGATGCAGCGGCTGTCCGACACGATCGAGGTGTCCAGCTCGTGCGCGATGGTCGGCGCGGAGCCGCAGCCCCGGTTCGGGCAGGTCAGGCCCCAGCCGATGATGCGGGTGGCGGTGCCGACCGCACCGGAGGTCGTCGGGATCGGCGCCGGGGCGTACGAGACCGAGCTGGACAGGGCCAGCAACTTGACGTCGATCGTCGGGTGGCTGACCGAGCGGCTGACCCGGACCACCGTGCCGCCGCTGGTGCGGTTGACGCTGCCGACGCGCACCGAGGACGGCGTCGGGCAGTGCCGCGCGGTGACCACCCAGTTCGCCTTGATCAGCGTGCCGGTGCAGCCGGACGTGTAGACCAGCCACGGGTAGTTCTCGGTGGCCGGCCGCCCGCCCACCACCAACGGCGTGACATCGTCGGAACCCCAGGTGAAGGTGCCGGTGGTCACCGTCGCGCGGCTGCCGGCGAAGAGCGAGTTCACCCGCGAGGCCTCGGCGCTGCTGGGGTACGCGTTGCGGCACGAGACCGGTGCGCTGCTGCCGGACATGAGGTCGGAGCAGAGGCCGGTACGCCGGTCGGGCAGGCCGAGGATGTGGCCGAACTCGTGGCTCGCGATGCGCGTGCGGTCGTACCCCTGGTTCACCGCGGTCCAGCCCATCCAGATGCGGCCGGAGCCGAGTCCGGTGACCTGGGCGCGCGGCCACCCACTGTCGACGTAGATGGTGACGTTGCCCGGCGTACGCGGGACCAGCCGGACGTTGCTGACCGAGCTGTTCCAGATCTGGGCGGCCTGGTTGAAGTTCGTGCGGAACTCGCCGGCCCGGCTCGCGTCGTAGTAGACGGTGCGGGCGGCGGAGGCCGGCGCACCGGTGGCGACCTGCACCCCGGCCGCCGCGAGCACCGCCGCCAGCACGGCTCCGGCCGCGCGCAGCAGTTGTCGTCTGAGCATCTCACTCCCCTGTCGTCGGCGGCAGCGCCGCCATCCATCGATGTACGTGGATGTTAGATCGACCTACGCCGATGTCCCGACATAGCGGAAGAGTCATACCGGTCGACCCGCCCTGGTCTGCGCGCCCACCCGCACCGGACCCCACCCACTGTTACGTGGCCGTTACGCCACGGCGAAGGTGGCGTGGCGCACCGCCGCCACGGTGAAACCGGGTCCCGCGAGAAGCGCGACCGACGACACCGGGCCCGGCGACGACGCCGGACCGTCGGCATCCCGGCGGTGGGCCGGGAACAGCCACGAACGGCAGGAGGAGACAGATGCGGATCAAAAGTGGACTCATGGTCCTGGTGGTCGTACTCACCGGACTGGTCGCCGCCGCGGGCACCGGCACGGCCGCGCCGACCGGCACGACGAAGGCGGCGGCGACGGGCTCGCCGTACTGCGGGATCACCTGGGGCAGCCTGACCAAGTCGGCGGGTTCGCTGAGCACCGCCCCACTGGTCGACGTGCGGACCGGGCGGCACGACTGCTACGACCGGGTGGTCTTCGAGTTCGCCGGCCCGGTGACCGGCTACACGGTCGCCTACGGCGAGACCTGGACCGAAGGCGAAGGACTGCCGCTGTCGCCGTACACCGCCGGGGACGAACTGCTGCGGGTCTCGTTGCAGGCCCCCGCGTACGACGACGAGCACGTCGCCACCGTCCCGTACCGGGTCGGCGAGCACACCGCCAACCTGCTGCGCCACCGCACGCTGCGCGACGTCGTGTTCGGCGGCAGCTTCGAGGGCTACACCACCTTCGCGGTCGGGGTGCGGGCACGGCTGCCGTTCCGGGTGTTCGTCCTGACCGGCCCCGGTACGCACAGCCGGATCGTCCTCGACGTGGCCCACCAGTGGCAGGAGTGACGACGGCGTAGGGTCCGGCGCCGCCCGGACCCTCCACACCGGCCGTTTCGCCAGGTCAGCCGGGGCCCCAGCGGGGCTACGCTCAGCGCATGGAAGGCCGGGTGCTGGTCGTCGAGGACGATGCCTCCATCCGTGAGGTCACCGCCCTCGGCCTGCGGCGCGCCGGCTTCCGGGTGGACACCGCCGTCGACGGCCGGTCGGGGCTCGCCGCGTGGCGCGCCCGGCCGGTCGACCTGATCGTCCTGGACGTCATGCTGCCCGGCCTGGACGGCTTCGAGGTCTGCCGGGAGATCCGGCGGACCAGCCAGGTCCCGATCCTCATGCTGACCGCCCGGACGGACACCATCGACGTGGTCGTCGGCCTCGAATGCGGGGCCGACGACTACCTACGCAAACCCTTCGACCTGCCGGAGCTGGTCGCCCGGGTCCGCTCGGTGCTCCGGCGGGCCACCACCGCGCCGGCCCCCGGCACCATCGAGATCGGTGGGCTGGAGATCGACCCGGCCAGCTTCGTCGCCCGCAAGGACGGGCGGGACCTCGCGCTGACCGCCACCGAGTTCCGGCTGCTCCTGGAGCTGGCCCGCCGACCCGGCCAGGTCTTCACCCGGGAACTCCTGCTGGAACGGGTGTGGAACCACGACTTCCTCGGCGACTCCCGGCTGGTCGACGTGGCGGTGCAGCGGCTGCGCGCCAAGGTCGAGGACGACCCGGCGAACCCCCGGCTGGTCCGGACCGTCCGGGGCGCCGGCTACAAGTTGTCACCGACGTGAGGGAGGTGCCCGGTGCGGACAGCGGACCCGGTCGTCCCCGGTCGCCTGCGGCGCCGGCTGACCGTCGCGTTCGTCCTCGTCGCCGGGGTCTCCGCCGGGCTGCTCGCCGGCGGGTCGTACGCGCTGCTGCGCCAGGCCCGCTTCGACGCCTCGGTGCAGCAGGCCGCCGCCGACGCCCGCTACCAACTGGTGCTCGCCGGGCAGTTCGTGCCGCTGACCGCGCAGCGCCGGGCCGACCTGCTCACCAGCTTCGAACGCAGCGGCCGGCACGTGGTCCTCGTCGACGGCGAGGCGTACCCGTCGAACCCGTCGTACGCGCCGGCGCCGGGCGCGGGGCTGCGGGCGACCGTGGCGGCCGGCCAGCTCGGCTACGAGCGGTCGGCGCCGCAGGCCCGACCCCGGCTGCTGGTGGTCGGCGGTCGCGTCCCCGGCTCGACCGCCGAGCTGTACGTGGTCACCGTGGAGGACGACATCGCCGCCGGCCTCGACCAGCTCCGTACCGCCCTGCTCGCCGGCTGGGTGCTGGTCGTGCTGCTCGCCGCCGCGGTGGGGCACACCCTCGCCCGCCGCACCCTCGACCCGGTCGGCCGGGCCAGCCGGGCCGCCCGCGCGCTCACCGAAGGGCTGCTCGCCACGCGGCTGCCGGTACGCGGCCGGGACGAGTTCAGCGTCTGGGCGGCCTCGTTCAACGAGATGGCCGAGGCGCTCCAGGACCGGATCGAGGCCCTGTCCCGGGCGCAGGCCCGGGAGCGGCGGTTCACCGCCGACGTCGCGCACGAGCTGCGTACCCCGGTCACCGCCCTGGTGGCCGCGGCCTCGCTGCTCGGCGACCACCTGGACCGGCTGCCCGACGACGCCCGGCGCGCCGGGGAGCTGCTCGTCACCGACGTGGTCCGGTTGCGCAGGCTGGTCGAGGACCTGATGGAGATCTCCCGCCTGGACGCGGGGCGGGAGGCGCTCGCCGTGACCACCGTGAACCCGGCCGCCCTGCTGCGGTCGATCCTGCGGGCGCGTGGCTGGGCGGACCGGGTGACGGTCGACGCGGCGCCCGTCGACCTGCGCACCGATCCCCGCCGGCTGGAACGGGTCGTCGCGAACCTGGTCGCCAACGCGGTCGAGCACGGCGGCGGCGAGGTGCGGGTGGACGTCCACCGCGCCGGCCCGGAGGTCGTCTTCGACGTCACCGACCAGGGCCCGGGCATCCCCGCCGAGCACCTGCCCCGGCTGTTCGACCGCTTCTACAAGGTCGATCCGGCCCGCTCCGGGCGCGGCAGCGGGCTCGGCCTCGCGATCGCGTGGGAGAACGCCCGCCTGCTCGCCGGCCGGTTGACCGTGCGGAGCACCCCCGGCGTCGGCACGCTCTTCCGGCTCGCGCTGCCGGCGACGCACCCCGAGGACTCCGCCGCCACGCCGGCCGGCACCGCCCCTCGACCCCGCGAAGCGGGCGCGGACACGCGGACCCCCGGAGGTGCGTCGTGACGCGCGCGGCGGTCACGGCGGGAATCGTCGCCCTGCTCGCGGTGAGCGGGTGCGGCGAACCCCGGTCGGGCGCGCTCGGGCCGGCCCCGACGGCGGCGGCGCCCGCCGCGTCCGCCCCGCCCGCCGCCACCCCGGAGCCGGCTCCCACCGGCACCGGCACCGGGCCGCCGGGCCCGACCACGGTCACCACGCCGCCGGCACCGACCGGGACGACCGCGCCGCCGGCGGGCACGGTGACGATCGAGCTGTGGTACGTCCGCGACGGCCGGATCGCCCCGACGCGGCACACCCGTCCGGCCACCGTCGCCACGTCCCGCCTCGCGTTGACCGAACTGGCGACCGGGCCGACCGCGGCCGAGCGCGCCACCGGCCTGGCCACCCTGGTGCCCGCCGGCACCGAGGTCAGCCGGATCGCGGACGGGACCGCCGTGCTCGGGGTGCTGCCGACCACGGGCGGGCCGGCGGCGGTCCGGCTGCGCGAGGCCCAGGTGGTCTGGACGCTCACCCAGTTCCCCACCGTGCGGCGGGTCCGCTTCGGCACCGCAGGCCCGGTCGACCGCACCGACTACGCCGACCTGCTGCCACCGATCGTCGTGACCACACCCCTCATCGGTGCGCGGGTCACCAGCCCGGTCACGGTCACCGGAACCGCCGACGTGTTCGAGGCGACGGTCAACGTCCGCGTCCTCGACGCCGCAGGCCGGGAGATCGCCACCACGTTCACCACCGCCACCTGCGGCACCGGCTGCCGGGGCGACTACCGGGTGGCGGTGAACTACCGCGTCGACCGGGAACAGGCCGGCACCGTCGAGGTGTACGAGGTGTCCCCGGCCGACGGCTCACGGACCAAGGTCGTGGCGGTCCCCGTACGCCTCACGCCCCGCCGCTGAGCCGGGTGGACTCGTCTCGGTTGAAGATGCCCCGGGCTCAGCTGTCATCGGCCAGCTCTGAAAGTTCCACCAATGGCAGCCTTTCGGCCAACCCGGTCCACCCTGCTCGTCGAGCGGTGCGGAAACGGTGGCAGAGATAGCAAACAACGTCACACTTCGCAATTTCCGCCATGAGCCGGCTCTTGCCAATGCCGTTTCGCGCCTCCGCGATCGAGAAAGACTTCACCTCGCCCTCGCGGTGGTCAAATTCCATAGCAAAGAACGGAAACTCCATGCCGCAGTCAGCGCAGGGTATGGCCTTGAGCTTTGCTAGCATCTCGGCGCATTCTCGACGGCGCCTTGCGTTTCTCCGCCTGTAGACATCCCTGTTGTTCTCGTACCATCGACGCCGCGCCGCGCGTGCAGCTTCAGGATTCCTGCCGACGCCGGTGCCGCGATTCCAGCCCTGCCCCTTGAAGTGGGAGACGTCTAGCCCCAGATGTTCCGTCCTGGCCTTGAGACCCGACTTGGCTCAGGTTAGTGCGCAGGTCGACTGGGCCGGGTGATGGCTTCGAGTGCGTCGTGGAGGTCGTCGGGTAGGGGGTCGGCGGCGGTG
>NZ_JBEYSU010000055.1:0-16403 GCF_040704235.1 Micromonospora sp. NPDC047707
CAACCGATCCAACTCCGCCGCCCACGCATCGACCTCCGCCACCGCCACGGCAGACATCATGCACTACACGGCATCCACAACTGCCGTTGCAGTACTAGCCAGCTGCCCAGCCGGAAGCCGCCGGGCGCAACGTAGTCGTCCTTCGGATGCAGGTGACCGTGCTCCGACGTGTGCTGGGCGGCGGCCACGTACCCCGCCGCCCACAGCCCCTCGCGGACGTCCCACACCATGCCCAGCTCGTCGAGAGCCGCAACTCGATGCCGCGAGAGCCGGTCCTTGGCGCAGGTGACCCGCTGCGTGTTGATCCACGCTCTCAAGGGCAGGCCTTGCGGGTGACCCACCGCTGCGGCACTAGCAGGTGCCCGTTGCTCTCGTCGGTAGTGGTGCCGCAGCCGCAGATCGTCGAGAGCCGTAGCGGCGCGGGTATCGTGCGCTCGTAGGGCCCGCAAGACCTCCCAGACGCCGGCGTACGGCGTTCGGGGTTCATCAGGTCTGTTTCTTGGGCTGGGTTGGCGAACACCGGCAGGATGATCGTGGCGGTCTTGTCCGGCTGGTCGGCCCTGCGCAAGGCCCGTCCGACGGCCTGAATGGCGTCGATGGCCGAGCCACGGGGACCGACGAAGACGACCGCGTCGACGGCGGGCATGTCGATGCCCTCGCTGAGTAGACGAGCGTTGACCAGGACGGTGACTTGGTCGTGGTCGCTGCGCATCCGCTGTAGGACTTCCCGGCACCGGGCCGGTGGGTGGCGGCGAACAGGTGCGTCGCCCACAGGGCCTGCGTGTCGCGGCCGACGCGCGGGCGGCGTGCAGACAGTCGCGGCGAAGTGCCTGGCGCGGGCGACCCGACTTTGAAAGGTGATGATCCGGTGAAGCCCACACTGGTCAACCGCGCGCAGTTCGCCACACCCTGAATGGACACGATCGTCCGCAGCCCCGGCGCACCGGTCGACGCGGCCATGAGCGGCAGGCTGCCTTCGTGGGACTTGCCGGTCATCGCCATGTTGCCAGTAGACCAGTCGGCGGTGACCTCGCTGCCGGAGCCGAGCCGATTAGGCGTTGTCTGCGGAAGCCGCGGACGATCAGAAAATTTGGACCCGCGCTCGCAGCCGCAACCCGGGTACCTACCGGGGCGCGTTCCAGCGTCACTCTTACGAACGGACCTGCAGGGGTGGCAAACGTCTGTCGACGCCGGCCGGCGACGCACCGAGTTTACAAACCCCGCGGGTGTCCCGCCGGGATGTTCTCCTACAAGCACCCTCTCCGTCGCGTCTCGTCATCGTGCAGCCGAATTGCGCCGTGAGTCGACGGCACTGATCTGCGGTGGGCCGGCCCTGGCGAAGTGTGGGCTGGCCCCGCTGTCTCATGCCCTTGCTGAATGAACACTTGCGGTGGGGTGGTGCGACCTCGTCGTACCAGATTGAGGGCGCGGTGCCGAGGTCGACACGCTTCCCCGGCATACAGGTCATTCATTCATCGTGGGCTTTAGGCAGAAGTTGCAGCTCACCGATACCCGTAGGGCGTTGCTATTGCCCTGACATCGCATCGACGTCCTGGTGACAGCGCCGCATAGAACGATGACACTTGCGTAGTCGTCGATCGGGGGGAAGTGGGGATGGTTGGCGGTATGGGCCCTCGGTTCATGTGGTCGCGGGTGTTGTGTTTGGTTGTGGTGGGCGTGCTGGTCGGGGCTGGTGGTGTGGGGCCGTCGGTTGCGGGGGTGGCGGGGCATAATCTGACGCATTACAAGCCTGATGTAGGCACTCTGGACGAGCCGTGGTTGGCTGCGGCTGCCCGTGAGGCGCGCCGTTCTGGCCGTCTGGTTGAGGTTTCGAGGCTGCGGACGGAGACGCAGGAGGTGCACGCGAAGCCGTCTGGTTCGTTTGTGGCGACGGTGCGGAGCAAACCTGTCCGCGCTAAGCGGGCCGACGGAAGTTGGGGTGAAATCGATACCAGGCTTCGTCGCGGTTCCGACGGTGGCGTAGCCCCGACCAACGTTCCTATGAGGCTTCGCTTTTCTGGTGGTGGCGCTGGTCCGTTGGTGACGGCGGAGCGTGATGGCAAGGCGTTCGCCTGGTCCTGGCCGCGATCGTTGCCGAAACCGGTGCTGAAGGGTGACACGGCCACATATCGCGATGTGCTCGCTGGGGTGGATTTGACGGTGAAGGCGACTGCCGATGGCTTCGTCCCCAAGCTGGTGGTGCGTTCGCGGGCCGCGGCCGAGAATCCGGTGTTGCGACGGATCCAGCTTCCGATGCAGGCTCGTGGATTGAGTTTCCGGGCCGCGGGCGGCGGTGTTACGGCGCTCGATGAGGGTGGGGTGCCGGTCGTTGCTGTCACGGCTGCGCAGACACAGAGCGCCGACGGAACTTTGCGTCCGGTGAGTCTCGACGTGAACCAGGACGCAGTGATCTTGATGCCGGAGGCTGCAGTCTTGACAGGTACGAGCACTGTGTTTCCGTTGGCTGTGGGGACCAGTGTCACGGTCTGGCAGTCGAACTGGTCGATGATTAATAAGACGCACCCGGATCAGTCGTACTGGGCGTATGATCGAAATGACTATGCCAAGGTAGGATACGTCAGTGAGAACGGCATCCATACGTATCGGTCGATGTGGGTGTTTGGGACTTCGGCCTTTCGTGGAAAGCATATCCTGAACGCCTTTTTTAAGGGTGATCTGAAGCATTCGTATCAGTGTACGGACACTCCGACGGACCTGCATCTGGTGCCGCCGTTTCGTCCCGAGACGACCTGGAGTAATCACGCACATCTGTGGACGGACTATCTGGGCAGCTCGTCGAGTAACGCGTGCGGTTTCTCGGGACCTAAGTATGTGGAGTGGGTGAGTGCGGCTCTGACGGATCGGGTGCGGCAGGCGGCTGCTGGTTGGCCGGATATTACGTTGGGGTTGCGGGCGCCGAATGAGGGCGTGATTAATGATCAGTGGAAGAAGTTTGTTCCTGAGTCGTTCGCGTTGAGTGTTGAGTACAACACGTATCCGGATGCGTTGACGGCTATGACGGTGGAGCATAAGCCGTGTTTGAGGGGGCCTCGGCGGCCGTGGTTGGGCACTGTGACGCCGACGCTGCGGGCGCGTGTCGCCGACCAGGACGGTGATGTGCTCAGTGGCTTCTTCGGGTTTCAGGAGATGTTCCCGGGTGGCGGTCTGGGTGGTGAGGTCACGTATCGGCAGGACGGTTTGGCGTCTGGGAGTGTCGCGCAGTGGCGGGCTGTCTCGCCGCATCTGTCACATGGCAGGTCGTATCAGTGGTACGGCAGCACTATTGATGAGCACGGCGCGTGGTCTTCGGCCTCGCCGATTTGTGAATTTTCGTTGGACGTGGTGCCGCCTGATAAGGCGCCGACGGTGGCGTCGGCGGATGGCGTCTATCCCGAGGGTGGTATTGGTGGCGGCCCAGGGGTGAGCGGCTGGTTCACATTCGGTTCGAATGGTGTGTCCGACAACGGTGTGAACGATGTGGTGGGCTATCAGTTCGGCTTGTCCGGCGCCGGGAAGACGGTGTATGCGACGGGTCTGGGACGCAGCGCCTCGGTGCGCGTCACCCCACCCGCGGTGGGTGCCTACACGTTGACGGTGAGGTCGATCGATCGGGCGAACAACCCTTCCACGGTGTCTGCTCAGTACCGGTTCACGGTGGCGTCGCAGCAGCCGGCGGGCGGCACGGTTGCCCGGTGGTCGATGGATGACAAGTCCGGCAACGAGCTGGTCGATACCTCGGGCGGGCACTCGGCAACGTTGAGCGGCGCGCCGACGTTGGGGATCCCGGGCAGGACGTTGCTCGAGGATGACACTGCCGTGCGGTTTGACGGCGTGGGGCAGAGTGCCGCTACGGCCGGACCGGTGGTGGACACCCGGCGCAGTTTCAGTGTCTCCGCCTGGGTGCGCCTACCTGCCAGGCCGTCTCAAAATGTGACTGCCATAGCGCAGAGCGGAGAGCGGGCCAGCCTGTTTTTGCTGCAGTATCGCAAGGACAAGGACCGGTGGGCGTTTCGGGTGTTTGGGTCGGACAGTGACAATCCGGTGGAGGCGAGCGTTCTGTCCGGGGCGGCTCCGCAGGTCGGCGATGTCTGGACTCATCTCGTGGGCACTTATGACACGGCTACGCAGGAGCTGAAGCTGTATGTCAACGGGAATTTGGAGGGTACGGCGCGCAGTCCGATCGCACGCTATTCGCCCGGCCCCTTGACCATCGGTAAGGCGAAGTTCCGTGGTGGGGACGTGGACTTCTGGCCAGGTGACATTGACGATGTGCGGGTGTGGCAGCGGGTCATTAGCCCCAACAACCAGAACGAAATTGACAGGATGGTCAACGGGCTCGCGCTGCGTTCTCAGTGGGATTTCGCCGAAAGGACCGATGCGGTTACCCGGGACTTGACCGGCCGCGGCAACGATATTCGGCTGTATCAGGGTGCTGGTTGGGGCAGTGGCCGGCCGGAGCGTCCGGAAAATCCCATGGATGATGGCAGCCTGCGTTTGGACGGGGTTGATGACTTCGCGGGTTCGTTGGCCGGCGGCGCGGTTCGGACTGATCAAAGCTTCTCGGTGGCGGCGTGGGTGCGGCTTAACAGCAAGTCAGCGAGTGTGACGGCGGTTAGTCAGGCTGCGACGGCTGGCGGGCAGGCGGCTGCTTTTGAGTTGCGGTACGACCGTGTCGCGGATCAGTGGGCGTTCGCGGTGAGCGGGTCAGATTCGTCGAGTCCTGTGTGGTTCACCGCGCGGTCTAAGGGGAGCACTGCTCCCGGCGATGTGATCCGGCCGACCGTCGGGGTGTGGACGCATGTTGTTGGTGTGTACAACGCGGGTGACCAGACGGTGACTCTGTATGTGAACGGTGTTCCTCAGGAAACGGCGGCTCGCGGGTCCGGGGTGTGGAACGCGACCGGCGCGTTGACGTTGGGGCGAACCTTGTCGCGGGGTGTTCCGGCTGGGTATTGGCCTGGCGAGATTGATGATGTGCGGGTGTTTCAGGGTGTGGCGTATGCGGATGACGCTCTTTTCTATTACCACCAGCCGTAGTTGACCGTCGTTGACGTCTGTTTGTGTGGCCTGGGGAGGCTTGTGATGAGGGTTGTTGCGGCGGTGGAATCGACGCGGCGGCGGAGGCGTGTGGTCTCGGCGGGGTTGGCTGTGGTGTTGGCGGCCTCGGTGGCGCAGTTCGCCGGGTCGCCGGCGGCGGCGAAGCCGCGTCCGGTGGGGGCCGAGGGGCAGCGGTTCGCGTCGGTGTCGGGGCGGGATGCGAAGCCGGTGCGGTATGCGCCGGATCCGTTGGCGAAGCGGATGATTCGGTCATCTCCGGCGGCTGCGGTGTGGCCGGCGGCGGCCGCCGCGGTGGTGGATGTGGCGGCTGAGAGTGGGGCTGCTTCGGGTTCTTCTGCGGCGGTGCGGGTGGGTTCGTTGCCGGTGACGGTGACGGCGGCCGGTGAGAAGGTGTCGGGGCCGCGGCGGGTGCGGGTGGAGGTTCTGGATCAGGCGAAGTCGCCGGGTGGCGGGCGGCCGAAAGTGTGGTTGCGGCTGGCTCGGGCGGACGGCGGCGCGGGGGCCGGGTCGGTGCGCCTGTCGGTGAAGACCGGCGCGTTCCGGCACGCGGCGGGTGGTGACTGGGTGAACCGGTTGCGGTTTGTGGCGTATCCGTCGTGTGTGTTGTCCACACCGGATCGGCGGGAGTGCCGTGGTCGTCCGGTTGCCTCCACCGTCGGTGGTGGTGTGGTGTCGGCCCGGGTGAGTGTGGCGGGTTGGGATGAGTCGGCCGCGCGGCGGGGGACGGGCTCTGCGGCTGGTTCGTTGTTTGCGGTGGAGGCTGGCCCGTCGGGTCCGACGGGCAGTTTCGAGGCGACGACGGTGTCGCCTGCGGGCAGCTGGCAGGCGGGGGGATCGTCGGGGGATTTCAACTGGTCGCATCCGTTGCGGGTGCCGCCGTCGTCTGGTGGTCCGAGCCCGGATATGGCGTTGGCGTATTCAGCGCAGAGCGTGGATGGGCGCACGGCGGCGGTGAACAACCAGCCGAGTTGGATTGGTGAGGGCTGGGAGTTTACCCCGGGTGGGGCGATTGAACGCCGGTACAAGTCCTGCGCTGAGGACATGGGTAATGGTGCGAACAACACGACGAAGACCGGTGACTTGTGTTGGGCGGGTCATAACGCGTCGTTGACGTTGAACGGTCGCACCGTTGAGTTGATCTACGATACGCAGAAGCAGGTGTACCGTCCGAAGAACGAGGACGGCGCGCGTATCGAGCTGCTGTCGGACACGTCGCTTGGTAACACTGACCGTGATGGGCAGTACTGGAAGGTCACCACGGCTGATGGTACGCAGTATTTCTTTGGCCGGAACCGGGCTGATGGGGCGAAGTCGACGTGGACGGTTCCGGTTTACGGTAACCACAGTGGGGAGCCGTGTTACAACGCGGCGTTCGCGAGTTCGGGGTGTGAGCGGGCGTGGCGGTGGAATCTGGATTATGTCGTGGACCCGCGGGGGAACACGATGTCGTACTGGTATCAGCGGGAGACGAACCAGTACGCGCGGGAAGGCGACCCGACGAAGCTGACGGAGTATGTCCGTGGTGGTTGGCTGGAGCGTATCGACTACGGCACGCGGGACGGTGTGACGGGGTCGGCGCCGGCTCGGGTGCTGTTCGACACCGCTGACCGGTGTGTCCCGAACACGAACTGCGACATCTCGAACAAGGATAACTGGCGGAATTGGCCGGACACGCCGTGGGATTTGCGGTGCACGAGTAGCCCGTGTAACACGGCATCGCCGTCGTTCTGGACGCAGAAGCGGCTGGCGAAGGTGCGCACCCAGGTGCTGCGCGAGACGCGGGTTGGGGTGTGGGAGCACAAGGATGTGGACTCGTGGACGCTGCGGCACGGGTATCCGGACCCGCAGGACACGACCCGGCCGGGTTTGTGGCTGGAGGGTGTGCAGCACACCGGGCATGTGACGCAGGCCGGCGCCGACGGGCCGGTGTCGGTGCCGGAAGTGACGTTCTCGGGTGAGCAGCGACCGAACCGGGTTGATCACGCGTTTGCTCCGGATGGCGCCCCGCCGATGAATTGGTTCCGGATCAATTCGATCCGTAATGGCACCGGCGGTGAGATCAGCGTGCAGTACTCCCAGCCGGATTGTGTGCGCGACGTGCGGATGCCGAACAAGGATCAGCTGCAGGACAATATGCTTCGCTGTTATCCGGTGAAGTGGACGCCGGACGGCGCAACGGTGCCGGCGGATGACTATTTCCACAAGTACGTGGTCGAGAAGGTGTTCGAGATTGACCACACCGGTGGGGCACCGCGGGCGGTTACCGAGTACAAGTACCTCGACGCAGATGGCGAGGGTGACGGGGGGGCGTGGCACTGGTCGGACAGTGACGGCACCATCCCGGCGAAGTATCAGACGTGGTCGCAGTGGCGCGGCTACCAACGGGTTCAGGTGTTGCGCGGTGACCCGGCGGTGGGGGAGCAGTCCCTGGTGGAGTACCGCTACTTCCGGGGGATGAACGGCGACAAGATGCCGGTTGGGACCCGGTCGGCGCAGGTGACGGATTCGCAGAGCGGGACGGTCAACGACGATCCGGCGTACGCGGGGATGCTGCGGGAGGAGATCCGCTACGCCAAACCGGAGGCCGATCCCACGAAGCTGCGGGAGTTGAGCGGCACGCTCAATGACGTGTGGCAGTCGAGGGTCGCGACGGCGACCCGGACGGTGGACGGCCGCACCGCGCAGGCCCGCTTCGCGAAGATCAGCGCAGTGCACACCCGCACCACCCTCGATGGCGGCCGGAATCCTCGGGTGACCAGCACGGTGAACACCTTCGATGAAGTGACGGGTTTGCCGACGCGGGTGCATGACCGGGGTGAGGCGGGCACGACCGCGGACGACCGGTGCACGCACACCGAGTACGCGTCGAACACGGGCGCCCACCTGATCGCCTATGTGAAGCGCACCTACACCTACGCCCTGCCCTGTGGCACGGACCCGACGAACGCCGCCCAGGTCGTTGAGGACCAGCGGACCCTCTATGACGGGCAGGAGTACGGGGCCGCGCCGACGAAGGGCCTGGTGACCGGCACCCAGAAAGCCAACAAGTGGCCCACCGCGGAAACGGATTACGTAACCGTCGCGAGCAGCGAGCACGACCAGCACGGTCGCATCACGAAGGTCACCGACGCGAACGGTAAAACGACAACGACCGCCTACACGGCGGCGCAGGGCCCGGTCACGCAGAAGAAGACCACCAACGCCCTAGGGCACGAGACGGTGGAGGTGCTCGATCCGGCGTGGGCATTGACCACCGCGACCATCGACGCTAACGGCCGTCGTGCCGATTTGAACTACGACGCGCTGGGCCGGTTGACGGACGTGTGGAAGCCCGGACGTAGTAAGGGCAGCGCTTCGCCGCATTTCCAGTTCGGGTACAAGGTGGTGTCGGACGCTCCGGTGGTGGTGGCCAGTTCCACCCTCGCGCCCACCGGTGAGAACCGGATCGTGTCCGGGGTGCTCTACGACGGGTTCCTACGTCCCCGCCAGACACAGGCCCCGTCACCGGGCGCTGACGGCGGGCGGATCATCACCGACACCTTCTACGACACCGCCGGCCGGGCGTCGAAGACTTACCACGCGTACTACAACAAGTACGCGTCCAGTGACGTGTTGTACCTGGTCACCAACCCGCAAGAAGTGCCGGGCAAGACCCGCATTCTGTATGACGGCGCCGGCCGGGAAATCGCGTCGATCTTCCTGACCGGGGACAACGTCGAGAAATGGCGCACCACCACCGCTTACGGCGGTGACCGGGTCGATGTCACCCCACCCCAGGGAGGCACCGCCACCAGCACGGTCACCGACGCCCGCGGTCGGATGGTACAGCTGCGGCAGTATCACGGTCCGCAGCCCACGCCGACGAACCCGGCCAGCTACGACGCCACCACCTACACCTACCAGCGTCACGACAAACTCGCGTCGGTCACCGGACCGTCCGGGGCGACGTGGACCTACGAATACGACCTGCGCGGCCGCCAGACTAAGTCCGACGACCCGGACAAGGGCGTGACGACCTCCACCTACGACAACGCGAACCAGCTGATAACCACCACCGATGCTCGTGGTGTCACCCTGCACCACAGCTACGACGATGGAGGCCGCAAGACCGCGCTGCGCAAGGACAACGCCACCGGTGACCTGCGGGCGAAGTGGACCTACGACACGGTGTCCAAGGGGCAGCTCACCTCGGCCACCCGCTACGACGACGACGACAACGCCTACACCAGCCAGGTTGTCAGCTACGACCTGAACGACCAGCCGGCCCAAACGATGATCACCATCCCGGCCAGCGAGACCGGCCTGGCCGGCACCTACCACTTCCAGAGCACCCAAGCCCACGACGGCAGCCTGCTGGCCCAACAGTTCCCCGCAGTCGGTGACCTGAACTCCGAAACCATCGGCTACCGGTATGACGCCCTCGGCCGGCTGCAGTACATGTCCACCAAGTACGGCGCGGGCGAGACCAAGGACCTCATCACCAACACCCAGTACAACAACCTGGGCGACGTCAGCGTCCTCACCTACTCCGGTAACAATTCCTTCGGACCGCAGTACAACGTCGGCTACGACTACGACGGGTCGACTCGACGGCTCACCTCCGCCTGGCGCAAGGCCATCGCCGACGGCACCAACCGGTCGGTGATGGACTACACCTACGACAACGCCGGCAACATCACCAAGATCGCCGACAAAACCGCTGACGGCAAAACGGTCGACCGGCAGTGCTTCCGCTACGACCACCTGCGCCGGCTGACCGCAGCATTCACCTCCGACGCGATTGAATGCCCGACCCCGACCACGGCCCCCCTGGCCGGTCCCGCCCCCTACTGGCACTCCTACCAATACGACAAGGCCGGTAACCGCACCACCAAAATCGAACACAACGCCGCCGGTGACGTCACCACCACCTACACCCACGACGCCACCAAACCCCACGCCGTCGACACCCAGCAGGTCATCCGCAACGGACAAACCCAAACCGCCGGCTACCGCTACGACGCCACCGGCAACACTCAAGAACGACCCGGCACGAACGGCACCGACAAACTCACCTGGGACCCCGAAGGACGCGTCGCGTCCGTCACCACCGGCGACGGGAAAACCACCACCTACCGATACGACGCCAACGGCAACCGGCTCACCAGCCGCGACACCACCGGCGCCACCCTGCACCTACCCGGCATGGACGTGCGCTACACCACCAGCACGGCCACGAAAACCGCCGTCCGCTACCTCACCCACGGCGGGAAAACCATCGCGCAACGCGCAGCCAACGGCCTGACCTGGCTCGTCTCCGACCACCACGGCACCACCCTCTACGCCGTCAACCCCACCACCCAAGCCGTCACCGCCCGCCGGCAAACCCCCTTCGGGGAACCCCGCGGCACCACCAGCACCTGGGTCAACCCACGCGGATTCGTCGGCGGCACCATCGACCCCACCGGCACCATCCACCTCGGCGCCCGCGAATACGACCCCACCAGCGGCCGGTTCCTCTCCGTCGACCCCGTCATAGACCCCACCACCCCACAACTACTCAACGCCTACTCCTACGCCAACAACAGCCCCATCACCCACAGCGACCCCACCGGCCTGTTCTGCGACGGCTGCACCACCCCCGACAACCCCGACTCCTGCTGGGGCCCCAACCCCGGCTCACACTGCGCCGGCGGCCCCACCAGCCTCAAACCCTCCAACAACAACGGCAACGGCAACGGCAACGGCAAATACTGCGGCTGCAGCAGCACTTCCAACAAGCGGGTCGCCGACGCCGACTACAAAAAAGCCCAGGAAATTAAGAAAACCCGCAAGATCGACGTCTTCCTCAAGATCATCGGCGAGGAAATCCGTGAGTTCGTTGGCCTCAACGACCTAGAAAATTGCCTTCAAGCCGACCTCTGGTCCTGCGGCTCACTCATCCTCAACGCCATCCCCTGGTACAAGATCGCAAAAGGCGTCAAACTCATCGCTGGCATCGCCCGCGCCGTCGACGCCGTCATCGACTTCGCAAAACAGAGCAAGTGGGCCGACGACATCATCCGCCAAGCCGACAACTGCATCAGTAACAGCTTCACCCCCGACACACCCGTCCTCATGGCCGACGGCACCCGCAAACCCATCAAGGACGTCAAAGTCGGCGACCACGTCATCGCCACCGACCCCGAAACCGGCCGCACCGAAAAGAAGCGCGTCACCCGAACCATCACCGGCGCCGGCAACAAATCACTCATCAAGGTGACCGTCGACAGCGACGGCGCCAATCGCAACAAGCCGGCCACTATCACCGCCACCGACGGCCACCCCTTTTGGGTAGCCAACACCAACAACTGGACTACCGCCGCCAACCTAAATCCCGGCGATCAGCTCCTCACCCCCGACGGCACCCGCCACACCGTCATCGCAATCGTCGCCTACAACGCACCAGCCACAGTCCACAACCTCACCGTCGACGACATCCACACCTACTACGTGGACGCCGGTGAGACGCCGGTCCTAGTGCACAATTGCAATGGCGCGACGATCGATCTTACTTACAAACCCGGGTGGACAGCCGCGCAAATTGCCGAAGCGGACGCCAAGGTCGCTGCGCTAAATAGTGCACATCCCCTAGTTGTCACCCCCGCTAAACGCGGTGGCACCTCCGCTGCAGACGTTTGGCGGCGCGCGGGTAACCCAGCTCGCAAGGGTGCTGACATTGATCACAAAGTCGATCTGCAGCTAGGCGGGGCAGACGATATTACGAATATGTGGACGCTTGATTCATCGGTGAATAGAAGCCTGGGGGCCCAGATCAGCGCCCAGATCAGAAGTCAAGGTTTGCAGCCGGGTGCGCTAGTCTGTAGGGTCACCATTCGGGCGCGTTGTTAGGACTGAGTATGAGTGATCCAGCCTTCGAGGGCAGCTACGTCGCGGTCACCGGTGCGGGTATGTGTGGGCTGTGGCAAGCGGAGCACTTCGAGCACGTGACCAGCTTGAACGCATGGGAGGATGAGGTATCGGAAGACGAGGCGCTCGCATCTCACGTCCGCAAAGGTGCCTTTGTTCCACTCAATGTGGGAGGTGATGGATGCTTCCGGGTGACCATCCGCGAAGGCGGACGGAACGCGAGGGAGAAGCGTTACACCCTCGTGTCGTCGGATCCATATCTTCTGGTTTCGCGCGGTACCCTCATGCTGGGAGGGCTGGAGAATGTTGGATCATACATTGGTGGAGCGCAGCAAATTGCCTTCCCCGCCGGGCGGCACCTGGTAAAGGTGCATCTCCTCGACTGGAAAGCCGAACCCGGATCTGTGGGCGCGGATGGCAGCCCGACAGGGATTGCGTTGCCCGATTTTCTTGTGGAAATTCACCCTGAGCCAGATGGGTTCGTTGCTTTCCGGTCCACTGTCCGGACCTTCGAACGGTCGTAGTGGACCCGTGCATTGGGGCCAGCCGCCGGGTTGGCCCCAATGACGGTATGGGGCGGCTGCCGTAGGTGTAGTCGGGCAAAGAGTAATAGCCCAGCAACTGGTGAGACCCATTGTGCCGTCGATATCAAGAACGAACCAGACTACGCTTCGCTTCGGTCGGGATCTAATAGCGACCATGAGGCCTGAGTGTATTAGATTGCGAGAGTCGGCTTCTTTGAGCGGCATTGTGCTCAATCTGAATCAGGGTGTTAGGGCCGGTCTCTGTCGACTGATCAAAAGCTTTGAAAGGAGTATTTGAGTGAAGTCAAGCAGGCGGGCGTTCGTGACTGCTTTAGCTGTAGGTATTTGCACTTTGCTGGCGCCCTCTCTATCTGGTGCGACTGCGGCGGAGTCGGCCGAGACTGCAATGCAAACACCCCTAGAGGGGCCATACCTGATTGTCAGTGGCCATTCTGAGCGACGCTGCCTGGATGCGGACGTCGATACATTATGGTATAATGGCGGAGTTGTACACCTGTGGGGATGCACGCCGCACAGTGACAACCAATGGTGGTATTTCCAGGCCGTCGAAGGACAATCGGATGTCTATTACATCGTTAATGCGCGCAGCGGTAAGCTGTTGGACGCCGATCTTAACACGATTGGAAATAACGGTTCTGTAGTGCATTTGTGGGAGCGCGTGGACGGCAACACTAACCAGTGGTGGCGAATGATAGAAACGGGCGGAACCAAGGTCATTCAGAACGTACGTTCAGGCCAGGTCTTAGATGCCGACCTCGGTGCTATCGGTCGCGACGGAACCCGAGTGCAGCTATGGGTAAGGCTTGACGGGGCCAACCAGAAATGGGAGGCCTAAGGGACGTCTCGTAACTCGGTGAAGGTGTTGCCTGGCGCCGGACTGGCCGTCAGCCGGCGAGGGCGATGTTGTGGAGGTGGGCGACGCCGGAAGCGGTGTCGGTCAATGTGCGGGCGGCGCGGCGGTAGTCGCGCAGGATTTTCCAGCACTTCATTCTGGCCAAGGCGTGTTCGACCTGGGCACGCACGGTGCGGTGCTGCCTGTTCAGGTCGGCCCTCCAGTCGGGTAGTTCCGTGCCGTCGGAGGGCTTGCGGTACGGGATGATCACTTCGGGGTTGCCGCGGTAGCCGCCGTCGGCCATGACCGGCCGTCCGTTCAGCTTCTGGTCGATCCCTGAGGTGCGGTAGACGATGGTGTCGTTGCGGTTGCCGGGTTGCGGGTCGCCGAGGGCGATGACCAGGCGGGTGCTGGCGTCGATGGCGACCTGCAGGTTGGTGGAGTAGCGGTAGTTCTTGCTCGGCACGGCCAGGCGGTGGTCCCGAGTCGGTATCAGGGTGCCGTCGACGATGGCGATCTGATCGACCGGCCGCCGGCGCACAGGTGCGAGGGCCAACAGCGGTGCGAGGGTGTCGATGACCCGGTGGGCGGCGGAGCGCGAGACGCCGAACAGCGGGCCGATCTGGCGCATCGTCAGGTTGGTACGCCAGTACGCGGCCACCAGCAGCACCCGGTCCGCCAGGTTCAGGGCCCACTGCCGGCCCGGACAACCGTCAGCGATCGCGTCCCCGCCTCGCTCGACAACCAAGCGGACCAGCCGCCGGAACTGGGTCGGCTGCAGAGCGGTGAACGGGAAGATCAGCTCCGGGCGGGCTGCGGAGATCACCTGCACCCAGGCATCCTCGGCGAACCCGCACCATCACCCGCACCGGCACAACCCACCCGCGAAACCGCGTACCTGACCATCTCGCAGCCCGCCACCGACGCGCACCCCGACGACCTGCAGCACTGGGCGGGACTGTCCGGATCTTTGTGTGTGAGGCGGTGATCGCCTTGTCAGTTTCCGGTGATGCGCTCGCCGTAGAACATGGCGAGGGAGTTCCGGGCCTGCTTCCAGCCGCCGGTCTTGCCGGTGACGTTAGCCCGGTTCGGCCGCGGCCTGCGAATGACCAGGTAGAGTAGAGAACGGCTTTTTGTCATATCCAGCGCGAACCGAGCCACATCCGTGCCTGCCACTCGGCATACGTGATCGGGTCGCCCACATAGACGGGATAGAAATAGGCGAAGTTGGCTGATACTAACAATACGTGACCAGCGGCTAATATGAGCCCGACCGCCGCAGATCCGGCAAGAGGCGGCATTGGAACCGAACCTCTTGCCATGCACTTCCCACGGAACGGGCTCCCGATGAATACGCCGAGCACATAAACGACCGCGAGGATGAGGAATGGCTCTGCTGGGGCGGCATAGAAGTAGAACATGGTGCGGCCGTCGAGAGCGTAAGCAAACCAGGGCACAAAGCCCGTCAAGGCACCCAGCCCGATAGCGGAGGCGCGCCAATCTCGACGCACGATGCAGAACCATGCCAACGCGCCCAACGCCGGGATGAAGGACCACCAGAGCAGTGGAGTGCCGAGCAGGAGAACTTCGACGGAGCAGGTGGGCGCGTCGCAGGGCCCAGTGCTGTTGTAGTAGGCGAATACTACTGGCCGGCCTAACAACAACCACTGCCAGGGCCAAGACTGATAGGGGTGGTCCTTATCCAAAGCGGTGTGGAAATGCAGCGCCGCCTCGTGGTAATGCAACAGATTCGTCAGCGCACCGAAGACTGGCAGCTCGGTCCGCCCCTGGGAGGCGAGCCAGTGCCTGTCCCACCCGTGATCCGTGGCGAACCAGCCAGTCCAGCTCGCCAGATAGACCGCCACGATCACCAATCCGAATAGGGCAACCCAGCTGGTTTCGCGGAGCATCGTGTCACGCCAGCGCCGGGCCAGACCGGCACTCTTGCGTGCTCCCACTTCCCACAGAAAGATGAGCGCCACGAACAGAAGGATGTACCAGAGCGCACTCCACTTGACCGCCATCGCGCATCCGGTCATCGCCCCTGCGGCAAGCCGCCACCACGGCACACCCAGTGACGGTCGGCCAGCCCACCCCGACGCCGCAGGATCGAAGCCCCCTTCCAGGGCACGTAGCCACCGCAGGCGGCGCTGGTCGCGATCCAGGACCAAGCAGGTGAACGCGGCGAGGACAAACAGCAGCAGGAAAATGTCCAGCAAGGCCGCGCGGGACAGGACGAGCTGGAACCCATCGAACGCCATCAGCAGTCCCGCCGCGCAGCCGAGGACTGTTGAGCGGAACAACCGCCGCGCGAGCCGGGTGACGAGAAGAACAGCGAGAGTCCCGGCTATTACCGCCGAAATCCGCCAACCCACCTCGTTGTAACCGAGGATCTCCTGGCCAAGACCGATCAGCCACTTGCCTAGCGGTGGATGCACCACGAACGCGGCCCGGTCCACCTTGTCATCCCACTCGACGCCGTGCCGCAGCAGATTCCGAGCATCGACCGCATAGTAGACCTCATCGAAAATCTGGCCCTTCGGATGATCGAGCCCGACCAGCCTGACGACAGCCGCGATCGCGACGATGACGCCCGTCGCCAGCCACGACCGCAATCCATCCTGAGGCATCGGCGGGGCCAGCCGCCTGCGCGTTATGTCCGGCACCCTGACCGGCCTTGTGAGGGGTTGCAAAACGGACTCATCTATCACGGCCGAAGGCACGCCTGCGATCCTAGCCTCCCTCCCACAGGGCTTTGACGTCCACAAGGCTGCTGCCCGGAAAGCCTGCCTTGGTGTCCCTCATTGGAGAGGATTCGACTTCGGCCTCGCTGGTCTGCACAGATGCCGCCTCACTCCGGCGCGGCAGACTACCTCAGACCGAATTCGCCGTGGCTCACAGCGCGCCTTGGATAATCAGGGCGCGATGAAGAATGCGCACATGTCGTCTGCCCGACTGGCTATGCCCAGACCGCGCCACGCCGCCGTAACCATTCAGCAGGTTCCTGAGTTGCAGTGATTTGATCTTGTTGGCGGTTTGGCGCATCCTGGCCGTCGTGTCCGACTCGCCGTCCGTTGTGG
>NZ_JBEYSU010000056.1:0-14459 GCF_040704235.1 Micromonospora sp. NPDC047707
ATCACCCGCCGCATCACCCGCGGCCGACCAGCCCGGCGTCAAGCCCGCCGCACCTTCACCTGAACCTGATCAACCCCATCTCAAACACGCTCTTAACACTCCAGCGGCGGTGCCGGCGAGTGGCGGCGGTCGCGTTCCGGGCGGCTCGCCCGCGGGGCGTACCGGGCGGTGGATAGCGTGACGGGGTGACCGACGACCCGCTCGCCCCGCTGCTCGCGCTCGCCGACGTCGCGCCCGCCGTGGAGCGGGCCCGCGAGCGCTTCGACCAGGCGCTCCGGCACCGCGCCCTGCGCCGGCACGGCGGCCAGGTCGCGGCCGAGGTCAGCCTCCGGTCCGCCGTGGCCAGCGCCGCTCTGGAGGGGTACGCGCACGAGCGCGAGGAGGTCCGCGCCGGGACGGTCACCGAGCCGGCGCTCCAGGGCGCGCTACGGGTCGCCGGGGCGCTGCCGGGGCTGACCGACCTGTGGCCGAAGGCGCCCCGGCAGGCCCTCGCGAAGCTGCACGTCCTCGCCGCGCGCGACGTGGTCGCCGAGGCGGAGCTGGGCCGGCCGGTGAACGACGTGGTGGTGGCCGCCCGCCTGGACGGGCTGGCCGGCCTCGCGGCGGGCGGTACGAGGGTTCCGCCCCTGCTGCTGGCCGCCGTGGTCCACGGCGAACTGCTGAACCTGCGGCCCTTCGCCGGCCCGTCCGGGGTGGTCGCCCGCGGCGCCGCCCGGCTGGTGCTGATGTCCTCCGGCTTCGACCCCCGTGGGCTGCTCGCCGTCGAGGTGGGCCACCGGGAGCGGGAACCGGAGTACGTCGGGTCGGCGGGTGCCTTCGCCACCGGCACGCCGGACGGGCTGCGGTCGTGGCTGCGGCACTACATGAGCGCCGTCGAGGTCGGGGCCGACCAGCTCACCCGGATCGGCGACGAGGTGCTCGCGGCGGCGTAGTGCCCTGGTCAGCGTCGGGCCGCTTTGCTGATCTTGCTCTGGAGGGCTCGGCGGGCGATCGGGCCGAGGTCGTCCACGATCTCGATCAGCACGGCCAGCTGATCCAGCGCCGCCAGCGCGCGTTCGGCGGCGGGCCGGTCGACCCCGTCGTACAGCTCCAGGCCGACGAACGCGGCCGACACCGCCCGGGCGAGCCCCGGGACGTCGGCGACCTCGGCGAACGGCGACCCACCGAGCAGCCGGCGCAGGACCCACTCGATCTCGTCCACCCAGAGCTGCAACGCCTCGGCGGTGGGGGCGGCGAGCCGTTCGTCGGTCTGGGCGCCCGCGAGCATCTGCGCCAGGACCGACACGTTGCCCAGCACCCGCTCCTCCTCGTGGAGCGCCCGACCGACGTCGAGGAGTTCCCGCAGCGATCGGACCTTGCGAAGCCGCGCCGACCAGTGGGCGACGCGCTCTGCGGTTCCGGTACGGCACGCCGCCGCCAGCAACTCGTCGACGGTCCCGAAGTGGTAGAAGACCAACGCCTGGTTGACCCCGGCGGCGGCGGCGATGGTGCGGGCCGAGACGCCGGCGATGCCGTGCTGCCGGATCGCGGCGAGTGTGCCGTCGAGCAGTCGTCGCTTGGTGTCCGACATCGCTTCCCTCCCGGCAGGTGTGGCGACTGCGATCATCGCACCGGTCGTGGGCCGGGCCAGCGAGGTCACGCCGGGCCGGCCGCAGGCTCCGGCCGGCCCGGGCGCCGGTGCGGTGTGCGAGTCGCGCGGACGACGGCGGCCGCCCCCCGGTGTCGTGTGACCGTCGCCGCCCGCGCACTCCTTGAGCGTTCGCTCAGGAACAGGGTAGGTTGATTTGAGCGTTCGCTCAATATCGCGGTCGCGCCGGGAGGCCCGGGTGGGGCAAGGGGGGTGGGGTGCGGATGGGTCAGGCGGCCGGGGCGGTACGGGTGCGACGGTGCCGGCCGTACCAGGCGATGCCGATCGCCACACCCACCCCGACGCCGAGTGCGGCGGCCGCCACCGGGACGGCGGGGCGTTCGCGAAGCCGCCGGCCCAGCGGCACCGGGTGCCGGAACTCCAACACCGGCCAGGAGTTCTCCAGTGCGAGTTTCCGCAGCTGGCGGTCCGGGTTCACCGCGGTCGGGTGCCCCACGCACTCCAGCAGGGGCCGGTCGCTGTACGAGTCGGAGTACGCGTACGAGTCGGCGAGGTCGTACCCCCGCTTGAGTGCCAGTTCGCCGACCGCGTCGACCTTGCTCGGGCCGGCCGCGTAGAACTCGACCACCCCGCTGTAGCGACCGTCGACCACGCCCATCCGCGTGGCGATCACGTCGGTGACGCCGAGCAGTACGCCGATCGGCCGGACCATCTCCTCGCCCGAGGCGGAGACCAGGACGACGTCCCGCCCCGCCGCCTGGTGCTCCTCGATCAGGGCGGCGGCTTCCGCGTACACGTAGGGGTTGATCAGTTCGTGGAGCGTCTCCGCGACGATCTGGCGGACCTGCTCCACCGGCCAGCCCTTGCAGAGCGCGGCGAGGTAGTCCCGGGTGCGGGCCATGGTCTGCTCGTCGGTGCCGCCCAGCCGGAACATCAACTGCGCGTACGCCGACTTGACGACGTCACGCCGAGTGATCAGGCCGTCCCGGTAGAACGGCCGACCGAACGCCAGGGCACTCGACTTGGCGATGACGGTCTTGTCCAGATCGAAGAAAGCGGCGCTTCGGCCCACGGCGCGAAAGTCTAGTCGGATGGTCTATGGTCTGCGGGTGCCCGGGGGTCGCCGAGCCCCCGGACCTGCGGACCGGGCGACATCACGTTAGCTGTGCGTGACCGCGATCACACCCAGCGAACATGAATTCGCAGGGAGTGGAGGCTACACCACTCGACGTAGCCAGGTTCGCTCAGGCAGACTGTCGGCACGACGAGCGTTCATGTCTCGGACAACCAACAGACCCTCGGCGGTTGCACCCCCCGTGACCGCTGAGTGGTTCGGCTCGACCCCCCCGGAGCCGAACCTCCGACGACCCCCGTCTCCCCCCGACGGGGGTCGTCCCTTTCCGGGATTCTTACTGCACCGCAGGTCACAGCCCCTCCTCGTCGTCGCCGAGCGGTCGCTCAACGGGCATCGCCTCCTGCGGAGGCAGCAGAGAGGCAGCAGAGCGGTCGAACGCCGCCAGGACGCGTGCGGCGTAGTCGTCCGGGGTGTGCGTATAACGATTGAGCGTCGTGGACGCCTGCTCGTGGCCCATGACCCGCTGCACGAGGTTGATCGGGACGCCGTCGGTGACCAGCCAGGTGGCGTAGGCGTGTCTCAAATCGTGGAAGCGCATGCCACCAACGGCCTTGGCCGCAACGCAGGCGACCGCCTCCCGCTCGGTGGTGAACTCCGCTGACCACTCGACGCCCTCCCGGTCCGGCCAGCTTGCGCGGTAGCGGTGGGGCCCGGTGTTGACAACCTGGCCGAGCAGGCCGGCGCGCACGAGCGAGGGCAACCAGATCCGACGCCGGAAGTTCGACCGCCGCAGCGGGCGACCGACCCGGTCGCGGAAGACGAGCGTGCGCGGGTCCGGATCGTCGACGGCGGCGTGCAGCTCGCGGAGCACGGCCAGGAGGAAGCCGGGCAGCGGCACGGTCCGGACCCCGGCGCGACTCTTCGGGTACGGGCGCAGCACGATCCCGCCGTGGGTTTCCTCGGCCACCTGGACCACCCGCAGCGATGCCCGGTCGAGGTCGACCGAGGACCACGTCAGCCCGGCGCACTCACCCCAGCGCAGTCCCGCCCCGGCGGCAGCGGAGACGATCCCCCGGTGCCGAGGTGGCACGGCGGGCAGCAGCTGGCCGAAGAAGTCCTCTCGGCTGATCGTGACCGGCTTGACGTCGCGGGACCGGTCGCGCGGCAGCTTCACCCCTTCGGCGGGGTTGCTGGCGATCAGTCGCGCCTGAACCGCCGTCTTGAGGATCATCGACAGCAGTTGGTAGCACTTGGCCACGGTGGCGGGAGCGAGTTCCTGGCCGAGGCTGGTCACCCACTCCTGTACCGACATGAAGTCGACTTTCCCGAGCGGCCAGTTACCCCACTTCGGCAGGACGTGCGTGCGAAGCATGGAGACGGTCCGCTCGGTGGTGCGGGCCTCGACCGCCCGCGTGGCGAGCCACTGCTGAGCGAAGTCGCCGAAGCGGGTGCGGCCGGCGTGCGGATTGACGTAGGTGCCCCGGTTCAGGCTGCCCTCCACCTCGGCCAGGAAGGCATTGGCCTCGCGCTTCGTGCGGAAGCTCTTGGACTTTTGCCCACCAGCAGGATCACGCCAGCAGGCGCGGAAGGTACCCGCGGGAGTCTTGCGGACGAAGCCCATTCAGCGCCTCCGCCCGTGCTCGGTGCCGGTGGCGGCGGGTTGCTCGGTGACGCCATCGAGCCAGGCGTGAAACCGGGCACGCGGGATCAGCCAGCGACCCCCGAGACGGGTCGCAGGGATGGTGCCGTCACGGACGAGAGCGTAGGTGCTGCCGAGCGAGATGCCCAGCAGCTTGGCGACCTCCCGAACGGTGTAGGTGACCGGCTCGACGACGACCGTCCCGGTACGAGGGACAAGCCGGACGACCGGGTTAGGGCGAGCGGTGGCGCTCATAGCGGGTGACCTCCTCAGGTCTGTCGGAATCAGGCGGCAGCCGGCACCGTGCCGGCCGGGGTGGTACTGAGTTCGTGGGCGATTTCTTCGCGGCCGGTGGTTCGTCGCTCTCGCGCCATGGCGGCGGCGGTGTTGGCGAGCAGGGCGTCTCCGGTGGTGTGCCAGCCGACGCCAGCGAAGGTGAGGGTGCCGACGATGAGCGCCGTGTCGTCCTCGCCGAGGTGGTCGACGGCCCGGAGGGTGCCGGTGTGCTCGTCGACTTGGTGGTGGTGCTCGTGCCGGCGGTAGGCGACGCGGGTATCGCGCAGGAGTTGGAAGGTCACCGAGTAGCGGCGGCCCTTGGTGAGGAAGTGGCCGCCGTAGCCGAGCATGTGCGCCCACCTGCGAAGTCGGGCATACGAGCGGGGCTGAGGTCTGCTGGCCGGTTCGGCGTCAAGGGCGGCTTGACGCGCGGCGGTGCAGGTGGGGCAGGCGGCGTAGCGGGTGTGCCTGCCGCAGTCGGCGCACTCCCACCGCTCGACGAAACCCGGTCGGGGCCGGTGGTCGCGGGGCCGCTCGGACAAGGGAACCGGGTTGCCGGTGGGTCGGCCGATGCGCCAACAGGCGTCGATGAGGCGGGCGGTGTGGTCACCATCGGGGTCGGCGTAGTCCCCGATGGTGTCGGCGGTCAGGCGGGTGCTGGTGTGCCCGGTGGCCTCGGTGCTCTTGGTGGCGTACTTGGCAAGGTAGCCGGCGACCATCCCGTCGGTGACGTCTCCGTCGAGGCCGGTGGTGATGGGCCGGATGTCGAGCTGCTCGCCCCAGGCGATGAGCCAGCCCTCGGGCCGGTCGGGGTGCGGCGGGGTGTGGAAGGCGACCTGGGCGGCGGCGTGCCGGAACGCGTCGATCAGGTCGTCGACGGTGAACCTGGCCGGCGGGGGAACGACGGCGTCGGGTTCCTGGCCGTCGATGCCGTCGAGGCGGGCGATGCCGTGGAAGTGAACCGCGCCCCGTGCCTGGAGTTCGGCGACCTTGCCGGGCGAGAGCCGCACGGGCGGAACGTTGCGCGTCTTGCCCGAGGCGGTGACGACCTCGACGCGGGGGATGCCCCTGCGGCGGGCGAGTTTGGCGAGGTAGCGTTCCGCGGCTTGTTTGGTGCGGTGCCACAGTTCACCCGAGAACAGGTTCCAGACGACTTGGTGGTCGTGGTCGTAGCAGTCCAGGCACAGCGGCCGACCGAGCACCGCGTCCCCCGCCTCATGCCGCGCCCAGCAGCCAGCGGGCCGGCCGTGCGGACAGACGCCGACGTCGCGGCGAGCGTGGCAGGGTTCGGCGCGGCAGTCGCAGCGGCGGCGGTTGCCGCAGGTGTGCCGCTTGACCACCCGGGAGTGAACCGGGCCGAACGATGGCGCGGTGAACGTTGGGAACACCGCCGGATGCGAAGCGACCGATTCGGGGACGCCCTTGCCGCCGACCAGGCCGGCGCGCAGGAGTTGGAAGGCGTCGCGCTGGTAGGTCTGCGCACACGACGGGCAGACCGTGGCCCGCCGGTTGCCGCAGGCGGTGTAGATCGCGCCGTCAGGCATGACGTCGGTATGCCGAGCGTCGATTACCCGGCCGGTGCCCTGCTCGACGGTGAGGATCTGCCCGGCGAGCCGGATCGGGCGGGTGCAGCCGGCGGCGGCCCGGACGTGTTCCAGCCAGCCGTAATAGTCGGGGCGGGTGGCGCGTTCGAAGGCGGAGCCGGCGGCGGTGTAGCCGTAGACGGGTGGGACGTCGGCGTTCGAGCCCACACCCCGGGCCAGGGCGGTCCGGGGTGTGAGGTCCAGCGTCGACGCCATCAGCCGCGCACCTCGTCGAGGTGGCGGGTGGTGATGGTGCGTTCGGTGACGATGACCCGGCAGGCGCCGCACTGGCGCTTGGCCGGCTCATGCCGATGACACGGGATAGTGGTGGTCACCTGGCCGCAGCGGATGGTGACCGGGTTGCGGCACGGGCCGCCAGGGATGACGTCGACGAGCGTGCGGCGGATGTCGAACGGGTGCGGCCCGTCATGGGCCGGGCAGACGTGCGTGGTCTGCTCGATGTCGACGAGGTGAATGGTCACCGGGCACCTCCGTTGACCGGAGTGCCGTTGCGGGTGGGGGTGGTGATGGCGGCCAGGAGGTGGCCGGCGGTGTCGGCCGTGACGCTGAGCCGGTCGGCCAGCTCGACCGGGGTGATGGGAGTCCCGGTGGACTGTTCGTGCTGCACGGCGGCAAAGCGGGCCATGGGCAGCAGGTGCATCGGCACCGGGGCCGGCTCGGGTGCCGGCGGGGTGTCGACGGCCGGCGCGGCGGCCGGGGTGATGTCGACGGCCGGCTCGTTGGCCGGGGTGTCGGTGGTCTCCTGTTTCTTTGCGGCCAGGTCGCGGGCGGCGGTGAGGAGGGCGGCGGCTTCGGCTTCGATGGCGGCGAAGTCGGGTCGGATACGTCCGGCGACCAGCTCGACGCCGATGACGAGGACGACGACCAGGGCGAAGACCAGCCGCAGGCCGAGGCTGCCCGGGGAGGCGAAGTTGATGGTGGCCGACAACAGGGCGGCACCGGAGAAGACGATCAGTGCTCCCCGCTTGGCATCCTTCGCGATGCCGGAGGTGCGGACGACGGTCAGCATCGACACCATCGCGGCGTCGAAGATCAGGGGCACCAGGTAGGCGAAGTAGCCGGCGTTTTGGGTCCACAGGTAGTGGGCCTGGTGCAGGTAGCTGGTGGCGAGAGCGCCGAGCAGGACGAACCGGTTGTAGCGCTTGATCGAGGCGATTGCCTTGAGCATGGTGGGCACGGCGTTGCGGGCGTACTCGGCGGCGAACTGCTCGGTGACAGTGCTCGGGTCAGTGGGCATGGGGAGTCACCTCCGGAGCCGGAACCGTGTCGAGGGGGATGAGGTCGACGACGCCCGCGCAGTGGGCGCACATGATCGGGGCCAGCCCTCGGGCGGCGAGTTGCTGCCGGAAGCAGGGCAGGCAGGTGAAGTCGGCCGGGAACAGGCCTTCGCCCTCACACAGGACGCAGCGGCCGAGGCAGACCGGGCAGGGCTTGTAGACCGGGCCAAGAACGTCGTGGATGCCGGCGGGGGTGCTGCCCTCGATGCACCACAGGCACGGGTCGGCAAGGTGGAAGCTCACGAGGGGCTCCCTTCGTGGCAGTCGAAGCAGCAGCCGTAGCGGCGGGGGATGTAGTAGGGCCGCACGACGCCGCAGGTGCGGCAGGTACGGCGAGCCCGAAGCGCCTTCGCGATCGCCTCGCGCTGAGCCGGGGTGGCGGTGCGCTTGGGGGCGGCGAGGTCGAGGCGGTAGAGGTAGGCGACGCGCTTGCCGCGCCGCCACAGGATCTGGGCCACCGGGTCGTGGCCTCCCGGACGGAGGCCGGCGGCACGCAGTTGCCGGCGGGTCGCGAGCCCTGAAGGGGCCGACTCGTAGGGGAAGGTGGGGAAGCCGTAGCGGGTACCGGCAGGGTCGTAGAACTCGACCCGGATACCAGTGGGGTCGGCGAGCTGGTTCAGCTCGACGCTGCGAAGGTCGGTCATGACTGGCCTCCCCAGCGCTGCTGGGCGGCCTGCTTGGAGATACCGAGCCGAGAGCCGATTTCGGCCCAGGAGTAGCCGAAGGCACGCAGTCCGATCACGGCCTCACCGATGGCGTCGTCGAGTTGGGCGGACAGGGCGACCAGGTCGCGCAGCGCTTCGACGTCGCCGGTGGCGACGCGGCGGCCGTGGGCGCGGATGATGCGGCGGGCGAAGGCGGCGAACTCGTCGTTCTCGACAATCTGCCGGCGCTTGCCGCGAGAGGGGGTGTGCGTCAAGGACGCCTTGACGGTGAACATCAGCGCTCGCCTCCCTCGGTGTGGAGGCGGTCCCACTCCTTCGCCGCGTCATCCAGGGCGGCGATAACGAGCTCTGCGGTGCACAGGGGGTCGTCGTTCCAGGAGTAGGGGGAGGTGTGCTCGTCGATGACGAAGCCGTCCTCGTCGACGAGGAACAGCGGGTAGTGGGTGTCGAGGTAGTCGACGAACGCGCCGAGGGTGGCGAGGTAGTCGGCCAGGGTGTCCGGGTCGAGTTGGGCGAAGTGCTCGACGCGGTGGCCGGCGCAGGCGATGCCGATGGCCCCGGCGGCGCAGGCCGGCGGGGTGGGGGTGTCGGTGCTGGTGTCGTAGTAGGTGCCCTGGTGCCAGCCGTGCCGGCGCAGGTAGAGGGCAGCCATCCGCAGCAGGTCAGCCGGAGTGACCTGCCCGGTAGTGGGTGGTTGGTGGGTAGCCTTCATGGCAGCCACGTCCTTTCAGTAGGGCTGTTGGTGGAGGTCGGCGGAACCGGATCGGCTTTCCAGGGCGTGAGCCGGTTCCGTCGACTGCTATCGGGTACGCAGCCGCAGGTAGCGGCGGTGTCGGGTGTCGTCGCCGCCCATCGGGGTCGGCACGGAGACGAAGACGAGCCGGCCACTGGCCGAGGCGACCTGGACCATGGCCGCGATCTCGGACGGCGCAGCGACGATCCACAGCTCGACGTACTGCGCGGCCTTCTGGTTGTTCGCGCGGGCGTAAGCGCGTTCGCGGGTGGTCATCGCGTGACCTCCCAGCCGGGGTCGTTGTAGAAGACGGCGTCGTCGGGAATCGGGCCGGAGAAGCCCTGGTCGATGTGGCCGTCGCGCTTGCCGCAGGCGGTGCAGCGCAGGTACTGCCACAGGTGGCCGGTGACCTTGTCGATTTCGGCGTCGACGACCTCCATGTAGTCGGCGCAGTCGTGCAGCGGTGTGGTCATGCCACGGCCTCCCAATCGCTCGGGTTGCTGGTGGGGGTGGTGGGTCGGCGAATCCAGGCGGCGTAGTCGGCGATGCCGGCAATCTGCGCGTCGGTGAGGTAGGCGACCTTGATGCGGCGGGGTACGCCGCCTTCGGCGATGAGGTATGCGGCGCCCTGGTTGGTGGGCTGGATGTCGGTGGCGGAGTAGCCCTGCTCGGCCCAGCCGTGACCGAGCACGATGTTCGACGAGTTGGGGGTGGTGCACCGGAACGCGGCGCGGTAGCCGAACAGGTCCCGCAGGCTGGTGGGGATGATGTCGAACGACGGCCGCTGGGTGGCGGCGACCACGGGGATGCCGGCGGCGCGGCCTCGGGCGACCAGGTCGCGCAGCAGGGCGACGAACTCTTCTTGTTCCTTCTTGGTGCCGACGGTGGCGGAGTAGAAGGCGATTTCGTCGACCAGGACCGTGATGACGGAGAGGCGGTCGGCGGCGGTGAGTTTGCGGCGGCCGTGGGCGCGTAGCCAGGCGTAGCGGTTGTTCATCACGACCTGGAGCCGCTTGAGGACGTCGAGGGCGGTGGTGATGTCGGGGCCGATGAACGCGTCGGCGCAGTCTTCCCACTGGCCGAGTTCGACGAGCTTGCCGTCGAGCAGCACGAGCCGGGAGTCGACGGAGAGAGCGGCGTGGGCGGCGATGCAGTTGAGCAGACCGGACTTGCCGCCGCCGGGTTCGCCGCCAGCGAGGAGGTTGCGGTAGGCGAGGGTGATGTAGACGGGCTGACCGAACTCGTCGATGCCGACGAAAATGGGGTCGAACATCGACAGCCCAGGACCCACCGGTATGCCGGTGTCCGGGGCGGCTGTCGTGGTGGTCATGGGTGTTGCCCTCCTTCGGGCGGAAAGTGGGCGCGAGGAGCCACACGAACGAGCCCGCAGGGCTCCTCGCGCACCGGTTGGGTAGGGGTTAGATCAGGCCGTCGTCGTGCTGCTCGTCGTGCCGGTCGGCGTCGAGCTCGGCGTCACGGCGGCGGTCCCAGATGCGGCCGTCACGGCCGCAGTCGTAGCAGTGGAAGTAGAAGCCGTCGGTGGCCTCGTCGTACTCGATCTGCGTCATGGCTCAGATCCAGTCCGACACGTCGTCCTCGGTGGCGGAGGACGAAGCCGCGGACTTGCTGCCGTTGGCGGAGGTGGAAGCGGCCGGCTTCTTCGTGGCCGGCTTGCCCTGCGTCGGCAGGGTGATGACATGTGCCTCGACGTCCGGCAGGTCCAGGGCGGTCGGCACCGTCACGGGTGCCTGCTCGACGGTGGGAGTGTTGGGGTCGATGACGTCGACGAGGGGTGAGCCGACGTTGGCGGTGAGCACCTCGCGGCGTTTGATGTCGAACCGCAGGTACGCGGCGGTGCGCTCGGAGGCGCGTTCGATGAGCACGGTGGAGGCGTGGCAGGCCACGGCGATCTTGTCCAGGCGGGATTCCAGATCCTTGGCCGACAGGCCGGGCCGCAGGTAGACCCAGACCCGCTCACCGACCGGGGTCGGACGGGCCCACAGGATCAGCGGCAGCGAACCGGACTGGTTGGCGATGGTGAACTGTGCGAAGCACACGCGCAGCCGATGCCGCACGACCAGGCACCAGATCCATGCCATGATCTGTCGCCGGCTGGCCGGGATGGCGGCGGGGACGCCGACGACCAGGGCGACGACCGCGAAGGTGACGGCCGTTGGGGTGTGGTTGGCTAGCTGCGTCCAGCAGTAGCCGCCGATGGTGACGACGCTGATTTCGGTGCTCCACCACCACAGCAGCCGCAGCACCGGCCAGATACGGACCAGCACCCAGACGATGCCGCCCAGCGGCAGGCCGACGAGGACGCCGACGAACAGGGCAAGGATCGGGTGCATGTAGGAAGCGGCCACCACGGCCGCGAGAAGGCCGACGATGACCGCCGTCAGGATGAACGCCAACCGGGCGTTCCGAGCCGAGGACCGGTGAACACGGGCCTCGATCACCGTCACCGTTCCGGTGGACTTCCCGCCGAAGGGGCGGCGGGGGCTAGACTTGGACACGACGAGTCCTCCCATCAGTGGGTGGATGAGTTGGAGGGCACGGGGTCGGCAGATGTAGGAGTCGGACCGACCCCGCGCCAGCTCTTGCGGGGGTGCCACCACCGAGCGTGGTGGCCGGGCCGGGAGCGTAGGAGTCGGAACCACTCCCGGACCGTTCCTCTTGTGTTTCAGCGGACCATCAGGCCGCTTCGCGCCTCAGCGCATGTGACACCAGAAGCTCACGCAGCACAGGTGAGCCAGGGACCTACTTGGCCGCCGAGGAACCCGTCTTCGGCTTCAGCGACACGGCACGGAACGCGACGCCGTTGCGCCCGTTGGTCGCCCACGGAATGGCCTCCAACTGCTCGACAGCGACGAGCTGCCCCACCGTCACATCCGGCTTCTCACCCGCCGTGGTGATGGTGATGATCTCGCCGCCGGTCTCGTCGAGAACGAAGACCTGGGTGGACCACATGGGCCGGCCAGTGTTCTTCTCCGACTTCTGGTTGCCGTTCGGGTCGTTCTTCGGCGCGGGGTCCTTCGTCACCTGGACCTGCTTGCTCGCGGTGTCCACGTACAGCTTCACAACAGACCTCCTGTGTCTGAGCGCGTCCCCTGTTGGACGACTGCTCCTGCGGGCTTCTCGCTCGCACCTCAAGCACACATCGAGGAAGGTGACGCCGGAACGGCCTTGCGGTGACGCTTGGGACGTTTATAGTGGTGAAAACGTCCCAGGGAATCCGGGAGCGACGATGGCGAACGAGCGTCTACGAGATGCCCTTGAGCGCGCCCGCGTTTCGCCGGCCGAGCTGGCGCTGCTGACGGAGTGCGATGTCAAGACCGTGAGTCGCTGGCTCGGCGGCAGAGTCCCGCATCCTCGTACACGCTTCAAAATCGCCAAGAGGCTGAAGGAGGACGAGGACTACCTTTGGCCAGGAGCGCGGAGAGCTGCTGCCGACGCGACGGATTCGACAGGCATGGTGCAGTTCTACCCCACCAGAGGATCGGTCCCGCCGAACCTTTGGGATCGGCTACTAGATGGGGCGACAGCGGAGATCGACATCCTTGTGTACGTCGGGATGTTCCTCACCGAGAAGCCCGACCTCCTGGACCGACTCCGCAGGAAGGCAAGCGCCGGTACGAGGGTTCGCATCCTGCTCGGCGACCGCGACAGCAACGTTGTGAAGCAGCGGAGCATTGACGAAGGGATCGGACAAGAGACGATCTCAGCGAAGATTGACCACGCCAACGCCTTCTTTCGGCCGCTCCGTGCGGTGCAGAACGTCGAGGTGAGGAGCCACTCCACTGTGCTCTACAACTCGATCTACCGTTTCGACAACGAGATGCTCGTGAACCCGCACGTCTACGGCAAGACAGCACCTATGGCGCCGGCGATGCACCTCCGGAAGACGGCCTCTTACGGTCTCTTCGACACCTACGCTGGCAGCTTCGAGGCAGTCTGGGATGCTTCGACGCAGCAGGAAGGCAGGGCCTAGCACGTGCCCAAGACTGACTACCTGAACGATCCCAATGCACCCAGGGCCAACTCCCTTGTGGTGGCTGTGACTGTCTTCGTGCAAGACGACGCCGGGCGCGTCCTCCTCATCAAGCGGTCCGACAACAGCCTCTGGGCGCTACCAGGGGGAGCGCAAGATGTCGGCGAATCCACCGCCCAAGCAGCCCGTCGCGAGGTTGAGGAGGAGACAGGTCTACGCGTTGAACTCACCGGCATCTCCGGCATCTACTCGGACCCCGCTCACGTGATTGCGTATGACAACGGAGAGGTCCGACAGGAGTTCTCGGTATGTCTACGCGCGAAATCGGCTGGCGGCACGATTCAGACGAGCGACGAGTCGTCGGAGGTGAGGTGGGTTGAACCAGAAGCCATTGAACGTCTGCCAATCCACCCGTCCATGCTCTTACGAATCCGCCATGGCCTAGAGAACGACGCTCCTTACATCGGTTAGCCGGCGATTTCTTGAAGTCGGCTGTTCGTTCTATCTATCGCGTCTGATAGGTCCTGCTGCGCGCTGTCGATGAAGACTGTGACCAGGTCACCGGGACCGTACCGCTCCTTGATCTCGGCAACCCTGCTGGCGAAGTCCGTAGGCTCTCCGTCGGGAGTCGTTGTAAGGTCACACATCCACAGCGCATCCCTCACTGGCCCTTCTTCGTCGTGGAAGGGCGCGAGCTCTCTTTCCAGACCCCGTAGACGAGCCTCCCTCACCGCACAGGAGTGATGCGCTACAAGGTGGACCAGACGGTCCGGCGCAGCCAAGCCTTGGAGGTAAACCGCACCGTCCAGCGGATGAAAGCCGGTCTTGGCCAGGTGAGGTGCGTAGCCGACATCGTGAAGAATCGCGGCGGCTTCCAGCAGGGGTGCATCATCGCCGACGGCCGCGGTGAGGGTGCGTGCCTTTAGTGCGACACCCTGAACGTGAGCCCATCGACGAGGCAACGTGCCTGAAAGGTTCTGTCGGGAGATCTCATAGGCCCATGGGACGAGCGACATGCACAGACCATAGCGCCGGCTACAACCGGCCAATACTCCCTATCCGGCCGGCTGCCGGCGAATGCCGGGTCTCAGGACGTCGGTGACAACTCAGTCTCGGGACCTCGGTGACACGTTCGGCTAGCGAACTCGCCGGGGCAAGCGTTGGTGGGTCAAAACGGCTGGACGACGTGCGCAGACTGAACGGTGTGATCGATATGACCGCTGACCTCGTACGCGCCTTGGTCGCTGAGCAGTTTCCCGACTGGTCCGGCCTGCCCGTCACGCCGGTGGCTCGCCAGGGCTGGGACAATCGGACCTTCCGGCTCGGCAATCACCTGGCCGTGCGTCTGCCCAGCGCGGAGGGCTACGTCGCCGGCATCGCCAAGGAGGACCGCTGCCTGCCGGTCCTGGCTGCGCACCTGCCGGTGCCCGTACCGGCGCCGATCGCCACGGGGCAACCGGGGGCGGGCTATCCGTTTCCGTGGTCGGTGCGCCGCTGGCTGCCCGGAGACACCGTCGAGGTGGCGCGGGACGTCGACCGTACCGTGCTGGCGCAGGACCTCGGCGCCGTCCTGTCTGCCCTGCGGGCGACCCCGCCGCGGCAGGGCCCGGC
>NZ_JBEYSU010000057.1:0-13781 GCF_040704235.1 Micromonospora sp. NPDC047707
CGCACAACACCTTGCGGTCGTCGAGGGGCTTACGGCCCGGGAACCGGTGCCGGCGCGGCGGGCGGGGCGGCAGCAGCGGCGCGATCTCAGCCCACAGCTCGTCGGACTCGATCCACGGCGGCTGCTCACCCCCTCCTCACACCCAGACAGAACGACCCTCACCTTCACCGGATACGCCCAACATCATTTCGTTAGGAGCTCGTAGTGGAGTGCCGCGGCTCTTGCAGGATGAGCGCCGACTGAGTGCTTGCCGGATCGGTCGGCAAAGTTGCAGGAGACACAGGGCGGCGAGGTCGACGACGATCCAGCGCTCGCCGGAATGCTGCGGGAGGACATCCGTTACGCCAGCCCGGAGGTCGACCCACGTGGGACTGGAGCGGTACGCGGTTCACTTAAATGTCCCCGTTGCAATCGTCACTGACCCGACCCTGGCGATGGACAGGGCGTGGAGGCCGGACGCGAATAGTCGGGGCGGCATGCGGTTGAGTCGGCTTGGCTGAGGGGCAAGTCGATCCCGGAGGTTGCCAACGGTTGCGGTCCGCTCTTGGGGGTCCTGGTCACCAGCGCGCCCGGCCAGGACCCGCTGGGTACTGCCTGACCAACGCCCTGCGGTCACATGACATAATCGCGGCGTGACCGGAGAACCATTGCAGATTCGAGAGCTCAGACCTGATGGTGTCGACGACGTCGCCGAGTTGTGGCAGGTGCTCTATGAGCACCATGTAGCGGTGGGTACTCGGATCACGGAAGTCAGCGTCGCGGTCGACAAGCGGCAGTCGTGGCAGCGGCGGAGCGAACTGTACCGGAAATGGTTGAGCGGGCCGGATGCCTTCGGGCTTGTTGCCGAACAGGTCAGCCGTCCAGTCGGATACGCGATGGTGCGGGTGCAGGACGGCGAACGAGGCGCTATTTGGGAGCAGCGCGGTCGAGTCGCTGTGTTGGAGAGCCTGTCCGTCCTACCGTCCATCCGAGGAGGAGGCGTGGGTGGCGCACTGCTGGACGCGATCAAGCGACGCCTCCTCGCTCAGGCGGTCATCACCCTTGACCTTGACGTGGTCGCATCAAACCTTGCAGCTATCCGTTTTTACGAGCGCCACGGCTTCCGAGAGTCAATAACGCGCATGACCAGTCGCATCGACGCTGCCGAAGATTAGGGGTTGACTGAAGCTTATAAGCTTGACAGCGGATCGTGCTCGCGTGGTCGTTGCATTACTAAGGCGGCGGGCTGCATCCCCTCGACCGGCGCCGCCGTTGCTCACGTAGCCCTGCTGTCACGTACAGCTTATCGGCGGATCGCGTAGGCCAGCAGGCATCGCCTCCATCCAAAGACCTTCAGGGCGCGGATACGGTGAATTCGGTAGTGGGTGGGCGGCGGGCTGCGCAATCAGCGAAGATCCGCGGGGGCGCGTTAATCGTCTCCGGCTGTGACTGATTCGTTGGCCGTCGGCGGACGGCCGACGGCCGAGGCGCAAATCAGCGGTTGACCGCACCCCGTCGGGCCGCTGGAATGCAACCGTCGACTCCTTGGGCGCTGAATAGCGTGCCCCTGCTGCCGACGTCGGTTCCGACACCGCGGCAGCCCTGCTTCTGGCCGCGCGGCGACAACCCGCAACGGCGCACCAGTGAACCCTCCTTCGCGGCCGTCTTCGGAGCCAGCCCCATGGAGATTTGTCGGCGAGGGTCGTCAGCACGCAGGAGGGTGCGGCCGTCGTTAATCGCCACGCGCCGGTCGCAGCCGACGCGTGTCGCTGCCCGGTTCGCACGGGTGGAGCCACGGCGGACGGCCGGGCAGTTCGTGGACCGGCTGCTGTCGGACGCGGAACGCAAGGCCTGCTGGTCCTTGGTGGAGCGGGCTACCTGCCGGAGGCCACCTGGTGCGACCGGCCCGACCGCCTCGTCGCCGCCGGCGTGCCGGACGACGTCGGATTCGCGACGAAGCCGGCCCCGGCCCGGCAGATGATCGCCGCCGCGCTGGACGCCGGAGTCCCGTTCGGGTGAGTGACCGGCGACGAGGTCTACGGCGCCGATCCTGCCCTCCGCGCTGACCTGGAACACCGTGGGATCGGCTATGTCCTGGCCGTCACCGCCTCGTCCACAATGACCCGCCAACCGGCAGGGTCTACGATGTGGCCCGCGGCCACCGCACGATATTCGGTTGTCCTCACAACCACCGATGCAGGTGCACCCAGTGCTCGACCGGGTAGTCAACGGACGCGACCGGCCTCTCGTCGGCAAGTGGATCACCACCCGCACCGGTGACCAACGCAAACATCCCGAACGTCAGCAAGCTACACTTCTTCGGCCGACACCAGGCTCGACACCCGTGAACCCGCTGATCGACAAACGCAAGACGAAAAGCTTTCGTTGGCCTCACCCCCGCAAGATTGACAGGACGCTCTAATCTCTCGCTGCGCGAAGGCGGTCTCTCAGCTCCCTCACCGCTGCCACGAAGCGTTCGTCCGACTCGCCCGGCCAGTGCCCGACAACAGGGGGCGGAACGCTGTCACCGGGCGGGATTTTCACGTCCCAAGGATCACGGAGTCGCCGGTCGACCGCCGCTGCCGGCCCACAAATGGACAGCGGCTGCCCGGGCCGGTGCGGCGAGAAGATCCAGCCCCCGATCTGGTCGGTATCGCGCCACAGATTCAGCCACCGCCAGCCCAGCCGCTCACCCACCTCGTGCAACACCTTCTGGTCCCGGCCTGGAAGGAGGACCTGAACGCCCAGCACCGCACGGTCCGAGCGCAGGTCGAACACACGCTGGCCCGGATAAAGAGCTGGAAAATCCTGCGCGACGACCGCCGCGCCGCCCGCACATTGACCGCGCCGCTTCCGGCATTGCTCACCTACACAACATCGCCATGACCTGGTGACCAACCAACCCGCCTACGGGCAACGCCTCCACCCAGTTACGAGACAGCCCTAGACAGCCCCACTCCACAACCGGAGGCCTTCGTCATCACGTCTATCTACGTCGTGTCGTCACACAACCTCGACCAACGTCCCTGGGCAGTACACCTAACCAGTAGTAATCAGCGTTGTAAGCAAGGCTACGAGGTGCCCGGCCGGCGTCGGCGGCTCATATCCGCACTCGCGGCTACCGTCGCCTCCGCGGGTTCCCGTCGGCTCGCTTCAAAGACGGTAAACGCTTCCGCGACATCGTGGGTGTCGCGGAGGCATGTCGCCAATGCCACAGCATCCTCGAGTGCCATAGACGCGCCTTGCGCGGCAGCTGGTGACGCAGCATGCGCCGCGTCACCTACCACTACCATCGAACCGTTGTGCCACCGCCGAGTCGTCGGGATGTCGTAGGAGTCGCCGCCGACCACGTCGTCGCCGGTAGCCTCGACGATTGCGTCAACCGGCACGCGGTCGTCGAGGAATGCTTGCTGCACCCGTCGCTTCCACTCGGACACCGTTACCGTCATGCGTTCCGCGGCATCTGATTCAATGCCCGGCAGACGCGCGAACCACCAGGTGCGGCCGTCCGGCGGCGTTGTATATCCGAAGAATGCCTGGGTACCGAAGATCATGTGGTATGCGTCGGGGCTTGTCGCGGCGGGCGCGGCCGGGGCGTACCCGTAGACAACGCTGTGGCCGGTGTACCGTGGGCGCGGAGCGCTGGGATCGATCAGCCCGCGCGTCACCGAACGAATGCCGTCTGCTCCCACGAGCAAGTCGCCCTCAGCACGACTGCCGTCGGCGAAGGACACGCCGACACCCCCACCAGGCAACAACTCGCCGGCCACAAGCCGCTTGCCGTGCTCGATGCGGACACCGCGCGCCACCGCCTCCGCCTGCAGCACCTGGCACAGCCTCGCTCGGGCGAGCGTGCGCGGACCGTCGTCGTCAGCGGCGATAAACCGGTGATCAAGATGCTCTCCGGCCGCGTTGAAAATTTCCACGCTTCTCGCGGGGAACGAGTTCTCAACGACCGGCCGCTGCACGTCAATAGACCGCAGCGCGGCCATGCCATTGCTCATCACCGTAAGAAAAGCCCCGCCGTCGCCTCCACCCACCGGATGCCTCTCATACACAACCGAGTCAATCCCCACCCTTCGCAAAGCGATGGCGGTGGCGGCACCGGCGATGCCGGCCCCCACGATGAGGGCCTTCGTCATGCTCTCAGCCTCCTGGTCGGCTCGGGTCGATCCACCATTTGCAAGCGCGCCCGCGATTCTCCGGCTACATAACCGAGGTCGTCAAAAAGTGTGTCGGTGTGGTTCGAGACGGTGACGCGATCCGGACCTACCAACTCTACCGTGACGTCGCTGACGACACCGTCCCGTGGGCACCCGGCGTCAACCTTGTCCACCGCAACGGATCCAGGCCGGCAAAGTAGGCCCCTTCCAAGGACGAGATCGAGATGGCTGGGCGACGGTAGCCTGCTCGCCCATAGTCATGGTGACAACACAGCTACGTGGGCGACGTTGCGAGCCGAAGGCAGACACTTGAAGGACGATGTCGGCGCGCCGGTAAGCGGGCCCTTGGCCGTCGAGAGGTGGATTCGATATTTTCGTGCGGCCTGCAGCAGAACGCCCGATCGCCAGCCATTCGCTTAGCTCACCAGCTTACGTGGTGCGGATCAGGCTCACCGCGGCGTCGACCTTGCCTACCGGAGTCGGCGGTGCCTCCCTCGACGCCTACCGCGACGACTGCGCGGCCTGCCAGGTCGATTCGTCACCCTTGATGCCCAAGCCGCAGAGCATCTATCCGCTGACATTCCCGGGCCACCTGGCAGACCCGGTTCATCGGCTCGGCGCAGGCACGTAGCCGGACGTCGCTCAGCGGTGATGGACGCGGTCGAGGAAGTTGCGCAGCAACGGCACGACCTCGTGGAGGTGGGTCTCCAGCAACCAGTGGCCGCCGCCGTCCAGCAGGTGCAGCTCCGCGTCCGGGAGGTCACGCAGGTACGCCCGGGCGGCGCCCTCGGGCATGTACCCGTCGTGCGGCCCCCAGACGATGAGCGTGGGCGGCCGGTGCTCGCGGAGGTACGCCTGCTGCCGGGGGAACCACTCGACCGTGGTGCGCTGGTCGGCGAGGAGACGCACCAGGTTCTCCGGGCCGGGCGGACGGCCGACCTGCGCCCACGAGAGGGTCCACAGGTCCGGGCTGATCCGCTCGGCGATCTCGTCGGGGACCTCGCCGAGGAACTCGTCCCGGAACCCGTCCTCCGACACGTTCTCCGCCACCGCGGCCAGCGCCTGCGGGTTCGGGTCGGCCCACATCTCCTTCAGCGGCGCGTACTTCGGGCCGTGCTGGTCCTCGTAGATGTCGCCGTTCTGGATCACGAGCGCCGCGACCCGCTCCGGCGCGCCCATGGCCAGTCGCAGGCCGAACTGGGAGCCGTAGTCCTGAAGGTAGATGACGTACCGGGTCAGCCCGAGGACGTCGACGAAGTGACGCAGGAAATCGGCGTACGCGTCGAAGGTGTACGCGAACCGCCCGGCGTCGGCCCGCGTGTACCCGAATCCCGGCAGGTCCGGGGCGATCAGTCGCCAGCGGTCGCCCAGCGCCGGCATGAGGTTGCGGAACTGGAACGACGACGACGGGTAGCCGTGCGGCAGCAGCACCACGGGAGCGCCTGGCGGCCCCGTCTCCCGGTAGAACGTCCGGATGCCGTCGACCTCGACGGCGCGGTACGTGACAGGTGCAAAGGACATGCTCACCGCCCTACCTTTCATAACACTTGAGGGATCTTACAAAGACCCACTGACATGCCTCTGTCAAGCCGGGTGTACGGACGCCCAAGGTTGATGCCCCTATGGACGTCAAGCAATCGACGGCAGGCTCGCGTGCTTCGGGGTTCGGGCGATGAGTTCGTAGAGCTCCGTGCGACGTAGCGTTTGAGGCAACGGATCGCTTCGCGTCTGGTTTTGCCTTCGGAGACACGTCGGTCGATGTAGGCGCGGGTGCGCTTGTCCCAGCGAAGTCGCGCAATAGGACGGCTCGAGCTGCTGCTTCGGCGTCGATGGCGTCAGTCTTGCCTCGGCGACGCCGGTGGGCCTTGTCCAGCTGGTTGACCTCGACGACGCGGATCCCGGCGGTCAGCAGGTGGCGAGTCAGCGCCGCACCGTAGGCATGGGTGCCCTCCACCCCGGCTTGCCGAACCGGGCCGAACGCAGTGGCCCAGTCCAGCATCGTGCGGTAGCCCTCAGCCGTGGTGAGGAAGCTACGGCTGTCGAGCAGAACGCCGTGGATGCTGACGACCGCTGCGACGTGAAGGTCCTTATGCGTGTCCACGCCGAGGATCACCTCCTCAGGAATGTCGTGCTGGTCGGGCGACGGATGCGACATGCTGAACGGGGTTGTTCGGCTCCTGACGGCTTGGGAACGGATGGCCGTCGCCGGGCCGGCAGGGGCGGTCAGGACTTTGATGGCGCCTTGTTAGCGGCAAGGCCCCTATCGGGACACGTCCCGCCGGTCCGGCGGCAGCAAGTACCGCCCAGGACTCGAGCCGACAGATCAAACTCAAGGCACCGAATGCCGGTCGTATCGCGGGTTAGACTCCAGTCCCAGGCAGCACCCGATCATCCTCACAGTCGTATCGGATAGCAGAGCGGTGGCGTAGCCTATTGAAGCCGCGCTCGACGGCGCGGCGCTGCCGACAACTACGAAGGTCGAATGCGGCCGGCCGGCCGCAGGCCCTTTGCGTGCTGGTTGGTGCCCTGGTCGGCTTGCTAAGGGTGCGGCTTTCGCGGCCGTAGCCGAGGTGGTCCGTAACGGCGCGCCGGGAGCCAGTGCAGGTCCCCTGTCGGCGGCGCCTGTGCCACAACCTGCGGAAGCAATCGAGAAAATCGTGGGCGGCGCACAGTGGCTGCTGACATTTGCCAGCCGCACACCGCCGTCCACGCCTGCTCAACCCGGACGTCGGCTGCTGCAATATGCCCGCTGGTGGCCGGATACTGACCACCGCCTGCGCTACACCCGCACGCCACTGGTGGTACCGATTTGGATCGGGACGAACCGACGGCCTTCTGCCGGCAAAACTCCTACGTGGCAGGTCTTTTGCCTGTTCAGACTTTGGGCCTGAGACGCCCACCCGATTCGCAATCCGAGGCCGCTGGCGGAGACGACGAATCAGGGCCGGTTTCCGCGGAGGAAACCGGCCCTGGGCGCCACCCTCATTGTTTCAAGAGGGCGAGGCTGATGAACAAGTTCAGTTAGCCTTCACGGCGGCCGCGACGCCGGCGGCGATCCGGGCCACGTCGGCGTCGTCGGTGACGTACGGCGGCATGGTGTAGACCAGGTCCCGGAACGGCCGCAGCCAGACGCCCTCGTCGGCCGCGGCGGCGCTGGCTGCCGGGAGGTCCACGTCGTGGTCGAGCTGCACCACGCCGATCGCGCCGAGCACCCGGACGTCCACCACGCCCGGCGCGCCGCGCAACGGTTCCAGACCGGCCCGCAGCCCCGCCTCGATCCGCGCCACCTCGGCCGGCCAGTCCCCGGCCCGCAGCAGGCCGAGGGAGGCGTTGGCGACCGCGCAGGCGAGCGGGTTGCCCATGAAGGTGGGGCCGTGCGCCAGCACGCCGCCCGCCGAGATGCCCCGGGCGATCTCCGGCGTGCAGAGAGCGGCGGCCAGGGTCAGGTACCCCCCGGTGAGGGCCTTGCCCACACAGAGGACGTCAGGGGCCACCCCGGCGTGCTCCGCGGCGAACATCGCACCGGTCCGGCCGAAGCCGGTGGCGATCTCGTCGAAGATCAGCAGCACCCCGTGGGCGCGGGTGACCTCCCGCAGCACCCGCAGGTAGTGCGGGTGGTGGAAACGCATCCCGCCGGCCCCCTGGACGACCGGCTCGACGATGACGGCGGCCAGCTCGTGGGCGTGCCGCTCGACCGCGTCCGCGAGGGCCGCCTCGTACGCCGGGTCGGGCGGCGTGTCGAAGCCGCCCGGTGGCACCGGGGCGAACACCTGCCGGGGCAGCACGTCCCCCCACAGGTGGTGCATGCCGCCCTCGGGGTCGCAGACGCTCATCGGGTGGAAGGTGTCGCCGTGGTACCCGCCCCGCCAGGTGCCCAGCCGGCGGCGCTCCGGCCGGCCGGTGGCCCGCTGGTACTGCAGGCACATCTTGACGGCCACCTCCACGCTCACCGAACCGGAGTCGGCGAGGAAGACGTGCTCCAGGCCGTCCGGGGCCAGCTCGACGAGGGTACGGGCCAGCGTGACCGCCGGCTCGTGGGTCAGCCCGCCGAACATCACGTGACTCATCCGGCCCAGCTGGTCGGTCACCGCCGCGTCGAGCACCGGGTGCCGGTAGCCGTGGATCGCCGCCCACCAGGACGACATGCCGTCCACCAGCTCCCGCCCGTCCGCGAGCCGCAGCCGCACCCCGTGCGCGCTCTCCACGACGTACGGCGGGCTGCCCGGCGGCACCGCCGTGTACGGGTGCCACACGTGCGCCACGTCGACGGCCAAAATCTCCTCAGAGTTCACCAGCACCCTCCCCTATCCCAGGTCTCGCCTGGCATCGCGAACACGCTCCTGCCCTCGTTCCCATAAGACCCGCGACGCCTCCATGGCAAAGCTGCCTCGACCGCAAAACTCCCAGAACTCTAACGGATGATTTACGGATGATGGTGCACCCCGTCGACCACGCTTGGGTCGTTGAATCGTTGCCGGCACTGGAAGCAACGCCACTCCGGGTGGATTGGCCAGCAGGCGGGCTCGACCCGTTTGATTTGACCGACAGACGCACACAGCGGATGTGGTACTCCTCCGGGTACACCCGAGCCTACCCCGCTGTAGTCGGCTACGACGAATCCGACGAACGTCACCCAAGCGACGCCATACCGAGGGGATATTCGGCTTTATCGTTGCTGGAAAAACTGGCCGTGGTCTACAACGGTAGCCTAATCGCCGAGTGGCCGCGGAGCCTCGTTTCAACACGCGACAGAGAGGTGCCGAGAGAAGGAGACCAAGATCCAACCCTCACGCCCATTCTACAATTCCAACGACTACCAAAGGCCTGGGCCGCACGGGAGCCACGATGGTTGAGCCGGGCTCGCGCGGGGCAGCTTTCGAATTCGTCGATGTCCGCGGACCCTCTGAGCCTTATTTGTGGCGACTACGGTGACACCATCGATGTAGCCCTGTCGCTTTCCGCTGCCATACGACAAGAGCCCATCATGATCGTTGACGTCTTAGAATCATTCGATTGGCACTAGTCGACGGGCCTTCTCATCGTCCACAAACTTGTGCTGACGTAACGTAGAACGAGCATTGCATACATAATAACAATCATCAGACGGGGACAGTGAACCATTCCCGGTAACGGCTGGCGGCGGTGTGTAGCGGGCGGGGCCCTGAACCGTTGGCGCTTGGGCCGACGCTGGGTGAGGGAGCGTTGCGGACCCCGGGGCGATTTTGACGGCCGTGTCGCTATGGTTTGTCGATGGCTGAGTGGATCAGTGTGTACTGCAGGCGTCAGGTTTCGCTTGAGGCCGAGGCGATGCGTCGTGAGTTGGACGTTGCCGACCTGTGGACTCTGGCGGAGGCGCTTGAGTTGGCTGAGGACGAGCTGGATGCGGCGGTCGAGTCGATGTTTCGCCATCTGCGGGTGGAGCCGGCCGGTGACGGCAGGGCGTGGATCGAGGTGCATTGGAAGCCCGAGGGAAGGCCGATCCAGATCGGCAGCGTCACTGATAAGCGGCAGATCGCCGATATGCTGGAGGAGAGCCTGCCAGCAGCGACCGGTCCGGGCGCGGCGTCGGCGACCGGTGAGCCCGGGCCGCCGACACGGGTCCGGACGCATCTGCGCCAGTGCCAGCAGATTGTGAACTTCGAGTTGAGCATCGACGATGCCCAACACCTTGGCGCCACGATCGGCGAGGTGCTGGCGTTTTTCATCGCTGGGGCCGGCGAAGGGCTGGTGTGGTTCTTTGGTCAGGGCTGGGCCTTTCTCGACGACCGTGCCGCCACCATCTGGACAACGGGGGAGCCGGCTTCCTCCCAGTCGGCTTACAACTGAAGCGTGGCCAACCCGTTCTGACGCGCCGAACAGCTTGCGGTACAACGAGAAGACGCAGAACCCCGGGTATGAAGACTGGTCCTTGCACAGATAACTCCATAGGGGTTCTGCGTGGCCACCAGTGTCACATACGCCGCCGTGCTCTCAGCGCGCGAAGAGACCGTGCTGTTCCTGTCGGGCCTGCTGCACACGCAACGGCAGCAACGAGGCACCCGTAACGGACGTCGCGCGTTGAGCTGCTTCGCTCACGCCGTGCTGGTCCTACGCTGGTTCCTCGATGGCACTCGGGTGGCCCAGTTGGCCGCCGACAACGCAATTGGCGGGTCGACGGCCTACCGCTACCTGCACGAGGGCATCGACGTACTCGCCGCCCATCAGCCCAGCCTGCACTCAGCATTGCTGGCCGCCAAGGCCGCCGGGTACAGCCATGTCAACCTCGACGGCATCCTAATCGCCACCGACCGGGTCGCCGCCCCTGGCCCAACACCAGGAGTGGATCTGTGGTGGTCGGGCAAGCACCATCAGCACGGCGGAAATATCCAGGTCATCTCCGCCCTGGACGGCTGGCCACTACGGACGTCCGACGTGCGCCCCGGCCGCGAACACGACACCACCTGCGCCCGCATACACGGTCTGCTGCCGGTCCTCGCCAACGCCGCCGAACTGCCCTGCCTGGCCGACCTCGGCTACGAAGGCGAAGCCGCCACAGTCCGCGTCCCGATCAAGAAACCCACCCACGGACAGCTGACCAACGACCAGAAGACCGTTAACCTGATCCACGCCCACCTGCGCTCCCAGGCTGAACGAGCCAACTCGCTGCTCAAGACCACTTTCAAGGCACTCCGGCGGGTCAGCCTCTGCCCATGGCGCATCGGAGCGACCGTGGCCGCCGCGCTCGTCCTGCTCCACGACGAACACGGACGCACCACATAACCCACTGCGAAGAGTCATGCGCCCCTTACTGGGAATGGCTCACTGTCAGGAGCCAACGCGAACCAACATGAGATTCTCGAGGTTGAAAGGCAGGAATCATGAAAGTCCATTACCGGGCTACGACGCATCAGGCAAATTACTTATCGTCGCGCACGAGCGGCAACCGGTAACGACCGCACACCGCTGCCGCGACCACCGTTACCCCGATCATGCACCGGCCACCTGCCGGTCCGGGCCAGCCCCGCCGACAACCCTGCGGTCAACCCCGCCCGATCAGCCAGCAACCGCAGCAACGCCGCACCGACGTGCGACACCACACCCGAACCACCCGCAGTGACCCGCAGGTCCCGCGACCACGCCGTAAGCTGCACCTCGGAAGTGCCTCCCCCATAGAGAAACCTGCAGATGTCGCAATCACAAGTTTCCCTTGCAGGGCAGGCACTTCCGCTCATCTACACGCCAGCATGATCCGCATCGCGATGATCGACAACCTCACCCAACGGGTCACCAGCGAAACCACTCCAACTTTGGCGAGACATCTGCAGGTGACACCACTCGCAAAATACGTGATTTAGACGCCCTTTCAGATGAAAAAGCCCGCTACCGCGATCGCGTTCATTCACCGAGGACGAGCTTGTTCTCCGCCCACGGCATCGATCGGCAGGACCAGGGAGTCATCCCGAGGGCTCGTCGCATCCTGCTGGCCCTCGTGTCCTCCTGCGATGAGAATGGCGGCGTGATTAAAGACCTTCTTGGCGTAGTGGGTGCGACCTTGGCCGGGGCGACTCGGGTTCGCGTCTTCGACTCGATTGGGCCCGATCAACCTGGTCGCATGCGGCGCGACTGCCGTCCGGTCCTCGCTGACCAGCGTGACCCCGAGGCGCTGATTCAACTGCGGGCAGCATTGGCAGTGCGAACGGACACCGACGTCATGGACTGGAGGCAGTGGCCCGAACTATGGCTTGAACTGTTCGGAAGTGACGATGCGCGGTTGACCGTGGTCGGTCTCCTTCTTCCCGGCTGGCTCAGGTGGGGAGAGGATGGGGACCTGGAACTGCAGAACCCGAGGGCCATCATGCAGTGGTTGACCCGGTGGGCTCCCGAAGCAGCGGTGCCTATCGCGGAATGAGCCGGCTCTCACGCCTTCCCGTCCACCGTCGACCCCCACCCCGTGGCGCTAATCTGCTCGGCTCCGCCTAAGTCGACGGCGTGGTTGCCCCTCCCAGAAACCGGAGCGCCCCCGCCGGAGGCATGGCTCGTATCGGCCGGCGTGCCGGCCGATACCGGCGCTTGCGCCGCCAGCAGGCCGAGCGCGTCCGGCGCAGCCCGCTTGCCGGCCGCCTTGACGACTCAAGAGCCGAACTCGGCAACACCGCTGTTACTGGGCGTTTTGATCACTTGCGCTGCATATTGCTGCTTTCGTGAGCCTGGTCGGTGAGGCGTCGGCAGGGTCGAATGATCACCACTGGTACCAGGTTCACCTGATTAGATGCCCTGCTTTGATCCGCAGATCGTGTCTGGTTTACCAAGTTCGGGAATCGGCGGACCCAAGTGCGATCCACGGTGTTGTCCACAGTAGACATATCGTATGGCCGAACGACCTGCCTACCCCTCCGACCTGTCCGACCTGTCCGACGCCCGCTGGGCGCTGATCGCACCACGACTGGAAGTGTGGCGCCAGGCTCGCACCGACGCTGGCGTCGGGGGACGCAAACCCACCTACGACCTGCGGGAGATTTTCAACGCGATCCTTTACGTCAACCGCACCGGCATCGCGTGGCGCTATCTGCCACATGACTTCCCGCCCTGGCAGACGGTCTGTGGCTACTTCACCGCCTGGACCGGCGATGGCATCTTCGCCCAGCTCAACTACGAGCTCACCGGCCTGGCGCACGCCCAAGGCCGGACGCGCCCCACAGCCAACAGCAGCCGTGATCGACAGCCAGAGCGTGAAGACCTCCACCAACGCCCCCCTGCCCACCCAGGGCATCGACGCCGGCAAGAAGATCGTCGGACGCAAACGCGGCATCGTCACCGACACCCTCGGCCTGCTCCTCGCCGTCATCGTCACCGCCGCCAGCACCAGCGACAACACCATCGGCATCAACCTCCTCGACCAAGCCAAAGCCACCCACCCCACCCCGGCCAAGACCTGGGTCGACGCCGGCTTCAAGAACAAAGTCATCGAACACGGCGCCACCCTCGGCATCGACGTCGAAGTCGTCGCCAAAGACCCGCACATCAAAGGGTTCTCCGTGTCAAACGCCGCTGGGTCGTCGAGCGCACGCTGGGCTGGATCATGCTTCACCGGCGCCTGGCCCGCGAATACGAAGCCCTACCCGACAACTCCGCCAGCATGATCCGCATCGCAATGATCGACAACCTCACCAAACGGGCCACCAACGAAAACACCCCAACCTGGCGAGACACCTGAAGATCACATCACTCGCGAAATACCTGAATCAGACACCCTGTTATTCGACCTCTATTGGCGGCCCTGCGGTGGGTTGATTCTGCCGGAGTCGTCGAACCGGGCGCCGGTCTTCGGGAAGTCGCTGCGGGTGAGCTGCTTGACCAGGCCCAGACCCCGGTTGTCGCCGTCCATGGTCGGCTTGCCGGCGGAGTTCATGTACGTCGAGACGAACGAGCCGCCGGCCCAGCTGCCGTCCGGCTTGAGCGACACCTTGAGCACCCCGCCCCAGCCGAGCCGGCCGGCGTTGCTCAGCGAGTTGCCGCCGCCGGCGAAGTTGCCGAGGCTGTAGGCGATCAGGCGGCCCTTGTAGACCTCCATGCCGCGCAGCACGTGCGGGCCGTGCCCGACGATTAGGTCGGCGCCGGCGTCGATCATGGCCTTGGAGAACTTGACCGGGTCGCCCCGGT
>NZ_JBEYSU010000058.1:0-13151 GCF_040704235.1 Micromonospora sp. NPDC047707
GCTCTGCGGCTCACCCAGGTCGGCGTAGGTCTCACCGCCGGCCAATTTCTTCAGGTGCAACCCAATGCACTCGTTGGCGTAGCACTCGGCCTGCTTGCCGGTGGTGAGCTTTTTCCCCGCGTTCTCGATTAGGCACTTGGCCTTCTTCTCCTCCACGTCTAGCTGTTCTGCCGGCGTGAACGTGATGTTCTGGGCACCGAGCTGGTCATGCACGTAGCTGCTGGCGAAATCGGCGTTGGACGACAGGACGAGGCCGACAACGAGTAGCAGGGCCGCCAGGCCCAGCCCACCGATGCTCAACAGCAGATCGAGGGTCCTACGCTTCATGAAATTCTCCAGCAGAAGTTGACGATTGAAACCTCTTCGTCACATCGTCAACGTCTCTACCCCACCCGGTTAGGGCCGGAACCCCTAGATCAACGGGACCTTCGACCCGAATTGGCGGTTCCGCACGGGCCACCGTCTCATGCCGGCCGGGCCAGATCCGCGGGCGGGGCGGCTGCGGCAGTACGCCGAGCACGCCGCCACGGCGGTAGTCCGCGACGCCCTCGCCGCCGGGCTCGACTGGTGGGCCCTCGGCGAGCACGTGGGCCTGCACCCGCAGGCCGCTTACGAGCAGCACCGCACTGCCGCCGAGGGCCTGCGTCCGCCGGCCGAGCAGCGCCCGGGCCTGGCCGTGGTCTGCGCCGCCGGCCTGGTCGCCGCGCACGACCTTGACGACGAGTGCGGCGTCGACCTCGACGACCTGGGCGACGACCACAGTCTCACCGCCGAGCCGACCGTGGCCCGGCTGCGCGCCGCCGCAGCCGCGCTCGGCGAGGACGTGTGGATCGCGGTCCGGCTGCCCGGCGACTACGAAGGGGCCGACGACCTCGACGACGACGTGGCGATCACCCGCTGGACCACGGTGGTCCTGCACCCCGACGAGCTGGGCTGGCTGCGCGAGGCCCTGGCCCTGCGCACCGAGGCCACCGACCCCGACGACGAGGACGACGAGGGCACCGACGACTTGGAGCCGCTGTGACGACTACGCCGGCGAGGCGACCGCGAGCTGCACGAAGCGCTCGCTGCGCGGCCTGATGGTGGCGGCGGCCGCCCAGGGTCGAAAGCTCAGTCTGGGACTCTCGTCGGGGGCGGCCGCCGACACTGATTATCGAGCACGCCGACAGCAAGATCAAAGACGTTCCGCGGGTCGAGCGGGTCGCTGCGGCCGTTCTCACAAACGGTCAGATGTGCGAGACCCGCCGACCCCGGACGCCGAGGGCCGTTCACCACAGCCCGCGTTTCGCAAAACACCTCTCACAACTCGGAGGTTCTGACAGAGGGTTCTGCGAGGATTCCCGGCGTGCAGATGACCCCCGCCCTGTCAATGTTCGAGGTCGCCTGCATGGATGCCTGAAGTCCACTGCACGGACTGGTGATCCTCGCCCGGTCACATGCGCTGTTTCCACCAAGGGTCATGAGGATTGGCCCATAGGTCAGGCAATGTTCGGCTCAGGAAGAGCTGGTCGGTCGCATCCACGAGGCGGCGCAGTTCCCGGGCTGCTTGTCGAGGCAGCGACCTCAAGGCGATCTCCAGCACTTCTCGGTAGTCCTTCGTGCAGCCGCAGGGGCATCCGCCGAAGTCGTCCAGGAAGTCGGCCATCGGACCGCGTGCGATGGCGATCCAGCCTTGCAGTGCCCTACCGATGTCGCCGGGCTGCAGCTGGTTGTTGTGACGTTCCAGCCGGACGATGCCGGCAACGACCTTGCCCGAGATCCCGCGAAGGTGGGCACGCGACTCGCGTATCTGGCGGCGACGTGGGATAGCGGCGCGGAGCGCCGCAGGCCGTTTACGCGGCACTGTCCCTTCGGTGTTCGATCACGGCGGGAAGTATGGCACAACGCACGGCCCGCGCACGGGGGTGACCGGCGGCTCCCCGAATCCGGAACCCGGGTGTCGGCTTGAGGTACACCCCAACACCACACTCACCACCAGCACCAAAGGACGTCAGATTAGGGTCCTGTGCGGCGTTTCTTGACGTCCGTCCGGTGGATTCATAGAGTTCAACCTGACATAACCGGTCGGGAAGGGCGAGGCGATGCGCGTCGGCTACGTCAGGGTCAGTACCGTCGACCAGAACACCGTCCGGCAGCTCGACGGGGTCGAGGTGGAGCGGGTCTTCACCGACAAGGCGTCCGGCAAGGACACCACCCGGCCGAAGCTCGACGAGATGATCGCGTTCGTCCGCGACGGCGACACAGTGCTCGTGCACTCGATGGACCGGCTCGTCCGCAACCTCGACGACCTTCGCCGGCTGGTGCGCACCCTGACCGGCAAGGGCGTGCGGGTGGAGTTCGTCAAGGAGAGCCTGACATTCACCGGCGAGGACTCCCCGATGGCCACCCTGCTGCTGAGCGTCATGGGCGCCTTCGCCGAGTTCGAGCGCGCCTTGATCCTGGAACGCCAGCGCGAGGGGATCGCTGCGGCCAAGCAGCGCGGCGTCTACACCGGCCGCAAACCCGCGCTCACCGCCGAGCAGGCGCAGCAGCTACGTGAGCGCGTCGCCGCCGGCGAGAAGAAGTCCGCGCTCGCCAAGGAGTTCGGCGTCAGCCGCGAGACGGTCTACAGCTACCTGCGCCCGGCTGCCGTCACCGGCTGACCGCACGGGAAGAGCCGGTCCAGTTCGGCGGCGCCCGGCAGGAAGTCGGTCGGGACGCCGTTGTCCTGTAGGAAGATGACCTCCCGTTCCCATACCTCCCGGCGACGGCTGCCCATCGTAAGCAGTCCCAGGAGTTGCCGGGCGCTGGCAAGTTCCGCTCGGGCGTGGTCGAGTGCCTCCTGCACTGCGGCGTTGAGGCCGAGCCAGACGGAGCGGTACGGGGAGGGCGGGTCGCCGTCGTGCGCCCCATACGGCGCGGCTGGCTGGATGGCAGCGCCGAGAACGCCGCGAGCAGCGATCCGGCCATCGGCGGCCAGCTGCACCGCGACCGCGGCCGCGTGCAGCATCATCTCCTGGACCGGCCACGACAGGTACTCGTACGGCTGCCAGATCTTCAGCCCCGCCCGGACCGGATGCCCGGCGGTCTCCCAGATCAGCTCCAGCGTGCTGCCGTCACGCCGGCCTACCGTGTCAGGTGACAAGCTGACCTCGTGCAGCAGGGTGCGCAGCAGCCGGAACCACACGCCCGCGTGCACCTCCCGGCTGGGCAGACTGACCCGGCCGGTGAGCAGCGCCTGGTTGGTGTTGCGGTCCAGGGCGACCAGCGGCTCGGCCACCGGCACCGGATCCGGCAGCCCGCCGTGCAACAACATCTCGATGTTGACGCTGGCGGCGTCCTCCAGCCGGCAGCCGTGCTCGGCGCAACTGACCATCAGCGGTAGCCGGTCGAACAGTGCCCGGGCCCGGCCGGGCTGACCGGCGCAGACCGGACAGGTCAGGTGGTGCCGGTGCCGCGGCAGCCACGGACCGCGCCAGGGCCGATACCGGCTCAGCCCGTTCCCGATCCCGGCACGCGGTGCGAGCAGCACCGAGTGGGCGCGGACGTAGTTGTCGAACGAGGCCTGCCGGTCCGGGGCGTCGAGGGTGTCCAGCAGCCACGGCCGCCAGCCGGCCAGGGTCGTCGCCCGGATCCGGGCGAGGTCGACGCCGGTCCGATCCGCGAGTGCGGTGAGCATGGCCGTGGGCGGGTCGTGGTCGAGGTCGTCGGGCACAGTGAGGCCGACCAGGCCGAGGTTGCCGGTGAGCAGCTCGGTCACCGGCAGCTGGTAGAGCTCGGCGAGGCGGGCGATCCACGACGACAGTGCTTCCAGCGGGCCGGGCGGTGGGTGCAGCGGCCACCGTGGTGTCACACCAGCTCCCGCTCGAACAGCCGGCGCCGCTCGGTGGGCCCGAGGTAGGAGGCAAGCAGCAGGGTGCGCTGGTTGATGGCCTCCTCGCCGGAGTCGATCGCCGCGATCGCGGCGTCGGTGAGCAGCCGCGTCAGCTCGCCGATCGTGCCCTCGCTGCGGGTCAGCAGGTAGACCGCCATCTCCTCGGTCGCGATCGGCGACGGCCGGCGCAGCGGGAACGAGGCGGCGAAGCTGGCCAGCAGCGAGCACGCCTCGGCGCCGGGCTGCCACGGCGGCAGCGGGAACGGCTCGAAACGGTTCTCCAACTGATCGTCGGAACGGATCGCCAGGTACGCCTCCCGGGTGCCGACCCCGACCAGCGGGATCCGCAGCTCGTTGCCGAGAAACCGGATCAGGTTAAGGAACTCGCGGCGCACGTCGCCGCGGCCGGCGAGGACGTTGTGCAGCTCGTCGACGACCAGCATCCGCACACCGGTAGCGCGCAGCACCGCCAGGGCGACCTGCTCGAGCTCGGCCAGACGCTGCCGGGGCCGCAGCGGTGCGCCGAGCGCGGCGAGCACCGCGACGTAGAAGCGGATCACTGACGGCTCGGATGGCATCTGCACCACCAGCACCGGGATCTCCTCACGGTCCGGGTGCGAGATCGGCGGGTGCAGGCGCCGGAACTTCTCCACGATCATCGACTTGCCGTTGTTGGTCGGGCCGATCAGCAGCAGGTTCGGCATCCGCTGCCGGGCCGGCCACACGAGCAGTTCCTCCAGCCGGTCCACGGCTTCGGCCGCGCGGGAGTAGCCGATCCACCGTTCGGCGCGCACATGCCGCAGCCGCTCCTCGGCCGGCAGCAGCGCCACCGGCCGGGCACCGGGATGCAGATGGGCCAGGTCCGTGGTCTCCTCGCCGGGGGTCACCATTCCTCGATCACCGCGAACGGTTCCGCAGCCGCCACCGGTCCGGCCGGTTCGGGCGGTGGCACGACACTGCGGGGCGCCGCGACCCGGGCCGCCGGGGCTGCGGCGCGGCGTTGCGCGTCGCGCCGGGCCCGGCGGGTGGTCGCCGCGGCGGTGTCGGTGATTGTGCGCATCTGCTCGACCATCCGGAACAGCGCGGTCTCGTCGACCTGGGCGCGGCCCTGCTCCCGCAGCCGGGCGACGGCGGCCTGCTGCTCCCACAGGGTGACCGGCGGGTGGGCCAGGGTCCGGTACGGCACCTTCCAGGTAGGCGTCTCCGTCGGGGTCGAGCACCCAGATCCGGCTCAGGTCGCGCGGGTCGCGGCGCAGCACGAACCGGTTGAGGCGGTCGCGGCGGGCGATCCACGGCTTGAGCGCGTCGCTGAAGTACCGCACGTGATCGATGACGAACCCGGTGCGGGTCAGCGTCCGGCGGAGCACCGGCAGGAAGTCCACCACGAACGCCGTCTCGCCGGTCACCGTAGTCGGCGGGGTCACCGTGGTTCCGGCGGCCCAGACCGCGGCCGGGGTCTGTCCCAGCGTGGAGTGCAGCTGCCCGTGGTAGGAGGCCACCGCCAGGGCCAGCCACCGTTCCAGCTCCCGGACGGTGAGCACCGCCTTGCTGTCGGAGTCGTAGTCGCCGCGCTGGCGCGGGTTGGAGAACGTGGTGCCCGGCAGTTCGTGGACCAGCTGCATCATCGTGCCGATGACCCGCTCGATGATCCCGCCGAAGTGGGGGCGGCCCGGCGGCCGCCACTTCAGCTTGATGCCGTGCTGCTCGCAGCCGCGGCGTAGCGCCTCGCCCCGGAACTCGGCCGCGTTGTCGACGTAGATCTCCAGCGGCTTGCCGCTCATCGGCCACACCGCCTCCACGCCGAGCCGCTCCAGCCAGTCGCGTTTGTCCAGCACCCCGTGCGTCAGGCACAACCCGACCGACAGCGCCGACGGCGCCTCCAGGGTCACGACTAGGCCGATCACGCAGCGGCTGAACACGTCGATCGCCGCGGTCAGGTACGGCCGGCCGATCGGCAGCCGATGCCGGTCGTCGACCACGATCAGATCCACCGGCGTGTGATCCATCTGCACCTGTTGCAGGATCGCGGTCACCGGCGGCGGCTCCCACCGGCAGCCTGCAACGCCCGCGCCGCGTCCGGGCCCTGCCGGGCGGTCGTGGTGGCCACCGGATCCAGCCGGGCCGCCCGCCGAGCGAGGGTGCCCCGCGACGGCACCCGCAGCCCCTGGGCGCGGCATCGGTGGGCGACCTCGCGGTGGACCGCCGCCAGCGAGCGGCGCTGCCGGGACACGTACTTGCTGCGCAGCACCTCGCGCATCACCGTCTCGACCGGTTCCGGCAGGAGTTCGCGGCCCCGGCCACCACTGGACCGGCCGGGGATCAGATCGGATGCCAGGCCGGAGCAGCGGATCCGCGAGCTGATCGCCTACGGCCGCGAGTTCGTCCAACCCCGCCCGTACACGCTCGGTGACCTCGCCGCCGCCGCTGGCATGTCCGTCTCCGGGGTGCGCACCGCCTACGGTCACCGCGACGTCGCCCAGGTGGCCGAGGCCACCGGCGCCAAGCCGCGCGAGTGGCGGGCTCAGGATCCCGGCCCGGCCCGCGACGAGGTGTCGGCATGAACGCTTCCGCGTGCATCTGCCTGATCCGGTGGCCGCGGCTGCACGTCGTGATCGAGGGCGTGCGACACGAAGTCGAACCCGCCGAGGCCGACACCCCGACCAGCGCGCTCTTCCGCGCCTGGTGCGCCGGCTGTGGCGCCGAATACACCTACCCCTTCCGGATGGTGATCCCGGACGCCCAAGCCGCGTAAGCAGGGCGCCGCCAGCCGCCACCTCGCGACCTGACGATGGGCACTGACCACTGTTGACCACCGGATGGGGCACGCCAGTCTCGGTGTGCCCCGTCCGGTGGCGCGAGCGTTATCGCGGCTCGTCGCCGGCAGACAGGAGCGTGGGTCAGTAAACAACTGCTGGAATGCCGCTCCTCGTGGTGAAGTGCGGCTGCCGAGCGCTGCTCTTGAAAAGGCGTGGCTGCCGGGCAGTCGTGATGCGAAAATCGGTCCGCAACTTGATCCACATCCGCGTCCCGGGGGTCCGCATGGAAGTCGCTTCGCTGCTGCCGTTGACCACGGCCCGGTTGTCGCTGCGTCTGTTCACTCCTGGCGACGCCGACGACCTGTACGCCTACCAGAGCCTGCCGAGCGTGGCGCGCTACTTGTACCGGCCGGTGCACACGCGTGAGCGCAGCGGGCAGGTTGCCGCCGAGCGCGCGGCGCAGACGGCCTGGCGCGCCGACGGGGACAAGCTGGCGCTCGCTGTCTGCCGACGCGATGAGCCCGGCGTTCTTGGCGAGGTGAGCCTTGCCCTGGCCGATGCCCGCGCCGCCCAGGCCGAGATCGGCTGGACTCTCCACCCACGTCACCAGGGGCACGGCTACGCGACCGAGGCGGCCGCGGCGCTGGCCGGGTTTGCCTTCGACACGTTGGGCGTGCACCGGCTCTACGCACGGCTGGATGTGGAGAACACCGGGTCTGTGCGGGTCTGTGAGCGCCTCGGGATGCGCCGGGAGGCGCACCTAATCGAGAACGACCTCGACGGGGATCGCTGGGGCAGCGAGTACATCTACGCGGCGCTGTCTGCGGATCTCGGCAGTCGATCAGGCGATTGAGCTTGACGCCGCCTCCTGTTCGTGATCTTACGAACGGGAGAATGTTGGTATGTCTGGTGGGATTGGCCTGTTCGAGTTGGATCCGGCGGCGGTGGTGAAGCCGGAAACCGCGCCGACGGTGGCGGTGAAGAAGACCTTCCGGGCGTTCGTCCCCGATCAGATGCTGATGCTGCCGCCGTCACTGGATGAGTGGCTGCCCGAGGGGCATCTGGCCCGATTCGTGGCCGAACTGGTCGACGAGGTGCTCGACCTGGGCCCGATCCTGGCGTCCTACACCGAGAAGCGCGGGTTCCCGCCGTATGACCCGCGGTTGATGGTCCGGCTGCTGATCTACGGGTACACCACCGGAGTGCGCTCGTCGCGGGCGATCGAGCGCAAGTGCACCGATGATGTGGCCTTCCGCTATCTGGGGGCGGGGGCGGGGCCGGACTACCGGTCGATATCCCGGTTCAGGGCCCGGCACCTGGACGCCCTGGCCGCGATCTTCACCCAGTCGCTGCGCCTGGCGCAGCGACTGGGCATGGTCAAGATGGGCCGCGTCGCACTCGACGGCACGAAACTGCAGGCCAACGCCTCCAAGCACAAGGCGATGAGCTACAACCGGCTGGTGGAGAAGGAAGAACGCCTCGAAGCCGAGATCGCCGGCCTCGAGGCGGCGGCCGCCGGCCTGCTGGCCGATGCCGAGGCTCTCGATGCCGCCGAGGACGAGCGGTTCGGGCCCGACGGCAAGGACACTGACCTGCCCGCCGGACTCGACCGCAGGGAAAAGCGCCTGGCCAAGTTGCAGACCGCCCGCGCGCAGATCGAGGCCGAGGCCGCCGAGAAGGCCCGCAAGCACGCCGAGGACAAGGAGCGGCGACGCCACAAGCGTGCCGGGACCGACGAACCCGAAGCGGTGGCCGAAGCCGGCGACCTGGCGGCCGAAACCGCGCGGCCGAAGGACAAGGCGCAGGCCAACTTCACCGACCCCGAATCGCGCATCATGAAGAACGGGGCCGGCGCGTTCATCCAGGCCTACAACGCCCAGGCCATGGTGGACGACGCGCACCAGATCATCACCGCCGCCGACGTCACGACCAACCCCGCCGACGCACTCAACTACACCGCCATGCTCGACCAATCCGCCGCAAACACCGGAATCCACGCACGTCAGGCGCTCCTCGACGCGGGCTACTGCTCCGAGGCGAACCTTCAGGCCGCAGCCGAGCGCAAGGAAGAACACGGCACCGACACCTTCATGGCCACCGGCCGCCTGTCCCACGACGAACGCGTCAGCCCCGCCCCGCGCGGACGCATCCCGGCCGACGCCACAGCGCGTGAGCGCATGGCCCGCAAACTGCGCACCAAAACCGGACGCGCTGCCTACGCCCAACGCAAAGCCATCGTCGAACCCGTCTTCGGGCAAATCATGACCTGCCAAGACGGCCGCAGACTCCTGCTACGCGGCGAAGCAGGCGCCCGCGCAGAATGGCGGCTACTCGCCGCATGCCACAACCTGCGAAAGATCTTCGGGCAGGTCGGAACCCCCGGACTGGCCGCCGCCCGAGCCTGAGCGCCCAGGCGGCACCATCACCCTCCACTGCAACCACACCCCGCACCCGCCCCGACACCGCCGACAAACCCCAGACCGCCAGAGATCCGACCACCAACCCTCGACGGCTTGCTCGTTACCGACCCACGCTCCTAGCCGAGATGAGTGCATCCGATCATGGTTCGGCGGTGCCGCTGGCGCGTTCGATGGCGAAGCGGATCACGAGGCGGCCGTCGGCGTGGATGTCTGCGATGAATGTCTCCCAGTCGGGACGTTCGTCGCTGAGGGCGCGGTGCAGGTTGGTGAGCGCCTCGGCGTCCAGGCCTTCGTCCGGGGTGAGAATCTCGGCTTTGCCCTCGACCTGGACCCACGGGCCAAAGAACCGGTCGGTGAAGACGCAGGCCGCCACGCGGGGGTCTCGCCGGAGGTTACGCGTCTTGACTCGGGTTTGCGTCGTGCTCAGTACGACGCGGTGGGCGCCGTCGAGTGCGAGGAGGACGGGCGACAGGTGGGGGCGGCCGTCCGCGCGGAAGGTGCTGAGCACGGCGTGGTGGTGGGTGTGTAGAAACTTCCGGGCCGGTGCGAGATCCAACGCATGTTCTCCTGATTTAGAGGGGGTGTGGCTTGCCGGTGGCGGCAATCTGTTCCCCACGAAGGGCTGTCTGTCGCAGGTGGGCGGCGGTGGTCAGGATGGCGGCCAGCTGCACAGCGACCAGCTTGCGCAGCTCGATCGGGGAGCCGGGCGAGTCGGCCTCGGCCTCGCCGTACCATCTGTCGAGGCGCTCGGCAAGCAGGCGGCGCTCCTCGCGTATGGCCGGGGTGTGGTTGCCGGCGGCCAGCTCTGCGTTGAGCATGCGCAGGAAGGTCGCAAGTAGGCGAAGCCGCAGCAGGTGTGTCATCTGGCGGTTGCCGAACTCCTCGGCGACCGTGGTCGGGCGGTCCAGATCGGGCGCTGCCGTCTCCATCTCGCTGAGCGTGCTGACGGATTGCAGCGTGCTCTCGATCGACCGGCGAAACGGCGAGCACGCGCGCAGGTCGTCCGCAACGGCCCGCATGCTCACTTGTAGCGTGTCGATCAGCTCGCGTCGAGCCGCCGCGCCCTTGGTAACGACTTCGCGGTAGGTGCGGCCACTCGGACGTTGGTCGGACACGCGAGCGTCGGTCCAGTAAGGCACCTCGGTGACCAGGTGGAGTGTGCCGAACCGGGCAACGTAGTCGGCGCTGCTGCCGCCGGCGCTGAAGGCCGCAGCCACCTGCGCACCGTCGGGAGTCCGGTAGACGGCGGGAACGATCGGTTCGACGCCGGGCAGCTCTGGTTCGCCGTGATGCAGTGGGAGGCCTTCCAGACCAGGCAGGCTGGCCAGCCGCTGCGCGAGCGCCGCGTCATTCTGGTTGAGGTAGAAGAACGCGCCCTGGTATTCGCCGTTGTGCAGGGAGCAGACCAGCGACGGGCGCACCTCGTCGATCAGGTTCATCAAAGCCAGCGTCTCCGGCAGCGGGCGGTCGAAGGTGTAGTCGTTGGCGGTCAGCGGGAACGTCCACTCGACCTGCTCGGCCAGATCGGGGCGGAAGAAGTGTTCGATGTAGGCGCGGCGGTCGCCCGGCCGGCCGTACCAGCCTTCGTTCAGACGCGCGCCGTCGGGGTCTGCGCACGCCGCGACGTGCCAGCGAACGCCCAGCTCGGCCCGCAGTCGTGGGTCCTCGCAAAGCAGCCTGATCAAGGTGAGGGCGGTCAGGGATCCGACCGGCTCGTTGGGGTGCGGCCCGGCGATCACGACGGCGTCTGCCGGCCCGCCTGCGACCGTCAGGACGTGCAGTCGTTCGCCCAGCCGCGAGGTGCCGATCCGGCGCAGTCGCAGCACGTCGGGGCGGGCGTCAACCATGTCCTTTAACTCGGCGTGCAGGGCGTCGACCGACGGGAACCTGGTATAGCCAGGGACGCGGCGCATGCACTCGGCAACATTCATAATGAGACTACGGTAATAATCGCGCTATGAGAAGGACAAGGGTGGAGTCGAAGGAGCGCAACCAGCGGGCCCTGCTTGATGCCGCCCGCCGGATCGTGTCCAGAGACGGTCACCGGGCCAGGCTTGAAGAGATCGCCGAAGAAGCGGGGCTGACCACCGGCGCCATCTACTCGCTGTTCGGCAGCAAGAACAAACTGCTGATCGCGCTGGTCACCGACTACCTCGGCCCGCACTACGACGGCTTCGAACACGCCGTCCCCGCCGGCATGGACCTCACCGACGCAGTGGACAGCTTCGCCCGCTACTTCCGACGCTTGTGCGACGACCCCGACGCCCAGCGCCAGCTGTCGTTCGAAATCAGCCTGCTGGACCTGGCACGACACGACCCCGACTTGCAGCCCAAACTGGCTGCATCCGTCCAAGCCCACGAGGAACGACTGGCCGCGTTGTTCACCGGCCGACCCCACCAGGGGACCCCTCTCACCCCCCAACAAGCCCGGCGCCTGGCCACGGCACTGCGTGCTCTCCTGGCCGGCCTGAGCCAGCGCGTCATCCTCGGCCTGACAGAAGCGGCTCCCGAACAGTACTTCGCCGACACCGCCCGCGCCCTGACCACCCGGCACGTGCTCGGGCCACCCTGACCCGCAGCCCCGGTATGAAGTGGTGTCAGCCTGCACGCCACCGTGTCGGTGTCCGCTGAGATGACCATGCCAGGAAGGTCCTACATAGCCGCCGCAGCGACGACGACCGCCAGTTCATACTCCGTGCGGCCACACTGAGGCGCCCGACGTCGGCGCGCTGATCTGAGCCGCGATCCGCGCGCATGTCGCGGATCAGTTGGCTGACGAGCGTCGCGCATCAGTCGACGGAGGACAGGTGAGACTCGGCGTACCTACGTAGAGCGCGCCTACGTGATGGATCGGCAGACGGGCTACGCTCGCGGCATGAGACACCCGGACGCGGACCGCGAGTACATCGATAGCACCCCGATTGAGCTGGCGTTGGCCGACATCATGGATGCGGTGCAGTCCGGAGTTTCGGTGCCGTTGTCCCGGGACGGTGAAGTCGTGGCGGTTGTCGTCCCGCCCGAGGGGTCCTGGGCGAACCACCCGGCGGCCTGCCGTCGCACCGCCTCACGCTTGGCCCGCCCCCGCGCGGACAATCCACCTCCGTCGGGATACCTCATCACCTCGGCCTACGCCTTTGCGTCCCAAAGATCACGCCGACACGCCGAGCCACAGTGGACAAACCTGGCCATTCAAGATCTGTAGCAACCCAACCGGTGATACGTCTTCAGCAGCACCACCAGCGCCAGCAGATGCTGCGGCGATCGGGTCCGCTCCCGCGCCCACCCGACCTCATCAACCATCGGCGTGAACGCGTCGTGCAACTCCCGCGCCGACACCATGCGCTTCAACCGCGGATACGCGGTCCTCTCGATCGACGCCACGAAGCCACCACCCGATCACCAACCGGACAAAGGCCCCCGCGCCGACGCAGACTCTAACCAACATCAATACCAAGAGGAACATCCCCAGCTCAGCCCAGGTCAGAACCGCCTATTGCCGGTTTCCGGCGTACTCCGGTTGGCCCCCATCAAGGCCGACCAGGCGGCCAACCGCCGCAAGAAAGGTTCCCGCGGCGGTCGGCCACCCGCGTTCGACCGGGAGCGCTACAAGCAACGCAACACCGCCGAACGCGCGTTCAACAAGCTCAAGCAGTTCCGGGCGGTCGCGACCAGGTACGACAAGCGCGACTACATGTACCGGGCCACAGTCGACATCGCCACGATGAAGATCTGGCTACGCGACCTCACCCAAGGTCGACGAGACACTTCCTACGACCACCGGCGCCACCGCGGCGACCGGCACGCCGCCGCACTACGCCACCTGTTCAACCGCCTCATCGGCCAACTTCACCACTGCCTACAGACCGGCAGCCTCTACGACCCAGCCAAGGCGTTCGCCATTCCGCAACCGGCCGCCGCTTGACTCTTCGCGCTACCGGAGGTCTCCCCAAGCGCGGGGCCTACTGGCGTGCGCCGCTGGGCGCCGCGCTCGCCGCCGGGGGCGTCCGGCGGGCGGTGCCGGGGCCGTCCCGCGGGGGTCAGCCGTCGCGCTTGGTGGTCCAGCGGAAGGTGGTCAGGCAGAGCGCCAGGCCGACGACGCACCACGCGGCGAGCACCAGGGCG
>NZ_JBEYSU010000059.1:0-13079 GCF_040704235.1 Micromonospora sp. NPDC047707
CCACAACGGACGGCGAGTCGGACACGACGGCCAGGATGCGCCAAACCGCCAACAAGATCAAATCACTGCAACTCAGGAACCTGCTGAATGGTTACCTTGACTCAGTCATTAGGCTGCCACCGCCGGGGTCACCTCGGCGGCGCAGGACGGGCAATCGCAGTGCGGGTTGCGCGGGTCGGGGCAACAGTTGGCCGGGCACCACTGGCAGCCCGGACGGCCGCACCAGTAGCACGCATCGGTGTCGATCTGGGTCAGGCCGCCCCAGCAGGAACAGGGGATCGAGGACGCGGGGTCCGCGCCGGCCCCGTTGCACTGGTTGCAGACCGCCCACGCGGTCCGAGCGAAGTCGGCGATACACGCCGAGGACTGGCAGCCCTGCTGGCCGCACATGACGCAGTAGCCGGCGAAGTTGCAACGCGGCGGCAGGAAGGAGCCGTCCGGTGCGGGGACGGTGGCAGGGGTAGGGGTGGTGTTCGTGCCGAGCACGGACAGACAGGCCAGCAGAGCAGCCCGATCAAGGACTGCGGGCAGGTTCAGCGCCTCACCAGGGCCCAGCGCGTCCCGAAGCGTCGCCAGAGCAGACAGCAGGCGAGCATCAGACAGCGCCGGAGAGTGGCCCGAGGCACACAGAGCAGGGTGAACGGTACGCTGGACAGGCATCGTGGTTTCCTTTCGCGAGGACCGATGCACCGACCTCGGCGGGGGTAGGAGCCCGCCGGGGTCACTTATCTAGCACCCTACTAGGGCTAGCTAGCCAGGTCTAGTCATGCATGGGCTGCTCTCAACTGACCTAGAGCGCCCTGGTCAACTTCGATAGGCTGAGCAAGTGGCAAGAGTTGACCCGAACGACCGGCGACCGCCGTACGTGCAAATCGCTGACGATCTACGCCAGGCCATCCGTTCAGGGGAATTGAAGCCGGGAGATCGCCTGTCATCGGGTCGCGTCCTCGCCGAGCGGTACGGCGTCGCGCTGATGACGGTGAAGAACGCCTTGGGCGTGCTGAGGGATGAACGGCTTGTGGTTTCGTCCCAAGGTCGAGGAGTCTTCGTAGTTGATCCTTTGCCCCACATCTCGGCGGCAGCTGCGGAACCGACGGCCGAACTGTCCACGTTGCGCACCGAGTTGCGGGAGCTTGAACAGCGAGTTGCGGCGCTCGAGCGAACCGCGCTCGGTGACCTTCGATCGACATGATCCAAGGGAACCGCGCCACCTGCGGTGACGGCACCATGTGAAGGCCCATGTGAAGTTCGCCCGGCCATGCGGGGGTTTTCCGCTGGTCTCTGACGCCAGTACCCTCGGCGGCAGGGGAGGGTCGCGATGAACGAGCCGAACGACAGCCTTGCTGCACTGATCTCGGAAGCTCGATGGTCCTGGGCCGGACTGGCGCGGCGAATCAACGAGCTTGGCGCGAACGAAGGCCATGCGCTCCGCTAACGACTACACGGCCGTCAACCGGTGGATCAAGAAGGGCGAACGGCCGCGTTCCCCGGTTCCCAACTTCATCGCGCAAGCGCTCTCCGAGCGGCTTGGCAGGCGCATCGCGCCCGGTGACCTTGGAATGCCGGATGAAGAGACGCTCGCGGAGCGAGGGTTGTCGTACGGCGGTAGTCCACTGAAAACCGTGGAGACAATCATCGATCTTGGAAGGGCAGACATGAAGCGCCGGCACGTCATCAAGGCTCCGTTTGTGCTGGCTGCGTTGGGTGCGCCCAGCCGCGACTGGTTGCTTGCGACGCTGGATGAGGTGCATACCGAGCGGGGTCCTCGACAGGTGGGTATGCGGCAGGTTGCCGGTATCCGCGACATGTTCGCTCTGTTCCAGGAGATGGACGTGATGCGTGGCGGCGGACATGCCCGCACAGCGCTCATCGAGTACATGAGCAGCTACGTCGTTCCACTTCTAAAGCGCGACCATCAACGTCCCGTGGAACAGGCGCTCTACGAAGCAGCCGCCGAACTCGCGTACCTGATCGGTTGGATGGCCTACGACGACGGCGAGCACGGCCTAGCACAGCGGTACTTAATCCAGGCCCTGCACCTGGCGCAGGCGTCCGGGTCAGCCGCACTCGGCGCACATGTCTTGGCCGGCATGTCGGACCAGGCCAACTTGCTCGGGCACCCGCATGAGGCACTGATGCTCGCTCGTGCCGGTCGTCGCGGACTCTCGGACACGGAGTCGCCAGCGTGCACAGCCGATCTCCACATACTGGAAGCCCGAGCCCTGGCGACACTTGGCGAACGCGCTGCGGCGACCCGAGCAATCACGCAGGCCGAAACCACATTCAACCGGGTCGTACACGAGAACGAACCGGAATGGGCGAAGTTCATCGACGCGCCGTATCTGTTTGGTGAGGCAGCACACTGCTTTCGGGATCTTGGTCAGCCCGACCAACTTGAGCAGTTCGCTACCGAGTCAGCAGAAGGTGCGCGTCGACAGGGACGAGCCAGAAGAGGCGCGCTCAGCCATGCCGCACTGGCGGTTGGCGACCTTGAGCGCGGCGACGTCGAGTCAGCCGCAGCAAAGAGCCTCCACGTGGTGGACCTGGCGGCCTCTGTCAACTCATCTCGCTGCATCGCCACCGTCCGCGACCTGCAAGGCAGGATGAAGCCCTACAGCAACGTCCGCGAGGTGCAGCAGTTCAACGCGCGTGCAGGCGAGCTGCTCGGGCTTGCTGCCTGACCTGTCTCTCCGGCCTACCGGCCTATGCCGGCTGCCGGCCATGTCGGGCTCCACTTGACGCGTTACACATCGGCCCCACTTGAAGGGTGACGGTTGGCCGGCTCTCTCCGGGCTAGGCTGTCACACTGAGTAACTGGCGTGCCGCCTATCGCTGGGGTACGCGATCCTCGATACCGGTCAAGACGCGCGGTCATCGGCAGATCCGTGCGTGAGTCGCGCCGTGCACGGGCGGTCGCACGACGGTGGGTGCCAGTGCGCGGAAAGGGGTCAATCGGCTACAGCGACTGCCGGCGCGCACTACCGCGTGGATAGGACTGAAGGTCCGTCGGATGTGGTTTGGGGGCCTGCTCGTGTCGTGGGAGGGGTCAGCCACGATTGCGGGTAGCGATAATGCGATGACGGCCGCATGCTGCCGGCCGCCATTCACATCACGATCATCGACGAGGTCCGTGGTGTCGTAGCCGCTCTATGCGCTTGCCGCCACGGCCGTGTTCTGATTGGCGGTCAGTCGCCACTGACCGTCTTCCTTCGACATCACGTACATCGGAGTGCCCTCGCCCAGGTCGGTCACCGGCTCGCCCTTTCGAGAGAAGTACCTCTGGCGAACCTTGACCGCAGCCACGTCTGTCCGGATGAAGAGCACATGCACGACCTCGTATGAAGGGACGAGGTCCTTCATCGCGCCGGGCAAAACCTGTTTGGTGAATGCGGCGATGGCGTCCCGGCCAATGAGGAGCTTGCCGGCCCCGGTGGTCCAGATGGCGTCCTCGCGGAACAGGGAGACGAACTCCTCGACCAGTTCGTTGCTCTGCGCGTGTTCGATGGTGGCGACCACGTGTTCGATGGCTGTGATCTCACCTTGACGGTCTGTCGTTGCGTCCATTGCAAGATCTTGCACCTGAACTCAACTTCAGGTCAACAACAGCGTGATCTGGAATACAACGTCGCGACCGAGCGACCATCTGCCAAGATCCATAGCCTCCGCGGAGGCTACCAATGCCGTCGTCCGGAGAGGTTCGTCGATGACCGGATGCACGCTCATCGGCAGAACGGATGACTGGCACACCAGCCGTCGTGGACGGTCGGCGCCACGGTCCGTATCCGGCATGCTCATGGCCCCTGTAACCCATCAACTGAAGCCACCGTGTAACGGATCATGCGGAGTACGACACCATGTCGCCGGCCATGTCGCCGGCCACCATGTCGCCGGCCATGTCGCCGGCCAGGCGGTGAAAACTTTCTGTACGTCTTCAAGGCGGCCCTGAACGGGCCGCACGCGCCGCCGCCTGGGCGCGCGCCGGCCGCTGCCGCTGTCGCTCTGCGGCCGTCACGCCTGACGCCCGGCAGCTGGCGCGAGAGCGGGAAGCCCGGAGGGGCCGCCGCAGAACGTTGACGGGTGATGGTGGGCCGGCTGCCGGCCGGGCCGCGCGGCCAGGACCCGCGCGGCGTAGGGGAACGGACGCCGGCCGCGTCGGCGAGCTGGCGGCGGTCGCGGGGGTGCTGTTAGTGCGCCTCCGGCGGGGGCGCTCCGGCTCCAGGATGGCCGGGGCTCCGCGGGCGGGTCACCGTCCGTGGGTGGTCGCGGAAGGAGCCATCCCGTCTGCCACCGATCCGGGCAAGCCGAGCAGGCCACCGCCCAACCCGCCAGCGCCCGCACGAGCCGTTACGGTCCGTACGTCGTGGCGGGCCGGGAGGCGGCCCGCTCCCCAGGAGGGCGGGTCGATGGCAGACGGGATGACGCAGTGTGTTGCGTGGCTTGGTGCCTGCGCGGCCTTATGTGTTCGCGTCATACAGGCGGGCGGTCAACTCTTGACTATGAACAGGTGATTAGCAAGCCTTCGACATCCGATTTCACGTTGACGCAGTGTAGGCCGTCGACCCGTGCGCCGAGTAGGGCGTCAACGTCGGCAAGAACGCCGCCGATGCCGATGCACTGCATGCCTGCGGCATGTGCGGCGCGCACGCCTGCCGGTGCATCTTCTACGACGATGCATCGGGCGGGTGTCGCACCCAACAGTGCGGCTGCAGTTAGGTAGCCCTCGGGGTGAGGCTTGCCGTGCTGGATGTCGTCCCCTGCCACCAGGATCTTCGGCTGCGGAAGCCCGGCGGCAACGAGTCGCCCCTGGGCGACGGCGCGGGCCCCCGAGGTGACGATGGCCCAGGCATCCGGCGGGAGTGCGGACAGCAGCCGGGTTGCTCCTCGGGTCGCCGTCAGCCCATCAAAGTCGTGCTCCTCGCGCTCGACGATACGGCGGCTCTCTGCCTCGGCGTTCAGGTGTGGGGCGATCATGCGGACGACATCGATATCCCGTCGGCCGTGAGAGAGGGCAACTGCCCTGTCGCCGTCCAGCCTGTGTTCGGCCGCCCATTCGCGAAGGATGCGTTCGATCAGGCTCAGTGAGTCGACTAGGACGCCATCTAGGTCGAACAAGATCGCATGACCCTTGATGAGGTGCTGGCGCATCGGTGCTACGTCCCTTGCTTTGCGAAGTAGTGTCCAACGTACCTTGCAATGACAGGATGGTTGAATCAATAACAAGATCCTGGCATGGAAGGTGGGGAGGCGTGACGCAGAAGGTGAGCAGGTCCACAAGTGAAGCGGAAGTTGCCGAGGTGGGCCGCACCTTGGCAGCGAATCTTCGGACTGCTCGTGGATCGCGGGGGTGGCGGTTGGAAGACCTCGCAGCCCATAGCGGTGTCAGCCGTGGCATGATCCATCAGATCGAAAACCAGCGCACCAACCCCAGCGTTGCGACTCTGGCTCGCCTGTGCGCTGCGCTCGACGTCCCTATCAGCGAACTCATCGAGCTGCCGGGGCAGTTAGGGACGATACTTCGGCGTTCCGACGCCGCTGTCACTCGACACGGTATGCATGGACTCAGCGAAGCCGCGCTACTGATCAGCGATGGGCGCCATGAACTTTGGGATCACTGGCTGCATCCGGGCGACGAAATCCATGACACGGGCCACCCTGCCGGGACCAGGGAGCTCATCCACGTCACCGACGGCATCCTCACCGTCGATGTCGGCTCTGCCACCTTCACCGTCGAAGCCACAGATGCCCTGGACTTTCGCGCCGACCGGCCGCACACCTATCGCAACGTCAAACGAGCGCCAACCCGCTACACCATTAACGTCATTTACACAGGTGCGCGTGATCGCCGCTATCCCCTCCGTACCTCCGGTTCCGGGAGGAGTAACCCCTGATCGTGGCGTCGGGAGACAGATTGGCAGTGTGGGCACGCGCGTGCCCGAAGCAGCGGTCAAGAGGGGGCAACTGGGGGCGGCAGATGATAGCAGAACCGAGCATCCGGCCGCGCCGCCCCTATCTGCGTTGCTGCTCGACCCGGGGGGCGGGCCTAGCTGCTGGACGGACAACAGCCACCTTCCCAAGCTGAGGGTAGGCACCGTCAGCGCCGGCCCGGCCCCGGCCTGCTGTCGACCTCCGGCCGGCATCGGCCGAGCCGGCCGGCCCGCCCTGGGTGACCAACTGGGTGACGACCGGCGCGGCCGACGCTGGACGCCCACAGACGATGATGGACTGTTCCGGCAGCTCACCCCGGCTGCTCGCCCAGCTCATCAACGACTTTTCATTCTTTCGGGACGAAGAGGTCGTCGGTTCAAATCCGGCCACCCCGACCAGAGTAAGGCCAGCTCAGGGCCGGTTTCCCTCACGGGAGACCGGCCCTGAGGTGTCTCCCAAGGGTGCCTTTGGGAGAAATCTGGGAGAAGATCTTGGAAATGGCGTCTACCGGCCGCCCTACGTCCCACCCTTCAACAGCCGGTCAAGCGCTGCCACGGGCGAGCCGGGAGCCATCTCCCGGCGGGCCGCTAGCGCCATTTCCCACACGCCGGTCAGACCGGCCATGAGTCGCTGCCGCATGTCCGGCGTCACGTGCGAGTAGCGAGCCTGCACCGAACCGTCCTCGTGCCCCATCCGCTCGTCCATCAGCTTCGGCGGGGTGCCCAGCTCGACCATGACCGTCTTGTGGGTGTGCCGGAGGCCATGGGGCGTCAGCCGGGGCGCGATGGGCAGCCAGCACGAGTCAGCGCGGGCGGCGGCGTTCCGGCCGCGAACCGGCACACCGGGCCACGGATCGGCGAGAACCGGCACCGGGCGCGGCTCTTGCGGTGCCTTCTTCGGATACCACCCCGTAGCCGCCGGGTGGAACAGCCACGTAGCGAAGCTATTGCGTCGCCAATGGGCGGCCAGCTCCCCCGACACACCATTGCCCCGAACGTAGCCCAGGTCTTCGACCGCACCGTGAACCTTGGTCCGCGTTGTCTCCCGCACCGCCTCCGGGCGGTTCAGAACGGCAGAGACGGTGCCGACCGAAACGCCGGCCCGGCGGGCAACGTCGGCAAGCTTTGGCCCCGGTCGGGCCGCTGCCCCATTGGCGGCCCGGTAGCCACCGAAGACGTATTTGAGGCCGTGACAGGTACACGGCTTCGGCCGCGTGCGGGCAATATGGTCCGACATCAAGCTGAATAGCCACTCAGGCAAGTCGAGGGTGCGGTGGGAATCGTCCTTGGGCGGGCAACGGTGAAGCTCTCCCGTGTCGAGTTCGTAGAGTTGCCATTCCACCCGCAACCCGGTCGGGCGCATGTATTGCGTCTCCAGGCCTACAAGCTCACCCCACCGCATTCCGGTGTAGCCCTTGAGGACAACGGCCACGAATTCGTCGTCACGGCCGGATAGGAGCGCGGCCCGCTCGGCAAGCAGCAGAATTCCGAGCGGGTTGGTGACCGCCTTCTCTGGGCCTCGATTGCGAGTGCGGCCGGCGCGTTTACCTCGGCCACGGCGACGGGTGGCCGGGTTGGAGTCGCGTAGTTCCTCTTCTACGGCGTCGGCAAGGATGAGGTGGAGGGTCGCGCGCCAGGTCTTAATACTCGACTCGGCGTAGCCGAGCGTCCTTTCTTCCTTCTCCCACGCGGCCACGTCGGTAGCTGTTATGTCGGCGATGGCGGCGTGTTCGAATGCGGGTAGCAGGTGCTCCTCGATGTGGCGCTTGTAGTTTTGCAAGGTAGACGCGGCCAGGTCTTGAGCCGCGTACCACCGGCTGACGTACTGGCCGAAAGTGATCCGGCTCTCGGCAGGGTTGCGCCGCCGGCCGTTGCGCACCTTCGTTTCCTCATCATTGGCCGCGCGTTCGGCCTCGCGTTTAGTTCGGAAGCGGATGGTTTCGCCGTTGTCGTCGCTGACGGTGCCGTACTTTCCGCGATCTATCTTGTACCGGCCGCGCCAGTAATCCCCACGCTTCTCGGCGTACCCCAAATCAATCCCCCTTCGGATACAGCAGTGCCGCCCGGCCTCGCGCCGGCGGCACCGAGCTTGAATTAGGCTGCGATGGACGGACGCTCGCCCACATTGCGCGACCGCCGGGGCCGACGCGCCTTGAGCTGAACTGCCGGCGCGGGGCTTTCGGACCGACTGCGACGCGGCGCGGGGGTCTCGCGTTGTGGCGACGCAGCGGTGGCGGGCCGCCGCTCGAACAGCCGCACGATTTCCGCAATGTGTTCGTCAGTAAATCGGTAGCTACCGCCGATCCAGGCGAACGGGATGCGGTCGTTTCGCGCTTGCTCCTTTACCCACCACTCGGAACAGCGGAGAATCTTGGCGACTTCCGCCGGCCGGTAAAGCGGGCCGGGGCCGGCCGGCTTGTCGCGACGAAGCTTCAGATCGTGCGGCTTCACGGGCAGGTCTCCTCACGGTCGCGGGGCACGGCGCTGAGGTAGATGCGGTAGCGGATGGATGGAGGCCGGTCGGGGTAGGGCCGGCTGATGTGGTGGATGTCGAGAACGCGGGTGAGCGCGGCGAGGGTGGGCGGCGGTTTCGGCGGGGGTGCCGTGCAGCCTGATTCGCATGCTGGCGGCCTTTCGGTCGTCGGGCGGGTCAGTTGGTGGGTTGGGCAGCCGGGTTGGCAGAGGGGCGTAGGGCGGGCCGCTGAGTGCGCCGTAGAGCCAAGATCTCGGGTGGGTTGGTGTGAAGGGATGCGCCGAGTCTTCTCAGGGGCTCTCAGCGGGCCGGTCTACGCGGGCCGGTGGCGGTTGGGCGTGTGTTGTGGGAGGGGCTGAACCATCTCCGCATCTCCGCATCTCCGCAAACAGGGCCGTGAGCTGCGAAAACAGTTGCGGAGATTGACGGCCGGTGGTGGAGGCCATCTCCGCAAGCTCCGGTGATCTCCGCAAGATCGTGCGGAGATGCGGAGATCGGGTCTGGTCTATCGGTTGGATCTCCGCAGCGTGTTTCCGCTGGTAGGCCGGGGTTTGTGCGGCGTTGCGGAGATGCGGAGATGGTTCAGCCGGTTTTCCTCACCCGTCGTGGTGCTCGACCCAGAACACGCCCCGGTCGCCTCGCTCGCTGCGGCCGGCGCGGATGACGTACTGGCCGCGCCAGCGTCCGGCTTGTCCGGTGAGCATCCGGCCGAGTTGCAGCGGGTTGGGCAGCCGGCCGGCGTGGGTAGTGATGAACTGCCCGTCCCACGGGTCGTTAATGTCGCTGCCGAAGTGCATCGGCTCCGCGTCGCGGCGTAGCTCAGCCGCCGTGAGCGCACGGCCGCCGTGGCGGTCGTGCCAGCAAGTGAGGAACGCGCGCCAGCGCGTTTCGTCTTCGTCGATTTCCCGCACCTCGGCGGCGTTGGTGAGGAACCCGTCGATGCCGTGATGGTGGAGGAACCCGCCGAGGGCTTGCGCCCACGGCGTGAACTGCCGCATCGACAACCCGGCCGCGCGGGGTGCCCCTTGGCGGGTCCAATCTAGGACCAGCACTAGAAGGTGCCAGAGAACAGTCAGTTGGTTCGCCGGGACGGTGATCCACTGGTCAAGGTGCGGGATGCCAAACGCCGTTTGGTCGCGCAGCTCCGGGCGGGGCATGTTCGGGTCGAGATGCACCCGCACCGTCCGGGAGGCCATGTCTCCGCCCACTTGCAGGTTGTTGCCGGTGGCCATCCACAGCCGGTCATTGACCACCGCGAGGTTGCGGGATGCGCCCAACTGCCGGTCGGACCACACGCCGTTGGTGATGAGCTGCGCGAGCACCGCCGAGTCAATGACGGTGCCTTCGGCGAGGTTGTCCCAGATCACCACGCCCACCTGTTCCGCGAGAACGGCCGTGATGGACTTGCGCAGCTCTTCGTCGGAGTAGGCCCAGGGCATGACGCGCTGCCCGTAGAGCATTCCCGGCCCGGCGGTGAGGATCGTCTTACCGGAGGAGGGCATGGTGGCGTCGATCAGCGCGAACGGAGTCAGGCAGCGGGTGAAGTGCCGCAGGATCGGCGTCACCAGCAGCGCCACATAGTTCGCGCGGTCCGCCGCGCTGGCCCACGGGAAATCGCGCAGGAACCGGCCGAGCAGGAACCGCCGCGCCTCGTTCACCTGCTCGCGGGTGGGCACATCCGGGACGGGCGGCAGCGCGACCTTGGAGGCGAGGTAGAGGCCGGTGGCCGGGTCGTAGCCGGGCTTCTGCAACAGCGTGCCGTCACGCCGCAGCACCGGGGCACCGATGATCCCGCGCAGCGGCGGCACACCCGGCCACGTCTTTCCCGCGAGCACGGACGACAGGATCTCCCGAGGTGGGGTCACCTCTTCCTCGAACGTCTCGGGGTCGCCGCTGTCGCTCTTGCGCGAGCGCAGCCGGTAGACGTAGGCGTGCTCGGCGAGCAGACCGGCCAGCCCCGCCGGGGTGACCACGCTGGCCGACACCGGCAACGGCGAGTCCTCATCAGCGGCGGCGGCCAGCCCACCCGAGACGGCTTCCATGTGCACCAGCGACCCGGCCGACACGTACGTGTCCGGCAGCACCCCGCCCACCAGCGCGGCCTTGAGCACCCGGATCGACTCCGGGCCGGTGCCGATCTGCAACCGCTCAGTCATGCTGCCTCCCTGATGCTGGCGAGGTGGCGGGGCTGGCGTGCCCCGATGCGCAGCCCGGACGCGATCGTGCGGGCCACCTCGCCGGACGGCAGGCCCAGCGACAGCGCGGCCGGCTCCAGGACGGCGGTCACGTCCGCTTCGGTGAGCGCGCCCCCGGCGGCGAGCTGCCCGAGGGCCACCGCCGACGTGAAGAGGGCGTGGTTGCGTTGCCCCCCGCCAGCGGCGGTCAGGTGGGCGACCTGCCGGCGGATCGCGGCAGCGACGTACCGGCCGCGCCGGTCGGCCGGCAGCGCAACAGCGGTCGGCCGGTAGACCGGTCGCGGCGGCGGGGTGAGCAGCGACGCGAGCCACGCGGGCAGCGGCGCGGGCTCACAATCGAGGGCCACTGTGTAGGGGCGGCCGGTGACGGTGGAGCCGGCGGCCACGACGTAGCCGCCGTGGGCGCGGGTGTCCACCTTCCATCCGAGTCCGCCCCGGTCCCCGGTGGTGTTGCGCAGCTCCGGCCCGCTCTCGGGGTGCAGGTAGTAGAGGTGGCTTCCGCCGCGCCCGGTGGTGACGGTGTAGGTCGGTTCGATCGCGCCGCCGTGCCGGTCGCCCAGGGCGGCGAGCACGTCCGCGCCGTCTCGCGCGCCCGCCCATTCGCTCGGCGGGGTGTCGTCGGTGTTCTTCGGCACGTCGAGGTCGATGACGACGAGCCCGGACGGCCCGCACGCGACCCCGACCCCGTAGGGGCGGCGGGACCACGCGCGGCGGATGCGGTCGGGATCGGTGGTAGCGCGGGCCTCCCACCCGACGTGCCCGGCGTGACAGCGGGGGTCACGGCCGGTGCAGTCGTCGGCGGTGTGGTCGGGGAACGCGGGCCGCTTGTCGTCCGGACGAAGCGGGAAGACGTGCCAGCCGCGCCCGGCGTGGGCCAGGGCGGCGGCGAGCAGATCGGGGTTGGGCATGAGATGCCTCCCTGTTGGTGAGCGGGCGGGGGCGGGTTGCCGGCGCGGCATCGGCGCGGATCGGGGTTCGGGCTGGCCGGCGATCACGGCCGGGGTGTGCGCCGGGCAGCGCGGCCCTTGCAGGAACGGGCGCACACCCTCGACCGCGCCGCAGGAGCGGCCGGCCGTGCCGATCCAGTGCCGGCAGGCCGGGGCGGTCATGGCCCGGTCAGGTGAAGCACGTCGGGCAGGCCAGCGCGCCGCAGTGGTCGGCCCATCCGGCGGTGACCTCACACCAGCCGCGCCCGGCGTGCGGGTCGGCCGGGTCGGGGTCGGGCTGGCAGGCCGGGGTGGTGGCCCAACTCCGGTCGGCGGTGAACGACGGCCGCCCGGTGTGGGTCGGGTTGCCCTCGGCATCGGTGCCGATGACCGTGCGGGAGGGGCGGTGCGCCAGTGCGCCGGGCGTGATCCGGGTCGGGGCGCAGACGATCAGCACGGCGCGCTGACCGTTGGTGAACCGGGCCGCCCGGTCGGCGGTCGTGGTGGTGGTCATGGCGGGTTCCTCCGGGGGTCGGGTCAGCGGGTGCTCTCGCGGTGGAGCCGGGCGAACTGGTTGTAGATCCACCGGCCGGCGCGCAGCCGCAGACCGCGATCGCAGCGGCGGCAGGCACGCGGGCGGCGCAGGACGCGGGTGGTGGTGCGGCCGGTTCCGGCGCACCGCCGGCAGGTGGTGAAGGGCTTGACCCAGCACAGCCCGGCGTAACCGAGCGTGACCGGGGTGAGGATCGCGGCGAGGGTGATAGCGAGGGCGAGCAGGGGGTCCACACGTGCCTCCCAGGCCGGTTTTCGGGCATGCGGGGCTGTGAGCTGCTAGCTACTAGCGCGCAGCTCATGATTTGAATGGGGTGCTAGCGGGGGTGCTAGCGCTAGCAGGTCGGGCCGCTAGCGCTAGCACCCTTCGGGCGGGTTAGCCGGCGGACCGCTTGCGATCACGCTCCGCAATCGCCGCGAGGAGGTCGGCGTGTTTGATGCCGCGCCGGGTGGTGGCCTTGCCGTCGATGCGCCGGCCCACGTCGCCGACCTTCACGGCCGGGTGGGGCTTGAGGGCGGTGGTGAGCTGCGCGGCTTCCCACCCGCCGTACACGTCGGGCCGTAGCTCGGCCAGCAGCGCGCACAGCGTCTCGTTCCACGCCGCCTTGTCGTCGCCCGGCCAGACGCGGGCCAGGTCGCCGAGCACGTCCGCCACCGGCCCGACATCGCGGGTCTGCTCGTCCGGCTTGGGCAGCGTCCCCGCCGTGGTCCGCAGCGCAACCGCGCGGGCCACGATCCGCCCGGCGGCCGTGGTGTCGACGTAGAACGACCGCACCGCCGACGCCTTCGGGCCGAACCCGCGCAGGATGCCCCACCCGGCCTCGATGACCGGCTGAAACACGGTGGCGCGGTAGCCGTTCTTGTAGGCCGAGGTGCCGAGGATCATGTCGTTTGCCGTCTGGTCGGCGACGCTGAGCCTCGATCCACCGATGAGGATTGGGTTGGTGAGAGCCCAAAGATAGAAGATGCCCTTTGAGCTGGAAGGATAGGAGTTCTGACGCTTCTATCG
>NZ_JBEYSU010000060.1:0-12667 GCF_040704235.1 Micromonospora sp. NPDC047707
GAAACCACAGCCTCGACCAGTCCAGGGTATAAATCAATTTGGCACTGGCTTATCAAGCACCCTGTTGAGTTCTCAAAGAACAACCACACACCATCCGAGCTCCCACATTGTGGGACCCCGTCCGGGGCAACCTCTCGAACCTACCCGCCCCGTCCCTCATCGTCAACCTGGTCGCCCAGGTGATCGACTTGGTGGGTCGGGACCCACGATGACGCACGCCGTGCCCGGCGGTCGTTACTGTCGTGGGAAGCGGCAGACCGGCCGACAATCGCTTGGCGATCATCCGCCCGGCTCCCTGCCGGCTTCAGAACTCTACCCGGTCGGCTTCGCGATCGCAACTCCGTCTTTCCAGAGTTCCTCGCACCGCCCGGCTCTCAGTCTCGCTCGGCGTCTCCGCCACGAGCCTGGCGCCCGTTCTCGGCCGGTTTGCCCGGCCTCCCGCGTGCAGAGAGAAAGTTACGCGGACGGGCCGCCGAAGGCAAATCAAGATCCGTCGCTGCCTGGTCGGCGACGCGGTCGCCGTTCGACTCCAGCCCTGATGGCTGACGGCCTATCCCGATTCCCCGGTGACTGATGCCGCTCCGCCCAGCGATCCCGCCGTCACGGCACGACGCAGAACCGGAACGACATGCGACAGTGGGTGACATGGCTGACCTGACCGCGACGGCGGTGCTCGCCGAGGACGCGCTGCTCGGACTGCTGCTGCCGTTCTGGCAGGTGGTCATCGGCGCGTTCGTGCTCGTTGTGCTGGTGGTGTCGGTCGGCAGGCTCGCCCGACGCGGGCCGTCCCGCATGACCACCGCGCTTCTCGTCACCGCGGCCGCCATCGCCGGGCTCGCCACGGTCGGGGTGCTGCTCCAGGGCTAGAGCCGGCGGTTGGCGAGGCTGGGCAGTTCGGCGCGGACGGTGCGCAGCCGGTCCAGGTCGAGGTCCGCGATCGCGACCCCCTGGCCGTCGGGGACCTGGGTGAGGACGAGACCCCACGGGTCGACCACCATGCTGCGCCCGAAGCAGGTCCGGGCCGGCTCGTGATCCCCCGTCTGGCCGGCGGCCGCCACGAAGCACTGGTTCTCGATGGCCCGCGCCCGCAGCAGCACCTCCCAGTGGTCCCGCCCGGTGTGCAGCATGAACGCCGCGGGCACGACGAGCAGGTGGGCGCCCCCGTCCGTGACGAGCCACCGGTAGAGCTCGGGGAAGCGCAGGTCGTAGCAGATCGACAGGCCGACCCGTAGCCCCTCGACGTCGACGACCACCGGCCGCACCCCGGGAGCGACCGTGGCCGATTCGAGGTACGAGACCCGGCCGGGGATCTCCACGTCGTACAGGTGGATCTTGCGGTAGGTGGCGGCGAGCGTGCCGGACCGGTCGAACACCAGCGACGTGTTGTAGGTGCGCTGCAGGTCCGGGCCCCGCTCGTGGACCGAGCCGGCGATCACCCACATGCCGAGCCGTCGGGCGACGGCGGCAAAGAACTGCCCCACCTCACCGTCAACCGGCTCCGGGTCAGGAAGACCGGCGGCCGGCCCGAGGTAGTCGACGTACTCGGGCAGGACCGCGAGATCGGCGCCGCCGGCGGCGGCGCACTCCAGCAGGGACTCCGCGGCTGCCAGGTTCGCCTTGCGGTCGTCCCGGGCGTTCAGCTGGCAGACGGCGACGCGCATGGCATCAGCGTACGGGCGGGGAAGCTCCGACGACAGGACCGGCGCCGCGGTGAGGCTTCACGGCGGCGCCCGTCGAGCCGGTCAGGCGGACTTCTCCTCGCGGTCCCGGCGGGCCCGCCGGCCGGTGAACTCGCGCGGGACGATCGTGGGGTTCACGTTCTCCAGGACGACCTCGCGGGTGATCAGCACGCGGGCGGCGTCCGGGTTGCTCGGAACCTCGTACATCACGGAGAGCAGGACCTCTTCCATGATCGCGCGGAGGCCGCGGGCGCCGGTGCCACGGAGCATCGCCTGGTCGGCGATCGCCTCCAGCGCCGACGGCTCGAACTCCAGCTCGACGCCGTCCAGCTCGAAGAGGCGCTGGTACTGCCGGACGAGGGCGTTCCGGGGCTCGGTGAGGATCCGGACCAGGGCGGTGCGGTCGAGGCTGCGCACACTGGTGATCACCGGGAGACGGCCGATGAACTCGGGGATCAGGCCGAACTTCAGCATGTCCTCCGGCATCACCTGGCTGAAGATGTCGTCCGTCGAGCGCTCGGAGACGGACCGGAGCCGGGCCCCGAAGCCGGTGCCGCCGTGGCCGGTGCGCGCCTCGATGATCTGGTCGAGGCCGGCGAAGGCACCACCGCAGATGAACAGCACGTTGGTGGTGTCGATCTGGATGAACTCCTGGTGCGGGTGCTTCCGGCCGCCCTGGGGCGGCACGTTCGCGACCGTGCCCTCCAGCATCTTCAGCAGCGCCTGCTGGACACCCTCGCCGGAGACGTCCCGCGTGATCGACGGATTCTCCGACTTCCGCGCGATCTTGTCGACCTCGTCGATGTAGATGATTCCGGTCTCGGCGCGCTTGATGTCGTAGTCGGCGGCCTGGATCAGCTTGAGGAGGATGTTCTCCACGTCCTCGCCGACGTAGCCGGCCTCGGTCAGGGCGGTGGCGTCCGCGATGGCGAACGGGACGTTCAGCATCCGGGCCAGGGTCTGGGCGAGGTGTGTCTTGCCGCACCCCGTCGGGCCGAGGAGCAGGATGTTGGACTTGGCCACCTCGACGCTGTCGGTGCCGGGCGCGCCGGTGGCGTCGGCCTGGATCCGCTTGTAGTGGTTGTAGACCGCTACGGCGAGCGCCTTCTTGGCCTGGTCCTGCCCGACGACGTAGTTGTCGAGGAACTGGCAGATCTCCATCGGCTTGGGAAGCTCTTCCCACTTCACCTCGCCGGACTCGGCCAGCTCCTCCTCGATGATCTCGTTGCAGAGATCGATGCACTCGTCGCAGATGTAGACCCCGGGGCCCGCGATGAGCTTCTTGACCTGCTTCTGCGACTTGCCGCAGAAGGAGCACTTCAGTAGGTCGCCGCCGTCACCGATCCGTGCCACCTACGTTCTCCCTGCACTCATCGGCCGGGGACCCGGCCATGACCTGCGGACGCTGCGCGCCGCCCGTCTTCGTTGCCGCGCCGGCGAGGGGCCGGCGAGGCGGTACAGACCCGACGTTACCCGCTGGCGCGAATTTCTCCGACCCCCAAAACGGGTGTGTCAGAGGTCGGTCGGGAGCGGACCCCCGACCGACCTCCAACCGTGCTGCTCAGCTGGCGGCGTTGGCGGCCAGCAGACCCTTCTTGCGGCTGGTGAGGATCGTGTCCACCAGCCCGTACTCCTTGGACTCCTCGGCCGTCATGATCTTGTCGCGGTCGATGTCCTTGCGGACCTTCTCAACCGGCTGGTTGCAGTGCCGCGAAAGCATCTCCTCCAGCTGGGTCCGCATCCGCAGGATCTCCCGGGCCTGGATCTCGATGTCCGAGCCCTGCCCGTAGCCACCCTCGGTGGCCGGCTGGTGGATGATGATCCGCGAGTTCGGAAGGGCCATCCGCTTGCCCGGCGTACCGGCGGCGAGCAGCACCGCCGCTGCGCTGGCCGCCTGGCCCAGGCAGACCGTCTGGATGTCCGGACGGACGTACTGCATGGTGTCGTAGATCGCCGTCATGGCCGTGAACGAGCCACCGGGCGAGTTGATGTACATGATGATGTCGCGGTCCGGATCCGTGCCCTCCAGCGTCAGCAGCTGGGCCATCACGTCGTTGGCCGACGCGTCGTCCACCTGGACACCGAGGAAGATGATCCGGTCCTCGAAGAGCTTGTTGTACGGGTTGGACTCCTTGACCCCGTACGACGTGCGCTCGACGAACGACGGCAGGACGTAGCGGTTGTGCACGGCCGCGAACCGCGGCGGCAGGCTCAGGTCGGTCATCGTCAGCTCCTCGCTCAGCTCAGGGTCCCGGCGCCTTCCGGAACCTGGGCGGCTCCGGTGATCACCTTGTCGATGAAGCCGTAGTCCACGGCCTCCTGGGCGGTGAACCAACGGTCCCGGTCCGAGTCGGCCTCGATCTGAGCGGCGTTCTGGCCGGTGTGGAAGGCGACCCGCTCCTGGAACATCCGCTTCGTGTAGAGCATCTGCTCCGCCTGGATGGCGATGTCCGCCGCGGTGCCTCCCATGCCGCCGGACGGCTGGTGCATCATGATCCGCGCGTGCGGCAGGGCGTACCGCTTGCCCTTGGTGCCCGCGCAGAGCAGCAGCTGGCCCATCGAGGCCGCCATGCCCATCGCCACGGTCGACACGTCGTTGTCGATGAACTGCATCGTGTCGTAGATCGCCATGCCCGAGTAGACCGAGCCACCGGGCGAGTTGATCCACAGGTTGATGTCGCGGTCCGGGTCCTCCGCGGCGAGCAGCAGAAGCTGCGCGCAGATGCGGTTGGCGACCTGGTCGGTCACCTCGCTGCCCAGGAAGACGATCCGCTCCTTGAGCAACCGGTTGTAGACCGAGTCGTCGAGGTTGCCAATGTTGTCGCCACCGCGGGCTTCGATCGCCCGGAGCGGCGTCGCTGGGATGTGCATGTCGGTCATGGCAGCCCTTCGCTCTCCGTACCGTCCTACCCGACACTAACCGCTCAGCCTGACGCCAGAGCGCCGGTCCGGGCACTGTTCGCTCTCAGCGCAGCCCCGTCGGGGCGTACCCCGGAAACGGGTTTCGGCCGCCGCCCAACCGCGAGGGATGGACGGCGGCCGCACCGCGACGATCAGTGCTCGTGGTCGTGCTCGGCCTCGCTGGCGGCACGCAGCGCGTCCAGGCTCACCTCGTTGCCGGTGGTGTCCTTGATCGTGATCCGCTCCATGATCGAAGCAAGCGCCTTGCCGCGGCGGACGTCGCCGTAGACGGCGCCCGCGGCGCCCGAGCGGACGAGCTGGTCGTAGTACTGCTGCGGGGGCATCCCGGCCCGCTGCGCGCGGTGGACGATCTCGTGCCCGAACTCGTCGTCGGAGACCTGGGTGTCCTCCGCGTCGGCGATCGTGTCCAGCAGGAGCTGGATCTTGACCCCCTGCGTGGCGGCCTCGGTCAGCTCCTCGTCGATCTGCTCCTCGGTCTTCTCCTCGGCCGCGAGGTACTCCTCCAGCGAGGCGCCGATGCGCTCCAGCTGGTCGGCCATCGCCGCCTTACGGCTCTCGACCTCCTCGCGGACGACGCCCTCCGGCGCCGGCACCTCGGCAGCCTCGACCAGCTGCTCGAGGGCCTTGTCCCGCGCGGCGTAGATCTGCTCGACCCGCTTGCCCCGGGTCACCCGCTCACGCAGGTCGTTGCGGAGCTCCTCGATCGTGTCGAACTCGCTCGCCATCTGGGCGAAGTCGTCGTCCAGCTCCGGGAGCTCCTTCTCCTTGACCGTGCGGACGGTCACCGCCACCTCGGCGTCCCGGCCGGCGTAGTCGCCGCCGACGAGCTGCGTGGTGAAGGTGGTGCTGTCACCGGCGGCGAGGCCGACGAGCGCCTCGTCCAGGCCCGGCAGGAGCTGCTTGCTGCCGACCTCGTGCGAGATGTTGCTCGCCGAGCCGCCCGGCACGTCCTCGCCGTCGACCGTCGCGTTCAGGTCGATCTGCACGTAGTCGCCCTCGGCGGCGGCCCGCTCGACGGTCTTGAGGGTGGCGAACCGCTCGCGCAGGCTGCTCACCTGGGCGTCGATCTCGCTGTCGTCGATCTGCAGCTCGTCGACGGTCACCTCGATGGTGGCCAGGTCGGGCAGGGTGATCTCGGGGCGGACGTCGACCTCGGCGGTGAAGTTCAGCGAGTCACCGTCGGCGAACTCGGTGATCTCGACCTCGGGGCGGCCCAGCGTCTTCAGGTCGTGCTCGCGGACCGCGGCGAGGATGTTCTGCGGGATGGCCTCCTGCACCGCCTCGTTGAGGACGGTGCCCCGGCCGACCCGCTGGTCGATCACGGCGGTCGGAACCTTACCCCGGCGGAAGCCGGGAACCTGGACCTGCTGGCCGATCTCCCGGTACGCCTTCTTGAGGCTCGGCTCGAGCTCGACGAACGGCACCTCGATGGCGAGCCGCACGCGCGTCGGGCTCAGAGTCTCGACGGTGCTCTTCACAGGCGTACTCCTTGACGGATCTCGGTTGGTCTGGGCGCTCTCTACAGCCCATCGAGTGTAGGCGAGCCGACGCGGCCGGCCGGCAGCGCCCGGGAACCGCACGGAGAACGGCGGCGCCCGGGACGACCCGGTCGCGGACGACAGTCGGGGTGGCGGGATTTGAACCCACGGCCCCTCGCTCCCAAAGCGAGTGCGCTACCAAGCTGCGCCACACCCCGTGGCGGGAAGCAGTCTATGCCGTCCGCGCCCGCCCGGGGTCTCCCGGGGCGTCCGCTGCCGCGTGTCCACGTTCCGAAGGCGCCGCAGAAGGCTTCGCCGTCGGGCGCGAAGGACCGTGACCGCCGGGCCCGCCGGCCCGGCGCGGAAGGGCCGCACCGCGTGGGACGGAGGCCACACCGCTACGGCCTGCGTCGCCGGGCGCGAGGCGGCAACATCAGGGAAAGTGCTGTCTCGACCGCCCCTTCAGGCCCCTCTTTCCCTGATGTTATGCGGATCTTGTGGCGGTGACGCGCCGGCCGCGGCTGCGCGGGCACCGGCCGCATTGGGTACGCTGTCGGCGCGTCCCCCTGCCGAGGGGCGCATGCGGGCGTAGCTCAATGGCAGAGCTTCAGTCTTCCAAACTGACGGTGCGGGTTCGATTCCCGTCGCCCGCTCCACCCACTAAGGCCCAGGTAGACCGCATGATCGCGGCACCTGGGCCTTTCACCTCTCCCCCATGTTGGATCTTGCGTGCCATCCGCGTGCCATCCGCGTGCCATTCACGGCCGGCGTCGGCTCTCACCGGCAATGCGGCGGTCCATCGCGCGGGCGATCTCGCGGTCACGCTCGCTGGTGGCGTGCTGGTAGATCAGGGCGGCGCGCATGGTGGCGTGTCCCATGCGGTGCAGGGCTCCCGCGTGCTGGCCCCGGACGCGGCGGCGAGCGTGTTGCCGGTGTGGTGCAGGTCGTGAAAGTGGAAGCCAGCCAACCCGACCGGGGCGACCGTCTTGGTCCACTTGACGGCCCGCCCGAGGCTGCCGGAACGCAGCGGCGCACCCTTCGCCCCGGTGCAGATGAGCGCGTCGAAACCGTCCTCGACATGCTCGGCCAGGTGCTCGCGCAATGCCGCGACCGCAGCCGCCGGCAGGGCAACGACGACGAGGAGCCGGTCGACGGGTTCATCGACGCCTTCATCTGGTCGCACAAGGCTTCCTCTTTCGCTGAACGTCCGCTTCTGCCGCCGTCCGGGCAAGTGCCGTCGTGGCGTCCGAATGTGCCGATGAGCGGACGCCACCCGCCCTGTGCGAAGTCGGTTGACGGCACCGAAAGGATGCTGGCGTGCGTACGTTCAGCGACCTCATCGATGAAGCCGCCGCGGCGGACGTGTCCGGCTGGGACTTCGCCTGGCTCGACGGGCGGGCAACGGAAGAGCGGCCGCCGTGGGGATACTCGCGGCTGATCGCGGCGCGGCTGACCCACGTCGCCTCGGCCCTGGACATCGACACCGGCGGCGGCGAGATCATCGCGGAGGTGCGGCACCTACCGCCGAGAATGGTCGTCACCGAGGGCTGGCCGCCGAACGTGGACCGGGCCCGTGGCCTGTTGACCCCCCGCGGTGTCATCGTTGTGCCCGTCGAGCAGGGGCAACCTTTCCCTTTCCCCGACGCCTGCTTCGAACTGGTGACCAGCCGCCATCCCGTGAACCCTCACTGGCGTGAGATCGCCCGTGTGTTAGCCGACGACGGCACGTACCTTGCTCAGCACGTCGGGCCGGCGTCCGCGTACGAGCTAATCGAGTGGTTCCGCGGCCCGCTGCCCCGGGTGGACCTGGATCGGGATCCCAGGCGGGAGGTTGCCGCAGCGGCGGCGGCCGGGCTGCAGATCGTGAACGTGAAGACCGCACGCTGCCGCATGGAGTTCTTCGACATCGGCGCGGTGGTCTACATCCTGCGCAAATGCGTCTGGTGGGTACCGGACTTCACCGTCGAACGCTACCGGGATGCGCTCAAGCGGCTCGACGCCCGCATCCGCAAGCACGGCGCCTTCGTGGCCCACTCGACTCGGACCCTCTTCGAAGCCAGCCGCCTACCGCGGTGAAGGGCCGCCGCCGAGCGGTGTCCCAGTGCATCCGCTCATGCCGCCGACCGCGCGCCCAACAGCCGCCACCGCGCGACCCTGCCGATGACGGTGCGCGCGCAGGCGGACCAGATCAGGCGGTCACAGCGGTGGAGCAGCGTCGGGCGAGGGATACTCGTCAACCGGGTCAGTTCCAGGGATCGGCGTTCGGATTCTCGCCGAGCAGCCGCGCGCGCTCCAGGCACAAGGCTTCGCCGAACATCGCCGCCTGCGCGTCCGGATCTGCCGCGATCAGCGCGCGGAGGTGTCGCCGCGCTGATCGCGGCTCGATCCGGATGCCGCCGCCGGTCCAGGCGAACCGATGCGGTCAGCGCCGCGGCCGCCACAGGCCGAGCGACCCGTCGTGCCGCAGGCACACCAGGCCACCGTCGACCGCCTGGCAGCCGCCGGCCGCCTCGGGCAGCACGTCGAGCATCCGGACGGTGGCCGCCACCAAATCCACCTCGGCGACCACCGCTCCTCTGGCCGGGTGCGGGCGGACGGCGAGCAGTGGCTCGTCGCCGCTCCACCGGGGTGCCAGTTCCCAGCGGCCCAGCTCCGCCCGTGTTTCGCCGGTGGCCGGGTCGAGCAACGCCAGGTCCATGAGGGTGGTGGCGCTCGTCACCCCGGTGACGATCAGCCCGCCCGGCTCCGCCAACAGCGGGTTCAGGTCCGTACGGGTCCACAGCAGACGTCCGGTCGTGGCGTCCAGCGCCGACAGGCTGCCGGGCTGGACGTGAACACAGACGAAGACGCCGCAGCCCATCGCATACATGGCGGCCGGCACGGTCGCCGTCCAGCGCCGGTCCAGCCGATCCAGCCCGTACCCGGTCACCCGCGCGCCATCGACGCTGACCAGCACGTCGTCAACGACCGACCACTGCCGGCTCGGACTGCCCTCCGCGGAGCCGAGGTCGGCGGTCGCCAGGACGGCGCCGGTGCCGGCGTCGCGCACCTCGACCCGCCCCCGCGGATCGCCGAGCACCACCCGGTCGACCAGCGTGCCGGTGGCACCGTACGTGGGACCTCCCGCCGAGACCCGGGCGCGCCACCGCAGCGTTCCGCAGCACGGGTCCACGGCCCGCACCGTCCCGCTTCCGTCCTCGCCGAGGGCCTCCAGGAGCAGGCCCCCGCCGGCCACGGGGACGGCTCTGCCCGGCTGCCGCCAGCGGGACGTCCCGGTGCGGGGGTCCAGCGCCACGGTCTCGCTCTCGGAGGACTCCGGGTCGAATCCGGTGACCAGCAGCAGACCAGCCTGGGCGTGGCCGCCCCAGAACGTGCCGGACGCCGGCAGCGGCACCCGCCACACCGGATCGCCGCCGGACAGCCGGTACGCCGTCATCGAGCGCGGGCCCCCGCGCCGGTCCGCCGGATCCACGACCATCAGCAGACCGCCGGCGACGATCCGGTCCGCCCCGAGGCGGGACGGCACGACGACGACGTCCCGGACCGGCGGCGGGGTCGACGCGGCCAGCGTTGCCAGGGCGGCCAGCAGTACCGCGAGGAACACCGGCATCCGCAGGGCCACCCGGCGCGGGCGGGCCGACGACTCCGGGTGCTCGACGTCGCGCAGTTCGCCCAGGTCGATGAGAGTCATTCGCCACCCCTCCGAGGGTCGCGCGCCGGATCGGGCGACCTACGAGACCGGAAGCGTATGCGCCGCGGGCCGGTTCCGTCCGCCCCGCCGACGCAACCCGGTGACGCGGCGCGCACCACCCCTGGCAAACTGCCCGCCAACTGAGGTCCTACTAGGGTGCTGGATCTGTCGCGCATCAGTTGGCGGACGAGTGTCGCGGATCTGTTGTCGGATCACACTGACAGAGCCCACTGCCGAGTCCCACCTGATGCTTGACGTTTCCGTCTCACCTGGTGCTGGACGGGTGACCTAGGGACATTCAAGGGCATCGTATCGGTTGATGATTGGCTGCGGCCGGTCCGGGATCCTGGCCGCATGGAGAGCGTGGATCCGGGCGGGCCGCTGAGTGACGCGGAACTGCGGGAGTTGACGCGGTTGCTGGCACGGTTCGCGTCGCACGATCTGGACCAGTGGGAGAACGACCATTGAGACTCGTCCAATAGGGCGCTCCACCTTGTCCCCGTCCGGGAAGGCTGGACGGTCTACGACTGCCCGACGAGGAAATCCGCCTTCAACCACTCGGCCGCCACCACCTATCTTGCTGCCCCGGGCCGGTACCACAACCCGGCCTGCTGATGGTCGCGCAGCCAGCGGACCCGAGATGCCTCATCGGGTCGAGGCGGCCAATCACGGTAGGGCAGGAAGGCTACCCGCCAAGCGATCACGATGAAGATGTAGAGGCCGGGCCCGCCGACGAGCCACCACAATGCGTCGCGGCGACGGTAGGAGGCATGAGGCGCAAGCCAGGCCGTGGCCGCCATCGGAACGGCGATCCAGCCGAGATCCGCGAACGGGCCAGTGCCCATCACACCCTCGATCAGCTCACGGATGATGATGGATGGCACCACTACCCCGACCACCAGCAGCGCGGCGATGAACGTGCGGGGCGCTCGTCTGAGTGGTGGGCGCGAGCTGAGCGGATCAACGGGCATGGGCCGCAGGATATGAGCCAGCAGCAATCGCCAACGCAGAGCGGCCGTGACCTGTACAGTCCGAGGCTGAGCCAGGCCATCCACGGGCCAGTACTCGGCAGACGTCGCGGGCCTGGAGCCAGGCGGCGTGCAGGCGGACGGTCGGCGGGATCAGTTCGGGCATCCGGCGACGATAGCCGCGCACACCAGGCACGTCGTGGGGGCCGGCGAGGCGGATCCGGCGCCGCGTCGAGTCGCACACGGCTTTGAGCGTCCGCTCAAAACGCGTACGCTGCCCGCATGATGGTGCGTACGCGTTGGACCGTGCCGCATCCGCCCGAGGTGCTGTGGCCGGCGCTCTGTGACTCGCGCATGGAGTTGCGCCCCCGGTGCCCGGTGTTCTGCCTCGGCACGCCCCGGCCCACCGCGTGCCGGCTACCGGACGGGCCCGGCGCGGTGGGCGCGAGCCGGCAGTGCGCCTCCGAACAGGGTGTGGTGCGGCAGCGGATCACGCGGTGGGAGCCGCCGGCGCGGTTGGCGTTCCGGATGGAGTCGACCGATCTCGGCTTCCACCGGTTCGTCGACGAGCTGGGCGACGAGTTCGAGCTGACAGCGGCGGGCAGCGGCACCCGGGTCACCCGCATGACGACGGTGACGGTGCGCGGACGGCGGTACGCCGCGCTGTATCCGGCGCTGTGGCTGGGGTTGAAGGCGGTGCACCGTTTCGTGTTCCGCAACTGGCAGCGGAGGGCGGCGGCGCCACCGGCCGGGTGACCACTGCCGGTGGCGCGCCCGAGCCGGAGCAACGGCTCGGACGCGGGCCCGGCTCAGCCGGCTCGGGCCGCCAGGGCGGGCGGGGCCGTCCAGGCGGCGGCGACCTCGTCGGCGCAGCGGTCGCCGTACGCCCGGGCCAGCCGGTCGCCGAGGCGGTCGTGGTCGAGGTGGTACTCCTGCGGGCCGACCGCCTCCACCGCGAAGGCGGCGACGGCGTTGCCGACCTGGCCGGCGCGTTCCAGCCCGAGCCCCCAGGAGAGCGCGGCGAAGAAGCCGGACCGGAAGGCGTCGCCGCCGCCGGTGGGGTCGGCCACCGAGGTGACCGGGACGGCCGGCACCTCGACGGTGGGAGTGTCGCGGCCGGTGATGCGTACCCCCTTGGCACCGAGCGTGGTGACCTGCACCCGGACGCGGTGCCGGACCTCGGCGGCGGTCAGGCCCGTCTTGGCTTCGAGGAGGTCCTTCTCGTACTCGTTGGTGAGCAGGAACTCGGCACCGTCGACGAACTGGCGGACCTGTTCGCCGGAGAGCAGTGCGAGTTGCTGGGAGGGGTCGGCCGCGAACGGCAGGCCCAGTTCCCGGCAGCGGGCGGCGTGCCGGAGCATCGCGGCCGGATCGTCGGCGGCGACCAGGACGAGGTCGAGCCCATTGCGCCGGGCCGCCGCGGCGGCGATCTCGACCCGGTCGCCCTCGGCCATGGCGCCCGGGTAGAACGAGGCGATCTGGCACTCGTCCGCGTCGGTGGTGCAGACGAACCGGGCGGTGTGCGCGTCGGCGCTGATGTGGACGGAGTCGCAGTCGACCCCGTGCCGTTCCAGCCAGGAGCGGTAGTCGTCGAAGTCGGCGCCGGCCGCGCCGAGCAGCACCGGCCACAGACCGAGCCGGCCGAGGCCGTACGCGATGTTGGCCGCCACCCCGCCGCGGCGGACGACCAGGTCGTCGACGAGGAAGGACAGCGAGACCCGGTGCAACTGGTCGGCGAGCAACTGCTCGGCGAAGCGCCCCGGAAACCGCATGAGGTGGTCGGTGGCGATGGACCCGGTGACCGCGATCGCGCCCACGGCGGGACTCCTCCCGGTCAGTAGCGGTAGTGGTCGGGTTTGAACGGGCCCTCGGGGGAGATTCCGAGGTAGGCGGCCTGTTCCTTGGTCAGGGTGGACAGTTTCGCGCCGA
>NZ_JBEYSU010000061.1:0-12630 GCF_040704235.1 Micromonospora sp. NPDC047707
AGGGATTTTCGTCGTTTCCACCAGGCTGCGATCCCGTGACCTGCGACTTCACGGCCGCCAGCCGACTATATCGATGTGATCTTGCGGAACGCAGGGCATCGGCGTGCCGGAGGAGATGGTGGCCGGCATGCGCGGCTCGCCGCACTGGCGGGCCATGGCGTCGGTCGCGCACACCTTCGCGTACGACAGCCAGCTCAGCGAGGAGACGACGGCCGCGCTGCTCAGCCGCGTGACGGTGCCGACGCTGGTGCTGGACAGCGCGGGCAGCAGCGGCGATCTGACCGGCATGGCCGCCACCGCGGCGGCGATGCTGCCGAACGCCGTCCACCGCAGCCTCCCCGGCGAATGGCACCAGGTACCGGCGGAAACGCTTGCGCCGGCGGTCGCCGACTTCCTGCGGTAGCCGGCCTCAGACCTCGTCGATCAGGTCGGCGACGGAGTCGACGATCCGCGACGGCCGGTACGGGTACCGCTCGGCCTCGGCGCGGCTGCTGATGCCGGTGAGCACCAGGATCGTCTCCAGCCCGGCCTCCAGGCCGCAGAGGATGTCGGTGTCCATCCGGTCGCCGATCATCGCGGTGGACTCGGAGTGGGCGTTGATGGTGTTCAACGCCGAACGCATCATCATCGGGTTGGGCTTGCCGACGAAGTACGGCTCCACACCGGTCGCCTTCGAGATCATCGCGGCGACCGACCCGGCGGCGGGCAGCGCCCCCTCCACCGAGGGGCCGGTCGCGTCGGGGTTGGTGCAGATGAACCGGGCCCCGTCGTTGATCAGCCGGACCGCCTTGGTGATCGCCTCGAAGCTGTAGGTGCGGGTCTCCCCCAGCACCACGTAGTCGGGCGCGAAATCGCTGAGCACGTAGCCGACCGCGTGCAGGGCCGTGGTCAGCCCGGCCTCGCCGATGACGTACGCGGTGCCGCCCGGCCGCTGGTCCGCCAGGAACTGCGCGGTGGCGAGCGCGGACGACCAGATCGCCGACTCCGGGACGTCCAGCCCCATCCGGGCCAGCCGCGCCTGGAGGTCCCGCGGCGTGTAGATCGAGTTGTTGGTCAGCACCAGGAACGGCTTGCCGGAGGCGCGCAGCTTGGCGATGAACTCCGGTGCGCCGGGAACCGGCTGGCCCTCGTGGACCAGCACGCCGTCCATGTCGGTGAGCCAGCTCTCGACGGGCTTGCGGTCAAGCATCGTGATTCCCAGGGGGTGTCGGGCCGCCGGGGCGGTCAGGAGGGGCGCCGGGCGGGGACGCAGCAGGCGGTCGGGCAGGTGTCCCACATGGGCAGCTCGCCCAGTCGGCGGCGCAGCGTCGCGCCGGCCGGGTCGGTGCGTTCGCGGACCAGTTCGCGCACCATCGCGACGAACCGCGGGTCGGTGCCGGGCGTGCGGGCACGGACGAAGTCGAGACCGAGCTGCTTCGCCGTCTCCAGGGCCTCGGTGTCGAGGTCCCACACCACCTCGAGGTGATCGGAGACGAACCCGATCGGGCTGACCACCACGCTGGTCACCCCCTGCTCGGCCAGCGCGCCCAGGTGGTCGTTGACGTCCGGCTCCAGCCACGGCACCTGCGGCGGGCCGGACCGGCTCTGCCACACCAGGTCGTACGGCAGGTCCGGGGCGGCGGCCGCGTGCACCAGCCGGGCGGTCTCGGCGAGCTGCGCCTCGTACCGGCCGCCGTGCGGGCCCGCGGTGGCCGCCGCCGAGACGGGGATCGAGTGGGCGGTGAACACGATCCGGGTGCTCTCCCGCTTCGCCGGGTCGAGCTGGGCCAGCGCCGCCGTCACCGCGTCGGCGTGCGGCTCGACGAAGCCGGGATGGTCCCAGAACTGCCGGAGCTTCTCGACCACCGGCGCGTCCGGGCCGACGGCGGCGCGGGCGGCGGCGATGTCCTCCTGGTACTGCCGGCAGGACGAGTAGCCGCCGAACGCGCTGGTCACGAACGCCAGCGCCCGCTTCACCCCGTCGTCGCGCATCCGGGCCACCGTGTCGGCGAGCATCGGGTCCCAGTTCCGGTTCCCCCAGTAGACCGGCAGGTCGACGCCGTTGGCGGCGAAGTCCTCCCGGATCGCGGCGAGCAGCTCACGGCACTGCTGGTTGATCGGCGAGACCCCGCCGAAGTGCAGGTAGTGCTCGGCGACCTCGGTCAGCCGCTCCGGCGGCACGCCCCGCCCCCGGGTCACGTTCTGCAGGAACGGCATCACGTCCTCGGGCCGCTCCGGCCCGCCGAAGGAAACCAGCACCACCGCGTCGTACACCATGGTCCCATTCTTGCCCGCGGCCCGGGCCGGGCAGACGACGCCCCCGATTCCGGGCGTTAAGAAGGGGCCCCGCCTCTACCGGAGACGTTAAGAAGGGGCCCCTCCTTTCAGGCGCCGATGGCGTGGTAGCCGCCGTCGACGTGGACGATCTCGCCGGTGGTGGCCGGGAACCAGTCCGACAGCAGCGCCAGGCAGGCGCGGGCGGCCGGCTCCTGGTCGGTCAGGCTCCAGCCCAGCGGGGCGCGCTCGGTCCACGCGTCCTCGAACTGATCGAAGCCGGGGATCGACTTCGCGGCGATGGTGCGCAGCGGGCCCGCCGCGACCAGGTTGCTGCGGATGCCCTGCTTGCCGAGGTGCAGCGCCAGGTAGCGGGAGGCCGACTCCAGCCCGGCCTTGGCCACGCCCATCCAGTCGTAGACCGGCCACGCCTTCGTCGCGTCGAAGGTGAGACCGACCACCGCGCCGCCGGGAGACATCAGCGGCAGCGCGGCCATGGCCAGGGACTTGTAGGAGTACGTCGAGACGTGCAGCGCGGTCGCGACGTCCTCCCAGGGGGCGTCGAGGAAACCGCCGCCGAGGCAGCTCTGCGGGGCGAAGCCGATCGAGTGGACGATCCCGTCCAGGCCGTCGACGTGCTCGCGTACCTTGTCGGCGAGCCCCGCGAGGTGCTCGGCGTTGGTCACGTCCAGCTCGATCACGGGCGCCGGCTCGGGTAGACGCTTGGCGATCCGCTCCACCAGGGAGAGCCGGCCGAAGCCGGTGAGCACGACCTGGGCGCCGTTCTCCTGGGCGAGCTTCGCCACCGAGAAGGCGATCGAGGCGTCGGTGATGACCCCGGTGACCAGCAGCCGCTTACCGGCCAGCAGTCCTGACATGTCGGTGTGTCCTCCGTGCTTTCTCAGTGGCCCATGCCGAGGCCGCCGTCGACCGGGATGACCGCGCCGCTGATGTACGCCGCGGTGTCGCTGGCCAGCCAGGTGACCACGCCGGCGACCTCGTCGGCGGTGGCGAACCGGCCCGCCGGGATGGCCTTGCGGTACTCGGTGCGGCGCTCCTCGGGCAGCGCGGCCGTCATGTCGGTGTCGATGAAGCCGGGCGCGACGACGTTTGCGGTGATGTTGCGGCTGCCCAGCTCGCGGGTGATCGAGCGGGCGACGCCGACCAGGCCCGCCTTGCTGGCCGCGTAGTTGACCTGGCCCGGGCCGCCGTACAGGCCGATCACCGACGAGATGAAGATCATGCGGCCCCACTTGGCGCGCAGCATCCGGCCGGAGGCGCGCTTGGCGCAGCGGAACGCGCCGGTCAGGTTCGTGTCCAGGACGCGGGTGAACTGCTCCTCCGACATCCGCATGAGCAGCGTGTCGTCGGTGATGCCGGCGTTGGAGACCAGCACCTCAACGGCCCCCAGCTCGGCCTCGATCGTCCCGAACGCCGTGTCCACCGAGTCGTAGTCGGTGACGTCGCAGCGGACACCGAACAGCCCCTCGGGCGCGTCGCCGCTGCGGTGGGTCACCGCCACCCGGTCGCCCTGCTTGACGAAGGCCTGCGCGATGGCCAGGCCGATCCCCCGGTTGCCCCCGGTGACCAGGACGGTACGGGCCACGGTTCCCCCTCTGCTCAGCCGATCTCCACGTCGGTCGGAGCCTAGGGGTTACCGGTAGGTAAGCGCTAACGCCGGAGACGTCGTACCTGGTCAGCGGGGGTGTGAAGGACGCCACGTCCGGCCGGGCGGACGGGTGTCGTCGGCCGGTCGGCCGAGTGCGCGCACCGCCGGCGGCGGGTGTACGATGATCCCCGTTTGCGAGCCGGGAACCGGTTCGCGTTTCGGGCCCCGCCGACCGCAGGAGGTGATCGCTGTGCGAGATAGCGATCCTCCCAGTCGTGGCCGGGACCCCCGTCAGCCCCGCTGAGCCCTGACCCGCCAGCCCGGCTGACCAGCCCTGCTCCCCGCACCGTCCGTCCCGGCCGCCGGCCGGGACGACCGCTGGTGTCGGCCGGAGCCGCCCGGTCACGACTTCGTGTGCGCGTTCTGACCCATCCCCGCGGGCTGCCACGCCCGCGCCCAGTCGCCACCGGAGCCGATCCCATGAGCCGTTACGTCGCCCCGCTGGGCTTCACCCTGGCCGCCGTCTGGGTGGCCGTCCTCTTCGTCCTCGCCAACGGCGGCCACTGACCCGCCGCGCCGGTCCAGGACCGGTCGCCGCCATTCGTCGGCGGCGGGCCCTGGACCGACGCGAGTCGTCCTAGACGATCCGGGACGACCACAGCAGGCTCGCCGCCCCCGCGCAGAGCGCGAACAGCAGCGCCACACCCGCGTACCACTGGGTGACCTCACGGGGCTCGGTCCGGAACCCGATGGACGAGCCCATGTCCTGGTAGACCTGCTTGAGTTCGCTCACCGACGCCGCCTCGTAGAAGTACCCCTCGGTCGTCTCCGCCAGGTCGGCCAGGGCCAGCCGGTCGACCGGCACCCGCTGCAACTGGCCGCCGATGTCCACCTGGCCGCCGTCGGTGCCGAAGGCGATGGTGGAGACCGGCACGTTGGCCGCCTGCGCCGCCGCCGCGGCCTCCTCGACCGACCGTCCCGAGGTGCGGTAGCCGTCGGAAAGCAGCACGATCCGCGCCGGGGGAATCCCGGCGGCGCCGTCGGCCGGCACCGACCGGATCGCCTCCAGGCACGTGAACACGGCCTCCCCGGTCGCCGTGGACTCGGCCAGCACCAGGCCGTCGATGGCGGCCGTCACGGCCTGCCGGTCCTTCGTCGGGGACACCAGCACGTTGGCCGCCTTCGCGAACGAGACCAGGCCGAGGTTGTAGCTGTCCGGCAGTTCGTCGACGAACTGCTTCGCCGCCTCCTGGGCCGCCGCCAACCGGTTCGGCGCCACGTCGTCGGCCTGCATGGACAGCGACACGTCGATCGCCAGCATCACGGTGGCCCGCTCCAGGGGCTCCCGGGTGTCCACCGCGGGCCGGGCCAGGGCGGTGGCCAGCACCAGCAGGGAGAGCAGGAACGCCGCCGCGGGGACGTGCCGGCGCCAGCCCAGGCCCTTCGGCGCGAGCGTACGCAGCAGGTCCACATTGGTGAACCGCATCGCGTACGCCCGGCGGTGCAGCTGCCGCCACACGTAGAACGCGGCGAGGGCGAGCACCGGCAGCACGGCCAGCAGCCACCACGGTTGCAGAAAACGGATCATCGTGTTGTCCCCCGGGTGCGGGCGTGCCGCTGCGCGGCGACGAAGCGCACCATGTCCAGCAGCCAGTCTCGGTCGGTGCGCAGTCGTAGGTGGGCGGCGCCGGCGGAGCGCAGCGCGGCGGCGATCTCCGCCCGCTGGGCCGCGGCGGCCTCGGCGTACCGGGCGCGCAGCCGCGGATCGGCGGTCTGCACCTCGTGGAGTTCGCCGGTCTCCGGGTCGACCACCGGGAGCACGCCGACGTCGGGCAGTTCCAGCTCACGCGGATCGACCACCTCGACGGCCAGCAGGTCGTGGCGGACCCGGAGCTTCCGCAGCGGGCGGACCCACTGCGCGGGCGGCGCGAGGAAGTCGGAGACGACCACGGCCACGCCCCGCCGGCGGGGCGGCCGGTTCAGCATGTCCACGAGCACGCCGAGGTCCCCGCGCCCGGGGCGGATCTGGGTGCCGGCGATCGCCCGTAGCAGACCCTGCGCCTCCTTGCGCCCGGAACGGGCGGGCAGCCGGGTGAACAGGCCGGGCCCGGGCGCCGGCGGCCGGCGTCGCCGACCACCCCCGGCGGGCTCGTCACCGGTGCCGATGACGGCGCCGATCCGGTTGCCACCGCGCACGGTCAGGTGGGTGAGGGCGGCGGCCGCGGCCACCACCACGTCCCGCTTCAGCCAGCGGCCGGTGCCGAAGTCGAGGCTCGCCGACAGGTCCACCGCGAGCCACGTCTCCAGCTCGCGGTCGGCCACCGTACGCCGCACGTGCGCCGTCGTCGTCCGGGCGGTGACCGGCCAGTCCATCCGGCGTACGTCGTCGCCGGGGCGGTACTCGCGTGACTCGCCCGCCTCGCTGCCCGGGCCGGGCAGCAGCCCGACGTAGTCGCCCTGGAGGAGGCCGTCGAGCTTGCGGGTGACGAGCAGTTGCAGGCGCGACAGGGCGGCCTCGGAGCGGTCGCGGGGGGTGGCGTCGGGGGGCCGACGGGTGGGTGAGGTCACGGCCGCTGCCCGGGCCAGCCGGCGCCCGGCGGCGCGGCGGCCGGTGTCGGCGTGGCCTGCTGCCGCGGAGCGACCGACGGCAGCGGGATGGTCGCCATCACGCGGTGCACCACATGGTCGGCCGGCACGTCGTCGGCGAGCGCGTCGTAGCTGAGCACCAGCCGGTGCCGGAGGATGTCGGGGGCGATGTCCTGCACGTCCTGCGGCAGCGCGTAGTCGCGGCCGCGCAGCAGCGCCAGGGCCCGCGTGGCGCGGACCAGGCCGAGCGAGGCGCGCGGGCTGGCGCCGTACTGGATGAGTTGCGCGACGTCGGGCATGCCGTGCTCGGCCGGGCTGCGGGTGGCCAGCACCAGCCGGACCGCGTAGTCGACCAGCGCGTTGTGCACGAAGACCTGGTCGGCCTTGCGCTGGAGGGCGACCAGGTCCGGGGTGTCGAACACCGGCGTGGGCTCCGGGGGCGCGACGCCCATCCGGTACACGATCTCCCGCTCCTCGGCGTCCGTCGGGTACCCCACGATGATCTTCATGAGGAAGCGGTCGCGCTGCGCCTCCGGCAACGGGTAGACACCCTCCTGCTCGATCGGGTTCTGGGTGGCCATCACGAGGAACGGGTCGGGCACCCGGTGGGTCTCGCCGCCGATCGACACCTGCCGCTCGCTCATCACCTCCAGCAGCGCCGACTGCACCTTGGCCGGCGCGCGGTTGATCTCGTCCGCGAGCAGGAAGTTGACGAACACCGGCCCCAGCTCGACGTCGAACTTCTCGCTGGACTGCCGGTAGATCCGGGTGCCCATGATGTCGGCCGGCACCAGGTCGGGCGTGAACTGCACGCGCGCGAACGTCCCGCCGACGACCTTCGCGAGGGTCTCCACGGCGAGCGTCTTCGCGACGCCCGGCACGCCCTCCAGCAGGCAGTGGCCACGGGCGAGCAGCGCGACCATCATCCGCTCGACCATCCGGTCCTGCCCGACGATCACCCGCTTGATCTCGAACAGCGCCCGCTCCAGCAGCGTCGCGTCCTCCGCCGGCGTCGTCGCCGGGGTGGGTGTCTCCGGGCCCGCCCCGTCGGGGGTCGTGGCGTCGGGCGTGGTCGGCTGGGCCACCGGTCCTCCACAGCATGATCGGTTGTCGGGCGTGGTGCGTTACAAGACTGACATGCCCGGCTGAGCACCGAGGTGATGAGAACCCGATTCCCGCCACGCCGTCCGGTGTCCCCGAATCGCCGATCACGGGTGGACAGGAACGGGGCCGGCACGTGTACGATTCACCCCGTCGCCGGGCGGCTCCCCCCGTGGCCGCCCGGCGCTCATCTTCTCCTCCCCGCCACCCTAGACTGGCCGGGATGGACACCCCCGCACCCGACGCTCTGGTCTGCTCGGCCCGTGGCTGCCGCGCCCCCGCGGAGTGGGCACTGCGGTGGAACAATCCGCGCCTGCACGACGCCGCCCGGCGCAAGACCTGGCTGGCCTGCGCCGACCACCGCACCTCACTCGGCGACTTCCTCGACCTGCGGGGCTTCCTGCGTGAGGTCGTACCGGTGGCCGGATCGCCTACCCTCGAAGCGTGAGCGCGCACAACGGATTCCCGCGGTGAGCGGTGACGACCGCGCCGGGCCGCCGCCCGCGCCGACCGACCCGCCCTCGGCCCCGCCCGGCCGGCCACCGGCCCCGCCCGGCCCGCCGCCCGGCCGGCCGCCGGCCGGCCCGCTGGAGCCGTGGCCGGAGACCGTCCGCTGGCAGTCCGTCTCGTCGAACCTGATCTGGGTCGAGCTGCTGCGGCTGGCCGCTCTCCTCCTCGTCGTCATGGCGCTGCTCGCCATCGGCTGGGCCCTCAGCGGCAGCGGGCTGTTCGGCGCGGCGGTCGCGGTGGTGCTGCTGCTCGGCTGCCTGCGGGTGGTCGCCATCGTGCGCGCGGTCCGCGCCTGGGGGTACGCCGAACGCGAGGACGACCTGCTGGTCCGCCACGGCCTGCTGGTCCGCCGGCTGTCCATCGTCCCGTACTCGCGGATGCAGTTCGTCGACGTCAGCGCCGGCCCGTTGGAGCGCGCGTTCGACCTGGCCACCGTCCAGTTGCACACCGCCGCGGCGGCCAGCGACGCCCGCGTGCCGGGGCTGCCTCCGGCCGAGGCGTCCCGGCTGCGTGACCGGCTCACCGCGCTCGGCAGGGACCGGGCGGAGGGCTTGTGAGCGACCGCGCCGAGCGGGGCCCGGAGGAGGTCCGGCCACCCGCCCCGGAGCCGCACCCCGCTCCCTACCCACCCTCCGGCGCCGCGCCGCACCACGGCGCCTTCCCGACGCCCGGACCCCATCCGGCGGCTCCCGGCCCCGGCCTCCCGGCCGGCCAGGCGGAGCCCCGGCACCGGCTGCACCCGCTGTCCCCGGCGCTGCACGGCGCCAAGTCCCTGGTGGTGGTGATCGCCGGGCTTTCCTGGTCGACGCTGTCCCGGGTGGGCCTCGGCTGGTTCGCGGTGATGGCGGCGGTGCTCGCGCTGGGCGCCACCGTGCTCGCGGTGATCAGCTGGTACAACACCGGTTACCACGTCGTCGGCCGGGAGCTGCGCGTCTACGAGGGGCTGCTGTGGCGGCGTACCCGCGCCATCCCGTTGGAGCGGCTCCAGGCCGTCGAGGTCGTCCGGCCGCTGCTCGCCCAGCTCACCGGTCTCGCGGAGCTGCGCCTGGAGGTGGTCGGCAGCGGCAAGACCGAGGCGCCGCTGGCGTACCTCAGCGTCGCGGACGCGACGGCACTGCGGCAGCGGCTGCTCGCCCTGGCCGGCCGCGCCCCCCAGGACGTCGCCGCACCGGAGGCCCCGGCCGAGGGTGCGGCGCCCGGCGACGCGGCCGTCCCGCCGGGCCGGCCGCTGCACGCCGTGCGCAACCAGGATCTGCTGCTCAGCCAGTTGCTCACGCCGCAGGCCCTCCTGGTTCCGTTCGGCGTGGCGTTCGTGGTGGCGCAGTTCCTCTCCGAGGGTTCCTGGTCGTTCATCGCGGTCGCGAGCACGCTGACCGCCATGGCGGGCGTGCTGCTGCAACCGATCCGCCGGGTGCTGGACGACTGGAACTTCCGGCTCGCCCGGGACGCCGGCACACTGCGCGTCCGCAACGGGCTGCTGGAGACCCGCGCACAGACCGTGCCGCTGCACCGGGTGCAGACGGTCGGGGCGACCTGGCCGCTGCTGTGGCGGGTCAAGGGGTGGCTGCGGCTGCGGCTGGAGGTGGCCGGCTACGCGGTGGGCGAGTCCGACGAGCGCAACCGGCCGGACCGGCTGCTCCCGGTCGGCGACCTGCGCACGGCGGAGACGATCCTCGCCGAGGTGCTGCCCGGGGTACGCCTCGGCGAGCTGCCGCTGACCCGACCGCCGGCGCGGGCCCGCTGGCTCAACCCGCTCAGCCGGCAGGTGCTCGGCGCGGGGCTGCACGGGAAGGTCTTCGCCGTCCGGTCGGGCCTGCTCACCCGACAGGTGGTCGTCGTGCCGTACGCCCGGATCCAGAGCGTGCGGGTCGTGCAGGGGCCGGCGCAGCGGCGGCTGCGGCTGGCGACGGTGCACGCCGACACGGCCGGCGGCGCCGGCGCCGCCGCGCAGGACCGGGACGTGGCCGAGGCGTGGGCCCTGGCGGCGGAGCTGACGGCCCGGTCGCACGCCGCGCGCCGCGCCGGCTGACCCCCGCGGTCAGCGGCCGGCGGACACCGCGCCGTCGCCCGCCGCGGGCACCTCGTCGGCCACCGGCCCGTCGAGGGTACGCCCGGAGCGCGGGTGCGGGATGGACCACGAGCGCTGGGTACGCCGGCCGCGCCGCGCCGCCCACCAGCGCTCCCCCAGGCCGACGGCGAGGAAGGTCATCCCCACGTACGCCCAGCCGACCAGCACGTCGATCACGTAGTGCTCGCCGCAGTAGACCAGGGTGAACGTCATGGCGAGGGGGTACGCGAGCAGCAGCGGCCACCACCGCTTCCGCGTCGCGCGCAGGAAGAACAGCACGACGAACAGGGCGAACGCGGTGTGCAGCGACGGCATCGCGGCGACCGGGTTCGAAGCGATCTGACCGGCGTTCAGCAGGTTGCCGGCGCCGTGCAGGCCGAACGCCTTCCAGCCCCGGGTGGAGATCCGGGCGACCTCCTCCAGCAGCCCGTTCTGCGCCGCCCACCAGGGCGGGGCCGCCGGGTAGAGGAAGTACGTCACCAGGCCGGTGGCGCAGAGGAAGCCCCAGCGGCGCATGAAGGCGGCCCACCGCCCCCGGTCCCGCAGCCAGAGCACGGCGGCGGCGGCCAGCGCCACCACGAAGTGCGAGAAGTAGACCCAGCTGGCGAGGACGTCCCACCACCGCACCTCGGGCTGGTACAGGTGCTGCTGGAGCCAGACCGTCGGGACCTGCCCGCCGGTGGCCCAGCCGAACATCAGCCGGTCGGCGACGATCAACTCGTACGCGTGCGGCGTCGCCCCGTTGTCGGCGAAGCCCCGGGACAGGTTGTAGACGACGAGCAGCAGCACGACCGGCAGCCAGTCCCGGGCGAAGCGGAGGTGGCTGCGCCACGGCCGGGTGGAGTTCCACGCGACCGTCGCGGCCCAGATCCACAGGAACGCGTACGCCGGGTCGGTGGGCAGGCCGATGAGAAGCCAGCCGGCGACGAAGCCGACACTCCAGAGGGTCATCGCCACCACGCGGCGACGTCCGCCCTCGGCCACCGGGGTCGGGTCGGTGCGGGCGGGAGGCTGGGGGTCGGTCGCGACAGACATCGCGGTCAAGGTTAACGGCGGTCGCCGTGGAGGCGGACGGAGGACCACCGGGAGTTGACGTCCGTGGTTTCCGGCTCAGGCGTGGCCCGCCGCAGCCGCTGCGGGCTCCCACAGGAGTCGCTTAGGCTGTGGACATGCAGGAGCAGCCCTTCACGGCGGGGTTGACCGCCCGCGTCGAGCTGACCGTCACCGACGCCGACACGGCGCAGGCGGTGGGCTCCGGGGACGTGCCGGTGCTCGGCACGCCGCGGGTCCTCGCGCTGGCCGAGGCGGCCACGGTGGCGGCGACCGCCACCCGGATGCCGAGCGGCTCGACGACCGTCGGGGTGCGGGTCGAGTTGGAGCACCGGGCGGCCACGCCGGTCGGGCGGACCGTGGTGGCGCGCGCCCACCTCGCGAAGGTCGACGGGCGGCGGCTGCTGTTCGAGGTGTCCGTCACCGACGGCGACACGACGATCGCCGACGGCCGGGTGGAGCGGCTGCTGGTCGACCGGCAGCGCTTCGTGGAGCGCGCCGCACAGCCGTCATGACCGGCCGCTCCGCCCCCGGCCACTTCGCCACCGGTCGTTTCGTCGAGGTCGCCGACCGGGTGCACGTGCTGTGCGAGCCGCTGCTGCGGGTCAACGTCACGCTGGTCGTGGGCGACGGCGCGGCGCTGCTGGTCGACACCCTCTCCACGGCCCGGCAGGCGGCGGAGCTGGCCGAGGCGGCGCGGGCGGTCACCCCACACCCGTGGACCGTGGTGAACACGCACCACCACTTCGACCACTGCTTCGGCAACGCGACGCTCGCCGGTGAGCCACCCCGCCCGGTGTACGCGCACGAGCTGGCCGCCGCCGCCATGCGCGAGCCGGACCGGCTGCGCCGGGAGGCGTACGAGGAGATGCGCGACGAGCAGCCGGCGCTGGCGGACGAGCTGGCCGGCACCGACCTGCTGGCGCCGACCCACACGGTGCACACCGAGACCACGCTCGATGTCGGTGGCCGGCGGGTGGTGCTGCGCCACCCCGGTCGCGGGCACACCGCCGGGGACCTGGTCGTGCACGTGCCCGACGCCGACGTGCTGGTCGCCGGGGACCTCGTCGAGCAGAGCGGGCCGCCGGCCTTCGAGGAGTCGTACCCGTTGCAGTGGCCGGAGGCCGTCGCCGACCTGCTCCGGATGACCACGGCCGCCACGGTGGTCGTCCCCGGGCACGGCGATCCGGTGGATCCCGAGTTCGTCCGGGCCCAGCATGCGCAGCTCGCCGACCTGGCGTGGCTCATCCGCGCCGGCCACACCGGCGGCGCACCGCCGGAGCGGGTGGCCGCGGAGTCCCCCTTCGGCGCCCGCCCGGCCCTCACCGCCACCCGCCGCGGCTACGCCCACCTAAACGGCACCCCCTGATACGAAAATCGGGCGGTCGTGGTGATCAGGTCAGGCTGCTTGTGCGGGGTGGACCGTGACTTGGTAGCCGAGTTGGTGGAGTTG
>NZ_JBEYSU010000062.1:0-12574 GCF_040704235.1 Micromonospora sp. NPDC047707
GACCACGCCAGCCACAAGCAGCAGGGCAGCATGATCCGCCGCTACATCATCTGGCGGAACAAGAACGCCGCCGACGAACGCCTACGCGAGGTCGTGGCCAGGGCAAACGTCGCCTAAGACTCGGCCCGAGGCCGCATATACCAGTCACTGCTGAAGTCAGCCTGCAGAACCAGCTCGTCCCGCGCGAGATGGTCAGCGTCGTCCACGAAGACACCGCCGAGAACCAGTTCACGATCCGCTTCCTGCACATCACCATGGAGCGGCTGCCACGTCGATGCGCAGCCGCAATCCTCCCGGAAGCCCATCGAGCACCTGGCGGAGCTCACCCACTGTCCACTCCCGGACCTCGTAGCGATATCGCTCCAGTGCCTGATCACCATCCACGAACGCAGAATAGGCCCCGGGCCAGGACAGCCCGCATCACCCGGGCCCCACCGGCCTATGGGGCAAACGTTGCCTGACGCGGCACTAGCTCTAGAACTGCCGGAGGTTGCTGACACTTTGGGTCTCTGATCGTTGTGTCGTACTCCGCTTGATGCGTTACGTCGTGGCTTCAGTTGATGCGCGACACGGTGCCGTGGCTCGTTGGCTACCCGCTGTAAACACGGGACGGCCGGCGATGCCTGGCGCATCCGCTTCTGTAGCCGGTGGCAGCGCGTGCGTCGAGCGGCGTACCCTTCCGAATCGCGGCACCTCCGGTGGTTTAAGATCGAGTCCCTCCAGGCAGGGGCGGTCGGCGGGTAGGCGTCTGATCAGAGATGGCAGGTGTGTCGTTTGCGGATCGCGAGTGTGAACGCCTGGGGTGGCGCGTTATGCGACGAGCTCATTAAGTGGCTGCCCGACAGCGGGGCGAACATCGTCTGCCTGCAGGAAGTGACTCGGACCCCTGGTCGGACCGGATGGACCCGCTTCGAAGACGGTGAACGCATCCTGCCCCAGCGGGCTGACTTGTTCGATGATGTCCGCATCGCGTTGCCGCACCATCAGGCGATCTTCCTCGCCAGCGACTCAGGACCCGTGCATGACGACAAGGGCGGCCGGCATCGGCAGGACTTCGGTCTCGCGACCTTCGTCGCCGAGCAACTGCCGGTCATTGGTCTCGACTCCGCCTTCGTGCACGGTCAGTTCGTGGACCATGACGCGTGGACGATCACAGACCGCCCACGCAACGCACTCGCGGTGCGCACCGTTGACCGCACCGGCGGCCGGTCGATGTGGGTGGTGCAGGTACACGGATTACGCGATCCGGTCGGCAAAGCTGACACCCCGGCGCGGCTGCGCCAAGCAGAGCGACTCGCGGAACTCGTGAATCGGGTACGCAGTCCGCGGGACCTGGTAGTGGTCTGCGGTGACTTTAACCTGTTACCTGGCAGTGAGACGTTCGACGTTCTGGCCGAGATCGGACTGACCGATTTGGTCAGCGCGGCCGACACGCGGACGTCTCACTACCCTAAAGCGGTGCGGCACGCGAGCTACCTGCTCGTCTCCGATATCGCCGCCGTCAAGCAGTTCGAGATCATGACCGAACCAGAGGTTTCCGACCACCGTGCCCTGATCCTCGACATCTAGCTCTAGCTAACGTGGGCTCGTCGCAGGTACGTACGAATCTGCCGCTGACTGAGCGCCTCTGACGGGCCGTCGAGCCCGCCCGGCATCCAACTGAGTAGTAACTGGATGTAACAACGGCAGCTCGTTGCGCGGGAACCCGTAACGCGTCAAGTGGAACCAATGCGTAATGCATTAAGTGGAGCCCGACATCACCGGCAGCCGCCTGTCCGACTCCGGTTGATGCGTTACACGGCGGGTTCAAGAGGTGTGCGCAAGGAGCTCGGCGAGCTTCTCGGATGGTGTCATGTAGCCGAGGGTCTTGCGTGGGCGGGTGTTGAGGCTTCGGGCGAAACGGGCAAGGTCGTCGGCGGTGTGGACCGAGAGCCCTGCCACCCCCGCCGCGCCTCCGACCCCACCGCCCGGCCATGCGAGCACGGGCAGCCGACCGTATGTTGGGCGCGGCACGAGGAGGACGATCCTCGGCTGGGGCAGCCGCTGTGCATGGACTGCTACGACTACGACGCCCAGGTCGTGTGGAACCACGCCGCCCCGGAGTTGTGGCGCCGCACCAGCATCGCCATCACCCGCCACCACAACGCCCGCGCCCGACAACTCGGCCTACCGAGGGTCGAACAGATCACCGCCAGCGGCAACGTGCGGCGCGTACCGCGGGTCAAGCCGTCGTGCGGCAAGGTCGCCGAGATGCAACGCCGCGCCGTCGTGCACTACCACGCCGTCATCCGCCTCGACGGCATCCACCCGCACGACCCGGACGCCATCGTGCCCCCGCCGGCCGCCCTGATCGCCGCCGTCCGGCACGCCGCCGCCACCGCCGCCTTCACCACCCGACCCCACCCCGCCAACCCGGCCGGCTGGCGCATCACCTGGGGCGACCCTGACAAGGGCCTCGACGTGCGACCGATCAACGCCAACGGTGAGGTCACCGACAGCCGGGTCGCCGGCTACCTCGCCAAGTACGCCACCAAGTCCACCGAAGCCACCGGCCACGTCTCCCGCCGCCTCGACGGCGACGTCATCGACCTCTACGCCAACCACCAAGGCATTCACCCCGAACGGCTCGTCGACGCCTGCTGGACCCTCGGCGCACACCGCGACTGGCAACAGCCAACCACTGCTTCAGGCTGACCGGGACTGGTCAACGGCTGAGGACTGCACCTCTTTGGTGTCCTTGGAGGCATGGCGATCACGCACCAAAATCAACGCCGAGAGGCAACAGCCTGTTGCCCTGGCTCCTCGGCATCGGAACTAACGTCTTGCACCACGGGCCCGCGGCAACGGCAGCGCCGCCACCGCAGTCCGCAGCGGCGCGATGTCGATCCGGCCGCGATTCAACGCCACGAACAGCGAGCCGTGACGGTGCTCGCCTACCAGCGACAAACTCCACCAGCGACCGCACCGGCGCGTCACCGCACAGCAACGCATCTGCCAGCTCGAACAACGCATCCCCACGAGCGGTCAGACAACGATGGAACTCACGCCGGAACGCCGTCAGCCGCCCGACCGCGTCGAACGCCCCGGGATCGGCCGGGGTCGATGCAACCGCCCGACAGGTTAAAGATCAGCTAGTTATCTGAAGATCGCATCACTCGCAAAATACGTGATTCAGATGCCCTCTTGGGTTTCGACCGTACTTGCAGCCAGTGGAGTTCGGGCCGGTCCAGGTGCAGATGCGGTAAACAACACCCTCATCTGCTACCTCCGGGTTGCGAAGGCACCAACTGAGATACCCGGCTGGACATTTGTAGGCTGCTGGGCCGGTAACCAATGTCACCGGCCCAGCGGCTCCAGCAAATCCGCTTGATGCGTTGGAGACGAAGGGTCAGCGGCTAGAGTAGATAAGCAAAGAATCGGCCACCACTGCCCCTGCCGAGCGGGGCTATGCGGATGCTGCCGGCCCGGGGATTTTTAACCTTCCACGGCACTCGGACCACCCATCTGTCCCACTCGTGATGCGCGGCGCGCATTTGGTTGAGCAGCCGTCGCGCCTCGATGCGTTCGAAGGTGATGTTGTCCTGGGCTTTGTGGTTGCAGGCGTGGCATTGGGTGATGAGGTTTGATCGCCGGTTGGTGCCACCCTTTCCTAGTGCTCGCATATGGCCTACCTCCGCCGCGTCGTGCGCGGCCCCGCCGTTTGGCACCCGATACCACTGTTTAACCTTTTTGCCACATGACTGACAACGCCACCCGTTGCTCGCGTGGAACTTCCTCTTCCACTCGGGACTCATATTCGCCCGCTTGGCCTGCTTGCACTTAGGGAGGCGCTTGCCGCTCGCAGTCTTTCCTATACAGGCGTAGCCCTTGCTTTTCGAGCTGGCATTGCCATCGAGGTCACTATTGTTGATTGGGTCGCCGTCGGCGTACTCGTAGTCGTTCGAAGAGCCGCCCTCGACCGGATCCGCTTCCAGGAACCGCCCTAGTGCCGGCAGGTATACCCTGGAGCCCATCTCTAGGGCTTGCAGGCCGCTGAGGTTTTCTACCGGGCGCTGGTGCTGTCCGAGCCAACCGTTGTCCAAGCCACCGGTGGGCAAAACTGGCTGCCGCCTGATATCCCCAGTCGACGAGTCGAGCTGACCACCGAAGGGGTCGTAGACCTGGAGTTCCCCGGTCTTACGGCCGTTGCTATCGGCGGTGAGAAAGACATCACCGTGCAGGTTTGGATAGCCCCACCGCGACGGTCCAGTCACTGGCTTACTGAGCAGGCCGCCGCCGGGCAGGGCAACAACCTGCTCGATCAGATTTCCTGCCCCGTCGAGGATAAGGTCAGCCGTGCCCCCGGAGCCGGTATACGCGTAGCGGAAGACGCCGTTCGCACTTTCAGTCGGTGCGCCGGTGACCGTTCGGGCGACCAGCCGATCGGCCGCGTCCCGGGAGTAGGCGATGGCTGTGCCATTGCTGTTCTGCGTGGCAATGTGACGGTCGGCACCATCGTAATCGTACGTATCGTCGCCCAGTTGATGGGTGTTGCCGTGGTTGTCGTAGGTCGGGCTTAGCGTCATAGCACCCGAGGTGGACACCAGCCGGTCAGCTCTATCATAACAGTAGGTAGTAACTACCGGCGCCGCGCCGCTTTTCCTCTCCTCTAGGTGGGTCCGGTTTGAATTTGCCCCAGCAGTCGCACTTGGTCCGCACCCGCCTACCGAATCGAACCGGTACGACACCTCTCGATTGGGTAGAGACGCGCGCACCAGTCGTCCTGCGGCGTCATAGGCATATGAGGACGTGGCGATCGTCGCGCCGTTCTCGGTTACGGTGGCCGTGCGCATCTTGCCTGAGACGGACCGGGTGACGGTATCGGCGATGGTTCTTCCGTCCGCGAGCCGCCATGTCATGCCGATCGCGCGGCCGGCTGGGTCCCGCTTTACCTCGGTCAGCGCGGTTTCGTTGCCGTAGCGGACTGCGCTCAACTCTCCGGCATCGTTATATGTCGCCGTAGCGACTAGGTCGCCATCGAGTAGAACTTTATTGAGCCGGCCGGCGTCATCGTATTCGGACGTCACTGATGTGCTGAACGATTTCACCGTCGTCGTTGCTCTGATCGGGCGTCCGGCGAGGTCGTACGTGGTGGATGTCGTCGCTCCCGAAGTGTCCGTGTAGGCAACGATTCGACCGAGTAGGTCCAGTCGGGTTGTGATTGAGCCAACGGGATCTGTCACCCGGCTCACCAGCGGATCCCCGTTGACGGAGTGCTCGTATCGTACGGTCCGTGCCGGCTTGCCTTCAACCCCGGGAATGGTTCGGTGGATCAACCGGCCGCGGGCGTCGAATTCGCTGCATGCCCACGGCTCCGCGCCGATGCGCGTGGCGACGACCGACCCGCCTTTGTCGTAGACCACCTCAGCCGCCCTGCTGCCGCCGTCGGCGCCTGCGGGATCGGTGGTCAGCTTGCCCATTCCGGCTTGGTTAGCCGGATCAACCGCGGCTGTGCAGGGGTTGTCCCGTTCCTCGCGGTCACCGTAGTAGGCGTAGGTCCACGTGTTTCCCGCAGGCAGGGTGCGCTCGGTTCGGCGCAGGTAGCCCTCGCCTGCCCGCTCGTACGTGGTGCGGCTGGTGAGCCGCAGCCCATCCGGGTCCACAGTAAGGCTTGTGGCTAGCCCAAAATGCGGCACGCCGTATTCCGTTCGGGTGATCTCCTCCGGTGCGTCGTCGTAGACGTCACGCTCGCCGTTTGTGGTGGCAAGCCCGTATCGAGGGTGCAGGTTCGTGCCGGGAATGAGCTCCGCCGTGCCATCCGGCTTGGTCCAGTGCAACTCGAGCTTGGCACCGAGATCGACTTCGTAGTAGTCCAGTCGCACGCGCCGCGGACGTGGTGGACCGCCCGTCGCCTCGTCGATCTGGACGGTGGCCTCGCGCCATTTCGGTGTAGTGGCCACCCAGTCGTCGATGAGGAGCCTGTCGTCGAGCCATAGACGAATCCCGTCGTCGGCGAGGACGCGAATCTTGTAGGAACCCGACCTGGGGAATGCAATCTCACCGCTGAAACGTGCAGACCAGTGATCTGCGCCAATGCCCTGGATTGGGGCGTCGGTGCCCCAGTCTCGGGCTAGCCGACCGGAGGCATCACCAACACCCGTCGAATATGCCTTTGGTGCCCCGGCGAGCGTCTCATTGTCGTAATACGCTGCCGCGAGACCGTTGATGCCCTCGTCGTACTTTGTGTAGGAGCCCGGCATCAACGGCGCGCACGACGTGCTCGGCTCGGTGCCCCAGAAGCAGTTCTGGGGCCACGGTCCCCAACTGGCGACGGGACGGTCGGCGTGGTCGTACAAGGTGGTGCTCTTTCGGCCGGCAGGATCCGTTGTGGCGATCAACCGGTCCTTTGCGTCCCACTCGAAGCGGCTGACCCGGCCGGTGGCATCGGTCTCGGTCTGCGTGCGGTATGCGTCGTCGAAGGTGACTTTGCGGATGTATCCTGTGCTGGGTGAGATTCCCGCGGCATCCACCTGTGTCTCGGTTTCGGAGACGTAGCGATATGTGTGTGCCGGCCTGGCCTGTCCGGGTGACGGAGGCGGGGCGGTCACCGACGCGACCTTACGCTTTCCACCGTGCTGTACGTAGGTGATCGCAGTCATAACCGTTGGATCAGGCCAGCGGTTGGTGAAATCAGCGGCGATCCAGTCGTTGACCAGCGGGTCGCGAAGCTTGTCGAGGATCCCATCCGAGGTGTAGCCAAAGTCGGTAATCTCCGCGCCTGGGTCCTCAATCCTGGCAAGGTTGCCCCGGCCGTACCACAGGACCGTCTGCGTGCCGTCCCAATACTCGACCCGACAAAGCTTCTGGGCTGGAGCGTTGGCGTCGGCTCCCGGTGGCGGAGTCAACTGAGGGTAGCAGTTGTCGCCGGGACGGTTGTAGTGCAGCCTCATGGCGCGGCCGGATACCGGGTCCTGGATCTCCTTCAGCCGCCGTGGTGCGCCAGCATAAACGTGCCGCAAGGAAGCCGGCTTGCTCGCGTCGTGGACGCTGCTCTGCGATTCGATCCTACCGTCGGTCCCGAATACGTAGATGTCACCGTCGTCAAGCAGGGCGATTCGCCCGTCGGCGTTCAGCGCTAGCACGCCGTCCTCGCCGCTGGGCGGCTGGTACCCACCGGCTGACTTCCGCGTCCAGGTGTGCTTGGCACCGGAGTTGTCGGTCAGGACGATCGTCTGCTCGGTCTGCTCTGCGGTGACGTAGGAATCACCGTGGCCGTCGATGTCAGCGGACAGTGTCCAGCCCTCGGGCAGGGCAGGGACGTCCTCTGCAAACAGCCAGTCCGCGCTTACGAGCTGAGCGGGAACCACCGTCCCGTCCTCGGTGCGGACGAACAGTTTCGCGAAGGCACTCCAGGTCCGCTCGGCGAGCTCAACCTTGATCGGGATCCGTTGACCCCTGGTCAACGACACTCGTCCGATCGCCTGCTCAGCTGACCAGTTCAGGTCGCTGACCCCGGTGCCCCGGTACACGTGCTGGCCGTTGGCCCACACGTTGAGCCCGTCGTCGTGAACGCCGGCGAATTGGTAGGTGCCTGTCTCGGGGGCCTGGAAGTAGCCGACCCAGCGAACGATCCACCAATCGGGCGGTATGGCCGGAGCATGTGGCGAGCCGAGACCGTAGTCGACGTTGACTGACGGCTCTTGCCGAACCAATGAAGGTTGGTTTCCGTCGTCGATGGCGCCATTACGGTTCACGTCGACGTAGTACTCGGCGGTGACCCCACGCAGCACGGCTTGTTGCGAGTTATACGAATAGGACAGCCCGGTGGCGCCGGCAAGAGTCGGGAAAGTTGGTGACGATGCGTTGACCGTCACGTTGCCATTAGCGAGATTTACGCCGACGCCGGCAAAGCCGTCATCAGGCGCTGGGTTATCCGCACCGATACGCTGGTCAACGCGGAAACGACCAACCCACTGCGGCTTGGTGACAGTGAGGTTCGAGGCGGTCCAAGCCTGCCACGTATATGCGACTCCGTCGCGCAGGACGCCCGCCGGTACCGTCCATGTCGGCTTATCGATGCAGCCCGACTCAACGAGCATGCCGGATTGTGCGTCCGAGCCGGTACCAAGCCGGAAGCAGTACTTGACAGGTTCGCCGTCGGGATCCGAGACGGGGGATACCGACAGCGTGGGCGTCATTGTCGTGACCACGCTGTCATCTGCCGGTGCGCGCAACTCAGCAGCGGGTGGAGCAGCACCGAAGTCCACGAGCAAGACGGCATCCAGGTGCTTGTAGGTCCATGCTCCCGAACGCTCATCGCCGATGAGCATGAACCACGCGTCACGGTGGCCGGTCCTGACCAACTCGCGCAGAAACTCGGTCAGGCCATCGCCTGAGATGCTCCCATTCTCGCCCACAACGCCGGTCGCCAAATGCTTGCCAACGCCGTCGTAGTCGAGTGCCGAGGCATGGAACATGTCCACGTTCAAACTGGCTTGGGTGCCAACGTGGCCGGCGACGCGCCACACGTCGAGTCGCGCCCCCACGACATTTTTGTTCATCATCGAGGCGTAGTCGACTCTGAAAACACTTCGGTTATACGAGTCGCCGTTGTAGCGGCTGTTTCCTACCCGCAGGCCGCAGCGATTGCAGTCATAACCGTCGGAGCGGTAGGCAAAAGAGTCGACGACTCCATATGTAAGGGTGGGATCAACATATACCGGGTAGACGCGGTCCTTCGCCCGCAGCCATTGGTCGTCTACCACCACAGTCAGAAGCCAGCCGCCAGCATCGCGCTGCAGCTCATACCGACCACCGGTCGTTGCGGGCGGCCGATTGCCGTCACTACGCGAATCCCAGGCCTCCACGGGAGGCAGCACCAACAACGTCTTGCCCTTGTTGTCGCGCAGTTGGATGCCGCCGCCGGCTGACATGACCGGTGTAAGCGACCCGGTCGTCATCCGAAACCGCCATCGGTTGTCAACGGGTTGCTGCCGCAGCACAATTGTTTCCTTGACCGCACCCGCCGTCACTTCGTAGTGCAGATCGGTGTCTGGCAGGATCGCGGAGAAGCTCAGCTTCCCGCGGCCACGGCCCTGGTCTGCGACGACGGCCGACGACGCACGACGTCCTGGTTGGTCAAGTGCAAGCCGAACAGTGTCGCCGCCGACGCCAATAGTGAGTAGCTGGCCATCACGCGCGTCACTGGTGAACGTCGGTTTCAGGGGGTGGGCCGCGGCACGAATAACTCCGCTGGGGGAATCGGGATGCAACGTGGTGTCCACAGGACTCCACCGTCCGCCGCCATCCTTGACATTAAGCGGCACAATGGACTGACGCAGCGTCTGAGAACCGTCCGGGTTCGCGTACAGCTCGGAGAATTCCGACCGCTGCGCAACAGTTGAGCGTTGCGGGTCGAACCCGGATTTACCCCGTCGGCTCAACGGGCGGAAGTCCGCGTCCGTTCGCCCAGGGCGCGCTTGCTCGACCCGACGCCCACCGTCAAGGAGCGAAAGCTCACGCACTGGAACAGTGCGCTGAGGACGTTCTGCCATTGCCGTGCGTGGCGTGACCTGACCGAGGCTAGCGATCACGGCTATAACTGTAAACAGTGCCAGCGTTCGACATCGGAGTGATTGACTCCGACGTTGTCGTGAAATTCGATGCACCGAGGGTTGTCCTTAAGTTCGAAGGGTCAGTAGGTTGTGCTGACGACCCGAGTGGGTCGGGTGTGGCTGTTGGGTTGTTTGCCGGCCCTTCGGGCGCGGCTTGAAAGGACTGGCCGCCCGGCCCGCTTGGACTTCCCTGGCCGCTGATTGAGATCTGCGACGTGTCGCTGCTTTAAGGACCTGACGGCGGGGTCGTCCGGGGGTTGGCCAGGCAGAACAGCGTCAGGGAGGACAGGGTGATCGAGTCCGGCTGGGCCGGTGTCGATGTCGGTAAGGAACACCATTGGGTGACGTTGCTCGACCCGGACGGTGCGGTGCTGCTGTCGAGGAAGGTCGCCAACGACGAGCGCGAGATCGCGCAGGTCATCGCCGACTGCGCTGTGGCGGCGCGGCAGGTGCAGTGGACGGTCGACCTGACCACCGTCGAGGCGGCCCTGCTGCTGAGCGTGTTGTGGGCCAACGACCAGCCGGTCAGGTACCTGTCCGGCCGCTCGGTCCACCACGCGGCCCGGGTGTATCGCGGTGAAGGCAAGACCGATGCGCGCGACGCCCGGGTCGTCGCCGATCAATCCCGGATGCGCCGGGATCTGCCGGTGCTGCGACCCGGTGACGATCTGACCGCCGAGCTGCGCATGCTCACCGGCCGCCGCACCGATCTGGTCGCCGACCGCACCCGGACCATCAACCGGCTGCGCCAGCAGTTGACCGCGGTGTGCCCGGCGCTGGAACGCGCCGCCGACATCGCCACCCACCGCGGTTGGGTGATCCTGCTGGCCCGCTACCAGCGCCCCAAGGCGATCCGCCGCGCCGGCGTCGACCGGCTCACCGCGCTGCTGGCCGACGCCGGGGTGCGTAACGCCGCCACGATTGCCGAAGCTGCCGTCACCGCGGCGAAGTCGCAGACCGTGCGCCTGCCCGGCGAGGACGTGGCCGCCGAGCTGGTGGCCGCCCTCGCGAAGGAGGTGATCGACCTCGACACGCGGATCAAGCAGGCAGACACCGCGATCGAGGACCGGTTTCGCCGCCACCGCCTGGCCGACGTGATCGTCTCCATGCCCGGCTTCGGCTACCGGCTCGGCGCGGAACTGCTCGCCGCGATCGGCGACCCAGACCTGATCCGCTCCGCCGATCACCTGGCCGCCTACGCCGGCCTCGCACCGGTCGCCAACGACTCCGGCAAGCGGACCAGCAGGCTGCACACCCCCAGCCGCTACAACCGCCGGCTGCGCCGGGCGATGTACATGTCCGCGCTGACCAGCATGCGTTGCCACCCCGAATCCCGCGCCTACTACGACCGCAAACGCGCCGAAGGCAAACGCCCGATCCAGGCCGTCATCTGCCTGGCCCGGCGCCGCACCAACGTGCTGTGGGCCCTCATCCGCGACAACCGCGCCTGGCAGAAGGAACCACCCGCCATCACGGCTTGACACGCTCATTGAGAGTCCTTTCCATAGCGCCAGGCCCGTTGCCGAATAATACAAAGCACGACTCGCGCCAGTTCTTTAATTGCGAAAGCATCGGCGTCGCTCTTTTTGCAGGGATTCGCAACGGAGGACGCGGAGGCCTTTCACTAGCTGGATCCGCAGGAACAGCCGCACTGACAGATCGAACGGTGTCTCCGTGCCCGCCAGCCTCAGCCGGCCAGCAGGGAATGCTCGCGCAACCTCCTTAAGCGAAGCGGTTCGATCCGAAATCTAGCGGCTGCCCGCGGGGCGGAGCCGATATCGTCTACCCCAACCACCCATCCGCGCATCAGGCATTCTGCCTATCCTGCTCTTTCGCTACCGCCTACTTTGCCGGTTACGACCGATGCCACATCTGCGGCCATAACCACTCACCACTCACCACTCACCACTCACCCGGAACGCTATTCAGAACTGGTTCATCCCCACGTTCGGTAGATCTCCGGTCCAGTGACGGTGCGTAGTACCTCAGGGAAGTCGTTGAGGCGCCCGCGCCAGCCGGTGTCCAGGACCTTCCAGTTGGTCAGATGCGAGATGCGGCGTTCGACGGCGGCGCGGAGACGGTTGAGTGCCGTGTTGCAGGCGCGTTGGACGTCGGTCAACTGCCGTCCGGGTGGCTTGCGGGTGCCGGTGATCGCGGCGGTGCCCAGGTAGCCCAGGTCGGCGAGCATGCCCGGCCCGCCGGGTCGCAGGTGGCTGGCCCTCGGCGATGCCGGACTCGGCCAGGGCCTTGCTGTCGTACCGGGCGCCCGGCACCGGCAGACCCGTGTCGAGCAGCCGGCCGGCCAGGTCGGCCACGGCTTGAACGTTGAACCCGACTTGGTGGCGCTTGCCGGAGAACATGCCGGCCACGCCGGTGCGCTCGCCGGTCGGGGCGAGGAACCCGTCGACGAGCACGGCCGAGCGCTTCGCCTGGCTGCGGACCTGTCCGGCGAACTGCGCCGTCGCCTGGCGCAGCAGCGGCCGCAGCCTGCGAGTGACCCGCGAGACGGTCGACTGCGAGCAGCCGAACAACTCCCCGGCCACGGCCTGGGACTCGTTACGACGCATCAGGAACAAGGTCAACACCACCGCCCGGTACAGGCCCAACACTCGGCGGCGGCCCTTGGCCGGCTGCCACACCCCATCGAGCAACGCGAACACCACGGTGACAAGCTCGGCGACTTGATCACCGCGCAGCCCGGTCATAGCCTGGCAGCGCGGCGGCCGCCCCTCGTTGATCTCTTCTTGCCACACACTCGAACTGATTTACTCCCGGCGACCGCCGTCACCCGTAGTGACACCCGTGGGCTCGACCACAGCGAACCCGTCAGGAGCCGTCAAGGCGTTCTGAATAGCCCTCCCGGCGTCTCCGAGTCGTCCGACTTAACGGGACTGTCTCGCTAACGGCACCTCTCTGTGTCAAGGCGTTGGCAGCAGAGAGGTCTCCAACTTGTTGGATTGGTGGCGGAGATCAGGGTCTGC
>NZ_JBEYSU010000063.1:0-12102 GCF_040704235.1 Micromonospora sp. NPDC047707
CGCGCCGTGAACCGCGCCGCTGGTGGCTACCGAGGCGAGGGCAAGACCGACGCAAGGGACGCGGCGGTCATCGCCGACCAGGCCCGGATGCGCCGTGACCTGCACCCGCTGCGACCCGGTACGGAGGTCACCGTGGAGTTGAAGATCGTCACCGCCCGGCGAGCGGACCTGGTCGCTGACCGCACTCGCGTCATCAACCGGTTGCGCAGCCTGCTCACCAGCATCTTCCCCGGGCTAGAACGGGCGCTGCCCGATCTGACCCGCACCGGAGCGCTCACGCTGTTGACCCGCTACCAGACCCCGGCCGCGCTGCGACACGTCGGCACAGCCCGCCTGGAAACCTGGCTGCGCACCCGCCATGTCCGCAACCCCGGCAAGATCGCGGCGATGGCCGTCGAGGCCGCGCATCGTCAGCACACCACCCTGCCCGGCGAGGACCTGACCGCCTCGATTATCGCCACGCTGGCCGGAGAGGTGATGGCCCTCAACGAGCACATCGCCGAGGCCGAGCGGCTCATCGAGGGCCGATTTCACCAGCACGAGCTCGCCGGAGTGATCACCAGCATGCCCGGCATCGGTACGCTGCTGGGCGCGGAGTTCCTGGCTATCACGGGCGGCGCCATGGACTTCTTCGGCACGCCCGATCGACTGGCCGGCTTCGCTGGCCTGGCCCCCGCGCCATGGGACTCCGGACGCATCCGCGGTAACCTGCACCGGCCCAGGCGCTACCACCGCGGCCTGCAGCGGGTCTTCTACTACTCCGCGCAGATCAGCATCGCCACCTGCCCAGAATCGCGCCGGTTTTACGACCGCAAGAGGGCTGAGGGCAAACGCCACACCCAGGCCGTTCTCGCGCTCGCGCGACGTCGCGTCAACGTGCTGTGGGCGCTGCTGCGCGACCGCCGGCCCTACCAACCGCTGCTGCCCGACGCACCCGCATGACGCACTCATCGGGGCACCACCAAGACCACTTGACAACGTCATTGGAAGATAGTTCTTGCTCCGGGCGGCCAGGCGGTGGTCCCGGGTGGGGATCAGAGTGCCGTCGACGATGGCGATCTGCTCGACCGGCCGCCGACGCACCGGCGCCAGGGCCAACAGCGGCGCAAGGGTGTCGATGACCCGGTAGGCGGCCGAGTGCGACACCCCGAACAGCGGACCGATCTGCCGCATCGTCAAGTTCGTGCGCCAGTAGGCCGCCACCAGCAACACCCGATCCGGCAGGTCCAGGGCCCACTGTCGGCCCGGCCGGCCATCAGCGATGCCGTCACCGCCACGCTCAGCTATCAGCCGGACCAGCTTGCGGAAACTGGGCTGGTTGCAGCCCGGTGAACCTAAGGATCCATCCCGGGCGGGCTGCCGGGATCACCTGCACCCAACATCATCGGACACCGTCCACACCGGGCAGTCACCGGTTGCGAGACGTCGTGCGCCACGAGCGCGGGAGGGAGCTGTTTGTAGGCAGAGCTCTTAAATGCGGTGCTGTGCGAGAGATGAAGGTTGGCCCTTCGGAGTCGCCCTGCGGGGGGCTTCAAACCGCCACATGCTGCGGGAATCGTGACGCGACCGTGGTGAGCGATGTGGAAAAGGCGTTCGAGAGGTGTCAGGTAGGGATCAGGAAGACGAGCGTGAGCGAACCACTGATGACGTGTCGAAATGCATTAGGTGACACCGAAACCGGGTGCTTGATGTCGGCCTGGGATGAGGCTGGCGGAAGCCCGTTTACTGGTCCAGTGGTGTCCGGCATGGAGGTGGCGTGAGCCTGATCTGCCGCTCTCGTATGGAACGTGGGAAGACACGGCCTGACACCGCTGGTTCGGTTGGAGCCGGCAAGAGGGAGCACTCCAAGCGGCTGAACCGCAGGGAGCTGAGTATCGTCGCAGGCCGTGTCGGCGGACCGGTCTGTAGTAGTGAGGAAGCCTCTGTAATGGGGGTGGAGCGAAGAGATCGGGTCATCCGTGGCTTGTGTTCGTTCGGTCAACCGGGCCAGAGTCCGGGAGGAGCTGCGTGAACCAGCTGACATTACCAGACAAGCCGTTCGATATTTCGAAGCGGGAGGTGTGGGAGGCGTACCTGAAGGTCAAGGCCAATATGGGTGCCGCCGGTGTGGATGGCTGTTCGATCGAGGACTTCGAGAAGGACCTGAAGAACAATCTCTACCGGGTCTGGAACCGGATGTCCTCGGGCAGCTTATTCCCGCCGGCGGTGAAGGCGGTGGAAATCCCGAAACCGCACGGCGGCGGGGTCCGGGTACTCGGGGTGCCCACGGTCGCGGACAGGATCGCCCAGACGGTGGTGGCCGCGAGGCTGGAGGCGAAGGTCGAACCGATCTTTCATCCGGACTCCTACGGCTACCGGCCGAACAGGTCGGCCCTGGACGCGGTCGCGGCATGCCGGCAGCGGTGCTGGAAGACCGACTGGGTGATCGATCTGGACATCCAGAAGTTCTTCGACACCATGCCCTGGGACCTGGTGGTCAAGGCGGTCCAGGCGCACACCACCGACCGTTGGGTGGTGCTGTATGTCGAACGGTGGCTACAGGCACCGATGCAACTGCCCGACGGAACCTTGCGGCAGCGAGACCGGGGAACCCCGCAAGGGTCCGCGGTCTCGCCCGTGTTGGCGAACCTGTTCATGCACTACGCGTTCGACGCCTGGCTGGCCCGAACCTATCCGGGCGTCCGGTTCGAACGCTACGCCGATGACGCCGTCGTGCACTGCGTCAGCGAGCGCCAAGCCCGCGAGGTGCTGGCCGCGCTCGGGAACAGGATGGAGGAAGTCGGGCTGCAACTGCATCCCGACAAGACCCGGATCGTGTACTGCAAGGACGGCAAGCGACACGGCTCGGCCGAGCACACGTCGTTCACCTTCCTCGGATTCACGTTCCGTGCCCGCAAGGCGCGAAGCAGGAACGGTACGTTCTTCACCAGTTTCCTGCCCGCGATCAGCAAGGATGCCCTGAAGAAGATCAGCGGGAAAGTCCGCTCCTGGCGGCTTCACATGCGGATGCACCTGACCTTCACCGAGCTAGCGCAGCGGACCAACCCGGTCATGCGCGGCTGGTTGCAGTACTACGGGGCGTTCTACCGCTCCGCGCTGTTTCCCCTCCTGCGACGCATCAACGCCTACCTGATGCGCTGGATCCGCAAGAAGTTCAAACGACTCCGGAAGTTCAAGAAGGCCCACGAGTGCTGGCAACGCATCACCCGCCAGCACCCCCAGGCTCTTCGCTCACTGGACATGGACACCAACGTTCTGGTGACCAGGATGACAAGAGCCGTGTAACGAGAGATCGTTACGCACGGTTCTGTGGGAGCCGGAGGGTGAGACTCCCTCCGGCCACCCGGCCTTTAGAGCTCCTAACTCTTTGAGGTCTGGAGTCGGCGCCAGCAGATGATGGCGCAGGCGAGGGTGAGGAAGGCTTCGTGGATGTCGTCGCGGATCTCCCAGCGGATGCGTAGGCGGCGGAACCAGTGCAGTAGGGCGATGGTCTGCTCGACGACCCAGCGTCGGGTGCCGAGGCCGGAGCCGTGGTCGGTGCCGCGTCGGGCGATGACCGGGGTGATGCCCTTGGCCCGAAGCTGACGGCGGTAGCAGTCGTAGTCGTACCCGCGGTCGGCGTAGATGCGCTGCGGTCGTTGCCTCGGCCTGCCGCGGATGCCCTTGATGGGTGGGATCTTGTCGACCAGGGGCAGCAGTTGGGTGACGTCGTGGCGGTTGCCGCCGGTCAGGGTCGCGGCGAGGGGGATGCCGCCCGCGTCGGTGATGACGTGGTGCTTCGAGCCAGGCTTGCGGCGGTCGACCGGGCTCGGACCGGTTTTGGGCCGCCCTTGAGCGCCCGCACGTGGGAGCCGTCGATCACCGCCCGGGACATGTCCAGCTGCCCGGCGGCCCGGAGTTTGCCGAGCAGCACCTCGTGCAGCCGCTGCCACATGCCGGCATCGTTCCAGTCCCGCAGCCTGCGCCAGCAGGTCATCCCTGAGCCGAACCCCAACTCCTGGGGCAGGTACTCCCAGGGGATCGCGGTGTAGAGCACGAACAGGATCCCGCACAACACCTTGCGATCGTCCAGAGGCTTACGGCCGGGGAACCGGTGCCGGCGCGGCGGGCGGGGCGGCAGCAGCGGCTCGATCTCGGCCCACAGCTCGTCCGAGACGATCCACGGCGGCTGCTCACCCCTCCTCACGTTCAGACAGAACGATCCTCACGTCCACCGGATACGCCCAACATCATTTCGTTAGGAGTTCTTAGCAACTTTCGCCGTTTTCCACCAGGCCGCGATCCCGTGACCTGCAACTTCACCTTCGCGAGCCGACCATATCGACGTGATCTTGCGGAACGCAGGTCTCCGTGTCGGAAGAAGCTTCGAGCAGTTTCCGCCCGCGCTCGTCGACGCGCTGCTTGAAGAAGTGCCGCGCACGCTCCGGGGCAGGGAAGACTGCCCGGCGACTCGCTGTGCTCGATCGGAAGACAGACCTCACGCTGGCTTCCGGAGCGGGCCTCATCACCATTCCAGAGCGGCGGCGGCATTGCTCACCTGGCTTGCGGCGCGCGGCGACGGTCGCGATGCTCCAGGTATCAGAGGCAATGACACTGCCTGCTCTGACGACCTGGCGCTGATGACCTTTTCCATCCAGCAGAATCCTGTTCCACAGGAGCGGATGTCGTGTCTACCGTCGTGATCGAGCCGGATCACGAAGGGGCCAACGATGAGAGCGATCGATACCAGCGTGCCGCAGGACGAGAGCAGCGGGTCGGATCTCGGTGCCCCGTACACGGATTTCACCGAGGCGGGGCTGATACCGCACCAGCCAGTGGCTGCAGGGCAAAACCTCCAGGCGACGACATCTATCGGTCCGCACCTTGTGATCCCCGAAGACCGCGAGCCGGTCGATGAGGGCTGGGATCTGGTCTGCGAGTTGGACGGGGAGATCGTCCAGCGTGCGAACACCGCAGACCTCGGTCTTCGGTCCGGCTGCCTTGGTCTCCTACATCTCCCAAATCCTGACTCTGGCTCCGGGTGACATCATCGCCACCGGGACACCCGGCGGCGTCGGTCATGCCCGTCACCCGCGACGTTACCTCGGCGCCCGCTCCGTTGTCGTGACACGGATCACCGGGATCGGCGAATGCCGGAATACCTGCGTCTCGCCGGCACCCATTAATTCTAAGGGGGTGAACATTCAGTGAAACTGCACCGGGATCTCACAGAGTTTCTTGTGGTCGGCGGCGGCATCGGCGGACTGACTACCGCCCTGGCCCTGGCCCGGTCGGGCCGTCGGGCCCGCGTTTTCGAACGTGCCCCGGAGTTTTCCGAGGTCGGGGCCGGCATTCAGCTCGCCCCGAACGCTACCCGACTGCTCCACAGGTTGGGAGTCCTCGAGCGGGTCATTGATGCGGGCCTGATACCCGCCCGGCTCGTTCTCGCCGATGCCACAAATGGTGACGAGCTGTGCTCGCTGGACATCGGCGAAGCCTTCCGCCAGCGATTCGGCGGTCCCTACCTCGTGGTGCACCGCACCGATCTGCTTGCCATTTTCCTAGAAGCCTGCCGTGAGCAGGGCGTCGCGCTCGAAACAAATCGCCCGGTCGAACGGGCCGAGACTAGCGACGACAGAGCGACCGCCTACTGCTCAGACGGCTCAGTCTACGAGGGATGTGCCCTGATCGGGGCTGACGGGCTGCGGTCGGACGTGCGCCGCCGGTTCAGCGACGACGAGCCGATCTGCTCGGGGTACGTCGCCTACCGAGGTACGGTGCCGATGGAAGAGATCCGCCACCACCACGGTCTCGACACCGTCATCGCCTGGCTCGGCCCCGGACTGCATCTGGTGCAGTACCCGATCCGACGGGGTGAGATGTACAACCAGGTGGCAGTGTTCCGCAGCGACCGGTATGCCGCTGGCGAAGAAGACTGGGGCACACCGGAGGAGCTAGAACAACGATTCTCCGCGATGTGTGCCCCCGTGCGCGACGCACTGCCCAGCCTGTGGCGCAACGTCCGGTGGCCGATGTACGACCGTGAGGCGATCGACACCTGGACCACCGGCCGGATCGCCCTGCTCGGCGATGCCGCCCACCCGGTTCTGCAGTACCTGGCTCAGGGGGCCTGTCAGGCTATCGAGGATGCGGTCACCCTGGTGGAGGCCTTGGACCGGGCGCGCGGGGAGCCGGCCGCTGACGGCGGCGGGAACGACGTCGCCCGCGCCTTCACCGCCTACCAGCGGGCCCGCCTACCCCGGACGAGCCGGGTGCAGCGCTCCGCCCGGACGTGGGGCGACATCTGGCACCTTCACGGCGCGGCCGCGCTGGTCCGCAACGAACTTTTGCGTCAGCGCACGCCCGACGACCACAGCCATATCGATTGGTTGTTCGATTGGCAGCCACCGAACCCCAAATGACGGGATCGCGCCCCGGGAGGGAGAGAGATGAAGCTCGGACTTTCTCTGGGCTACTGGGGAGCGCGACAGCCGGACGGCCAAGCCGACCTCGTCGCGATGGCCGAGGCCCTCGGCTTCGACTCCATCTGGTCCGCGGAGGCATACGGCTCGGACGCCTTGACCCCGCTGGCATGGCTTGGGGGTCAGACCTCAACTCTTCGGCTGGGCACATCGATTATCCAGATGTCCGCACGCACGCCGACGGCAACGGCAATGGCGGCGATGACCATGGATCGACTCAGCGGTGGCCGGTTCGTGCTGGGACTGGGCGCCTCCGGTCCGCAGGTGGTGGAGGGATGGTACGGCCAGCCCTATCCGAAGCCCCTCGCCCGCAGCCGGGAGTACATCGAGATCCTCCGCCGCGCTCTCCGGCGCGAGATCGTGACCTTTGACGGAAGCCAATACACCATTCCCTATCTCGGTGGCACGGGCCTGGGCAAGGCCCTACGCTCCACTCTCCATCCCTTACGCACGGACATCCCCATCCTGCTCGCTGCGGAGGGCCCGAAGAACGTCGCGCTCGCTGCCGAGATCGCCGACGGTTGGCTGCCACTGTTCTACTCTCCGTACGACGACGGGCACTACCGCGCCAGCCTGGCGAAGGGCTTCGCGCGCCCCGGGGCCCGACGCGACCTCAAGGACTTCGAGGTTGTCGCCACGGTGAACGTGGAGGTCGACAGTGACCTGGAGCGTGCCGCAGAGCGGGTAAGGCAGACACTCGCCCTCTACATCGGCGGAATGGGCGCCCGCGGGGTGAACTTCCACTACGAGGTGTTTGCCCGGATGGGCTACGAGCAGGAGTGCGAGCGCATCCAGGACCTGTTCCTCAGCGGCGCAAAGGGGGAAGCGGCCGCCGCCGTGCCGCTGTCGATGGTGGAGAAGGTAGCCCTCGTCGGACCACCTGCCAAGATCGCGGATGAATTCGCGGCCTGGAAGGAATCCCTGGTCACCACCATGGTCATCTCCGGTTCACCGCAGACGCTGAAGGTGATGGCGGACATTGCGTCACGCTGAGCGCCCAGGGCCGCGCCGGCTCCGCCGCGCCGGCTCCGGCTCGCCGTGCAGGCCGAGCCGGCCTGCACATCGATACACGATCTCGGACGCGGCGGATGCGTGCCATACCGACTCGCTCCTTACCACCCTCTGTACCGAGCCCGGCACCGCAGGCGAGCGAGCACGGTGGGACACGGACCAGCCCGACGGCCGGGACGTCGCCGTCTTCCTGCTCTCCGGTGGAACCACGGGGCTGCCCAAGCTCATCGCCCGCACCCACAACGACTACGCCTACAACGCCCGGGCGAGCGCGGAGATCTGCGGCTTCCACCCCGGCACGGTGTACCTGACGTCCCTGCCGGCGTCGCACAACTTTCCCGCTGGCCTGCCCCGGGATTCTCGGCACGCTGCTGGTCGGTGGCCGGATTGTCATGCTGGCCTCGCCCGACCCCGAGCGGGCATTCGCCACGATCGCGGCCGAGGGCGTCACGGTCACCGCGGCCGTACCGGCCGTGACGCAACGGTGGCTCCTGCACGCCGCCGAGCGGGGGGCAGCGCAGTTGCATACCCTCGAGTTCCTCCCGGTCGGCGGGGCGCGGCTGGCCGACGAGGTCGCCCGGCAGGTGCGGCCGGTGCTCGGCGCGACGCTGCAGCAGGTGTTCGGCATGGCCGAGGGCCTGCTGAACTACAGCGCCTCGACGATCCCGAAGACGTCATCTGCACCACGCAGGGCCGGCCGATGAGCGCCGGCGACGAGGTGCGGGTGGTCGACGAACTGGACCGCGACGTGCCCGATGGCGAGCCAGGCGCGCTGCTGACCCGCGGCCCGTACACGCCGCGCGGGTACTACCGCGCCGAGGAGCAGAACATCCGAGCTTTCACTTCCGACGGCTGGTACCGCAGTGGCGACATCGTGCGCCGGCGTCCCGACGGCAACCTCGTTGTCGAGGGCCGGGACAAGGACATGATCAACTGCGGCGCTGAGAAGATCAGCGCCGAGGAGGTGGAGAACCTCGTCTACCAGCAGCTGCCGCGGGTCGCCCAGGCCGCGGCGGTGGCGATGCCCGACACCGAGCTGGGGGAGCGGGTCTGCCTCCACACCGTCCTGATGCCAGGGTCCACGCTGACCCTCGACGAGGTACGCACCGCCACGGCCGACTCCGGAGTCGCCCGCTACAAGTGGCCGGAGCGGCTCGAGGTCGTCGACGAACTGCTCACCACGAAGGTTGGCAAGATCGACAAAAAGGCCCTGCGTGCGGACGTCGCCGCGCGCCTTTCGAAGGAGGTACGACCGTGACCACACTGGAGAACCACTGCGCACTCAGCGACTTCGACAGGCCGGAGCACCAGGCGAAGCTGGCCGAGCTCTACCGCGACTTCGACGCGGTCGGAATGACCCCGCTGTGGCGCACCCGCGAAGGACTCATGCCCTTCCACCCCGAGCCTCGCGCTGTGCCTCACCTGTGGCGCTGGGCCGAGCTGTACCCCCTGGCCGCGCGCAGCGCCGAGCTGGTGCCGGTGGGCCGCGGCGGGGAGCGTCGGGCCATCGGGTTGGGCAATCCGGGCCTGCCCGGTGACCCCTACGCCACCCCGACCCTATGGGCGGCGATCCAGTACCTGGCTCCGCGGGAGAATGCGCCGGAACACCGGCACTCCCAGTCGGCGTTCCGGTTCGTGTTAGAGGGCGAAGGGGTGTGGACCGTGGTCGACGGCGACCCGGTCGCGATGTGTCGCGGTGACCTGTTGCTCACCCCTGGCTGGCACTTCCACGGGCACCAGAACGTCTCAAACGTCCCGATGGCCTGGCTCGACGGCCTGGACATCCCATTGGTGGCCAGCACCGATCAGGGCTTCTTCGAATTCGGTCCGGACGAGGTGCGAGACAAGGCCACCCCCGACCGCAGCCGCTCAGAGCGGCTGTGGGGCGAGCCCGGGCTCACTCCCGTCTCCGCAGCCGGGCAGCCTCGCCCGTCGTCCCCGCTGATGGCCTACCGCTGGGCGCACACCGACGCCGCGCTCGCCGCGCAGCTCGAGCTGGAGGCCGAAGGGCAGCCGGGGGTGGTCGAGCCCGGCCACGCCGCCGTCCGATTCACCAACCCGACCACTGGCGGCGACGCGCTGACCACCATGCGGACCGAGATGCACCGACTTCGCGCCGGCACGGTCACCCGGCGCACTCGTAGCACCGCGTCGTCGGTGTGGCAGGTCTTCTCGGGCAGCGGCACAGTGACCATGGACGGTGTCGACCGCACTCTCGAGCACGGCGACGTATTCGTCGTCCCGTCGTGGACCGAGTTCTCCCTGCAGGCCGCCGACGGCCTGGACCTGTTCACCTTCTCTGACGCCCCTGTCTTCGAGAAGCTCTCACTCCTGCGCACGGAGGTCAGCGCCTGATGCGACTCGCAACGATCCGAACCGCCGGCGGCACCCGCGCCGTCCGTGTCGACGTCGACCGCGCCGTCGAGACCGGTCACTCCGACGTCGGCGCGCTGCTGGCCGACCCGGACTGGCGCCGGGTCGCCGAGGCGGCCGACGAACCCGCCCACGCACTCGACACTCTCGACTACGCCCCGGTCGTCCCGCGGCCGGGGAAGATCCTCTGTGTCGGGGTAAACTACGCCGCGCACATCAGGGAAATGGGTCGGCAGGTGCCTGACTATCCGACGATCTTCGCCAAGTACCCCGAGGCGCTGGTCGGGGCTTACGACGACGTGGTCCTTCCCGCGGCATCCGACGCGATGGACTGGGAGGCCGAGCTCGCCGTCGTGATCGGCGCCAGGGTGCGGCACACCGACGAGGCGACCGCCGAGGCCGCCATCGCCGGCTACGCCGTCCTCAACGACGTCACCGCGCGTGACTGGCAGTACCGCACGCTGCAATGGCTGCAGGGCAAGACCTTCGAGGCCACCACGCCGTTCGGTCCCGAGCTGGTCACACCCGACGAAGCCGGCACCGGACTCGACCTGACCTGTGCGGTCGACGGCGAGACGGTGCAGTCGGCCAATACCGCCGACCTGGTCTTCGGGGCGGCCGCCACCATCGCCTACGTCTCGACGATCCTCACCCTGCACCCGGGTGACGTGCTGGCGCTGGGCACCCCCGGCGGTGTCGGCCACGCCCGCAAACCCCCGCGATACCTGACTCCGGGCGCCGTACTCACCACGGCCATCGCCGGTCTTGGGGAGTGCCGCAACACCTGCGTGGCGGAGAAGCGCCCGTGACCGCGCCGTCCATGGTTCCCACCGAGTTGCTGGACTGGTGGCGTCGCGGGGAGGAGCAGCTCAGCATGGCGCTGGACCGGCTGACCGAGGCCGGGTTCAGCGCGCCGAGCCTGCTACCCGGGTGGCCCCGGGCCCAGCTGCTGGCGCACGTGGCCGGCAACGCGGACGCGCTGGTCAACCTGCTCACCTGGGCCCGCACGGGCGTGGAGACGCCGATGTACGCCTCGGCAGAGGCTCGCGACGCCCAGATCGCCGAAACCGCCGCACTGGCCCCCGCCGAACTGCGCGCCGAGGTGATCGCCGCCACCGGTCGTCTCGCTGAGGCAGTGCGGACGATGCCCGAGGTCGCCTGGTCGACACAGGTGCGCACCGCGCAAGGCCGCCGGGTGCCCGCGGCGCAGGTGCCATGGATGCGCTGCCGCGAGGCGTGGGTGCACTCTGTGGACCTCGACGCCGGTCTCCTCTTCGATGACGTGCCCGAGAACGTGCTCGCTGCCCTGACAGATGATGTTTTCCGGATGTGGCGGATGCGCGACCAGGAGCCCGACGTCGTCGTCATCGCCGGCGACCGTGAGTGGGGCAGGGGGCCGCTCGCGGTCGCCGGGCCCCTGCCTGCCGTGACTGCCTGGCTTACCGGCCGCTCGACCGGTCAGGACTTGAAAGCGGACAGCGCCCTTCCGAAGCTACCTGCGTGGTTGTAGGCCCAAACTTCAAGGGAAGTACGCACCTCGTCCCGCTGGACGTCGGCGGTCACGGGACATCGGGGTGGCGGCGAGATCGTCGCCGAACTCGTGGAGCACCCGGGCGGCGAGCACGATGCCGAGGCCGGGCTGGAGTCACATAATCCGCATTCCGGGCCCGACGGGTCCGGGTGCTGCGGCCTCTGCGACCCCGGGGATGCTGCGCGGCCCTGTTGTTGAGAAGCACGATGGATGAGAAGAAACGTCATCGTGGGATGGGTGAGGTGACAGGTGGTTGCCTGCCTGGTGCGCGCCACCCTGGGTGAGGATCCCGATGCCTCTGGCTGATCCGGCCGCTACGGTGACGGCCAGCACCAGCCGCCTGCAACCGTCTGATATGGCTGGGCAACGGCCGGATCGGCCAACGCGACTTGACCCCTTCCCGAGTCGAGGGTGGTAGGCAATGCTGCGCATTCATGACGAGAACCCACCGCCGCGATGCAGCTGATCGCCGATATCGACCGCCTCGACACCGACTTGGCGGCCGGCACAGCGGCGTGCCGATGCGGCGGGCCACTGCGCCCTAGTAGTGCTTTGTTAGGTTCGGTGGCGTTTGTTGCGGTGTAACGGTTTCACGGGTTGATGGCAGGTGAGGCAGGCGCCGGTCCAGGTCGCGAGGAGTCGTTGTAGCTCGCGGATGACGGTGTAGAGGGTCAGGCCGGCGCAGCCGCTTTTGGGTCCAGGCGTAGTTCGGTGATGAACAGGTGC
>NZ_JBEYSU010000064.1:0-11989 GCF_040704235.1 Micromonospora sp. NPDC047707
AGATCCGCGACGACATCCACGAAGCCTTCCTCACCCTCGCCTGCGCCATCATCTGCTGGCGACGACTCCAACGCTCAAAGAGTTAGGAGTTCTTAGCCGGGCAGAGCGGCCGAGGCCCAGACAAGCCGCCCGGCGGCGTCGGCGAGGACCTGCACGTTCACGCCGTGGCGCTTGTGCTTGCCTGAGTAGTAGGGCCGCTGGTCGGCGACCCGGTCGATCGGGATCAGCGTGCCGTCGAGGATCGCGTACGCCAGTCGGGCGGCCCGGCGCATCGCCACGTTGAGGTCGTCCGCGCAGCCGGCGAGCAGGTCGACGGCCTCGCGCAGGTAGCGCCACATGGTGGTCACCGACACCTCGAAGTCGGCCGCGAGGCGGGTGAGGGTGTCACCGTTGCGCAGGTGAGCCAGGGCCATCAGCGCCTGCTGCTGCGCGGGCAGCCGACGCCAACGGCCGCCGAGCGCGCGGCGCCGGTCACGGATCAGCTCGGTCAGGCGGGTCAGGCTGCGCGTGGACAGCGGGATGCTGGCAGGATAACCAGCGGTACAGCACTGAAGTGCAGCAACGTTGTCAGCCGAACCGAACGGAGCAGGGGCGCCAGTAGTCGGTTTGACCTCGCATGAAGTCCGATCCACCCGCTGACTAGTGGTCACCTAACCACCACGTTGCGGGGTTCGCCGCCACCCAACGCAAGACCGATGCTTGGCCGAGTGCCGCAGGCTTGCATTCGGAGATTCAGAGATGCCACGCAAGCGGTCGGGCGCGGAAGCAACGCGGTGACTCGGCAAAGGTCCCCCATTCTCCGCGCTTACTGTCCACCTTGCTGCACGGCGAGCCGTTCCCGGTAACCGGCAAAGAAGCCCGCTAGCAAGCCAACGACTGCGGCTATCCACACCCAAACCCATTGCGAGGTAGAGTAGTTATTCACAAACTGATGTAACACCGGGTTGTTCCACTCAAATACTCGCGATAAGGGCCAGACGGCTGCAAATCCGCGCGCGGCTGGCGGTAGACCACCGACACTGACGAAGCCTCCCGCGGCAAAGAACGTCGCAATGCAGGTGAGAATAATCAATGGCTGAATGTTGCGGTGCACACGGAGCATTTGCGCGAGAAGCACACCCACGCCCGCACAGGCAAACATCAGCGGTATCATGAAGAGTAACACGAGCAGTATCGCCCCGGCTTCCGGGGCAAGCCCGAATGCAAGCCAGCCGATAAGGTAGGTGGGCACCGCCGTCAGAAACGCCACCATCGTACCAGTAACCATTGCTCCAATTGCGGCTCCCGCAGGTCCGATTGGGCTGAGCAGGATTACTTTGGATGTTCTTTCTTCATGCTCTAGAGCAAAAAGATTAGCCGCGATGAGCGCCGCGCCGAAAAAGAGGGCAAGCAGGAGGACACCGCCGGCAATGAACGCAGTACGGGGAACGTCTTCCGACTCGACGGTCCGCAGATCCACCGACAGCGGCAGGCGTCCGTCGCGCACGTCGTAGGCATTGAGAGCGTTTGTGACCCGCATTCGCAAGTTTTTAGTTGCGTCGCTATTAATGTTGTAGGTGGAGATGTAGATGCGGTTTGTAGCCTCGAAGTCTGCGGGGATATGGATTTTCAGTTGAAGGCGCCCATCGTTAATCATCTGATCCGCCTTGTCCGAATCCTCCTCGACAATGCGGAAGTACGGCGTAATTCGGGATCTGCTATCCTCGATCGAATCGACAATCGCTGCCGACCTTTTAGACTTTGCGTCATCCACAATCGCCACCGGCCAGTCGTCGCCGCCGGCACCGAAGATTAGAGCACACAGCACCAGCACCACGACAGGCACGAGCACTGACTGCGCGAGCAGGTCCGGCCGACGCCTTAGCAGGGACAAATTGCGCCGCACAACAACTGCTACAGGGCTCATGCCTATCGACTCCTCATTGTCCCTGGCTGAAAGATAGGGCACGGCGCATGCGAACGACGGCCATTACGGTGACGCCAGTCGCACCCAGCAGCGTCCACCCGAGCGCAGCCCAGTCAAGCGTCCTAGTGCCGATTCCGGAAACCTCGAAGCGAATTCCGTCAGTGAGCGCTGCCATTGGTGCCCACTGGGTTAGCCGCCAAAGCCATTCCACACCGCCGTCATGGGCAAATCCCCGCAGATACGACTCGTACCCACTGACAAAGAAGTGAGTAACGGCCAGCACAACACAGATAGGGATCATTGGCAGCGATCGACGAAGCAGGACCCCGAGCAAGGCACCGAAAGCCGCACCGTACCCAAATAATGCTAACAGCGCTAGTATGCTGGCCCAGCCTAGGCGAGCCACCGGATATTTAAGCAGCCAGGCGAGCCCGATAATCACAAATGTGAGGCTGATAAGCGTCTGGATGAGTGCTGCTAGCCACTTGCCTAATACGAACGATGAGTCACCGACCGGTGACAGAACGAGTGGTTTCGCGGTTCGTTCTTCCCATTCGCGGGCCACGAGCGTGCCTGCGTTGACCATCGAGGCGTAAAGGACGGCGAATACCAGCAAGCCGGTGCCGAGGTAGGTGGTTATACGCATATCCTCTCGGAAAACCGCGGTCTCCTCAACCTGAGCGAGACGGACGCCGGGCATGCCTTCGGCAAATCGCCTCACGGCATCTTCGGCTCGAAGCTGGAAGTTCTTTGTGGCATCGGAGTTAATGTTGTAAACCACCAGCGAAAGAGACACCGGCCGCGCGTTGTCGATACGGTTGTCAAAATCTCGGGGAATCGTCAGGATTGCGCCGACCGAACCATCATCAAACAGGCGCCGCGCCTCTTCAGGATCGGCGGTTCGAATCTCGAAGAAGGCACCATCGACGCTAGACATCTCCGACAGCACTTGCATCATTCTGTCACTGTGCGGACCAGCACCTTCCTGCGCCACGACAACTGGGCTCGTTGCGGAAACTTTCACTAGAAGCCCGTACAGACCGACAAACACTAAGGGGACGAGCACCGTAATCGCGAGGAAGAGTGGGCTACGTCGGCTGATCGTGATGTCTTTACGAACAAGGGCAAGAAGTGGCCGCATGGCTATACTCCATTCTCAGCCTGAGTTAGTCCCGTAGAGCGCGGCCCGTGAAGAGGAGGAAGACATCCTGCAAACTGGGCTCGTTGAAACGAAGCCCAGTCACCTCTCCGGCGGCGGGGAGTCGGTGAAGGATCTCTCGAACAAAGTCGATCTTGTTGGACCCGCTGGGTATCGGTAGGGCGAGCCCTCTCGGCGTAGCCGTCGGCGAAAACTCGCGCAGCAACTCCCGTGCCGCGCTGGCTGAATCTCCAGTCGCCAGCGTCAGCTCGACCCGATCAACTAGCACCATTTCCTTGAGCTCGGCTGGAGTCCCATGGACGACGGGCTTGCCACGGTCAATAATCAAGACCCGCCGGCCAAGGTGGTCGGCTTCCTCCATGTAGTTTGTTGTGAGGAGCACGGTTCGGCCTTCGTCCGCAATCTGCTCGATCCGTTCCCAGATCGCCTGCCGCGACTGGACATCAACACCGAGTGTCGGCTCGTCGAGAAGAACGAACTCCGGATCGGTAAGTAGCGCGCGCGCCAATGCCAGGCGCCGCTGCATTCCTCCTGAATAGGTTCCGGCGCGGTGATCTGCTCGGTCAACCAGTCCAACCAAATCCAAGAGGTTATTGATGCGCTGACGGGCGTCACGGTGGGCCACTCCGTGATAGTGTGCATGAAATTCAAGATTCTCGCGGCCGGTCAACTCCGCGTACAGCGCTGTCTCTTGCGGTACCAACGCAATACGACGCAAGACCTGCCGCCTGTGCTTGGTGGGATCGAGGCCCATCACGCGGACTGATCCGCTGGATGGACGCAGCAAACCGGTAATAACATTTATGGCGGTGGTCTTGCCCGAACCGTTTGGCCCGAGAAGGCACAATATGCTGCCACTGGGAATGGCGACGGTAAGGCCTTGTAGGGCTCGAAACGGCTCTGAGCCCCGCCTGCGGAAAACGACGTCCACGTCCTCCAGGTCCATGGCGAAGTCGGTAGTCGCCAGCGATGGCTGCTGGATGGTCACCGAGCCCTCCTTGCATCCGAGCCCTCGGCTGCAGAGGCCTGCAAAGCTCCGATCCAGGGGGGCAGAGCACCGCCCAGGACGTGAAGCTCGACTCGACGGGGATTAACCTCTACGGATAGTCTCGGCCCCAATGGAAGGCCGTCGCGCGGCCCTCCACCCGGTGCCCCTCTGGCAGCCACGTGACGGCTGAACCTACCCGGCTTAGCGGCGGTTTCCATGGCGGCCATCGTTCACTGGCCGGCGCATTGAGGCATCAGGCATCTGCCTTATAACGTGGCCTTTGTCGGGCGTAGGCGACTGATAGGAAGCTCGGCGCGCCTCCTACTCACTCCCAGGCGCCGGATGACCGAAATTTCGTACTTGGACCATCCAAACAAAACAACATCGTCTCCTGCCACATTCGGCACCAACCCCAGCAATCCAGCCGCACATCTACCCAGCCCCAGCTGACCCCGAGGGCGTATCATAGGCCGAATCGGCCACGCCGCTGGCTCAAGACGGCAAACCCGATAGAGGCTTGCCAGCGTCACAGGAGACAAGAATTACGCCGACGACAAGCAAAAGTATAGGAAGTACTCGGCCTCGCCGTTGTTTGGGGTCACTCTTTGGCCAAGCCGCCTTCGTCGGATCCTGATGATGGGCGCATCATCGCCTGCTGCCACGCCGCGAGGCCTTATTTCTCTGAAGCGCGGTTGTAGCGTCGGAAGAGATTTTGACGGAGGGCCTCGTGCTCTCACCCTGCTGGGCGGTCGCGACCGTCTTCGCCGTGCACGGTTCTATCAGCAGTAGCCTCGCCGCCCGGATGCCCTTGGTCGCAGACCACATCGCGGTCGGCGCGGGCATCAGCAAGCCCGGATACGCGCTGGTGATGCCGGCCGTCGGCCGCCTGCTGACGATGCCTTTCGTCGGGCGGGTCGTGCATCGGATTGGCGGCCGCCAAGCGACGTTGCTGCTCATTAGCGGCCGGGCGGCGTTGTTGCCGTTTATCGCGTTGATGCCGTCCCTGCGGACGCTGGCGGCCGCGATGTTCGTCGCTGGTGCCTTTGCGGGCACTGTAGAGTTGGCGATGAACGCAGAGGGGATCGCCGCCGAGCGGGAGCTGGGCCGTTCGATTATGCCCAGCAGGCACGGCATGTGGAGCGTAGGCGGCTTCCTCGCCGGCGGCTTGGGCTGGCTGCTCGCCCATGCCCACGTCGATGGACGCGCCACCTTTGCGGTGTCAGCCTCGCCATGGTCGGGGTGGCGGCGTGGGCCTGCCAAGGCCTGCCGGAGAGCCCGCCCAACCCGCCAGAGCGAGAGCGGAGAGAAGCCGCCGAGCTTCGCCCTGCCTCGAGGGTCAATCCTGGTCATCGGCCTCGTCGGGTTCGCGGCGGTCTTTGCGGAGGCGGACTCCGCCGACTGGAGCGCGGTCTACCTCGTGAGCTAGTTGGGCGCCGGAGAGGCGACCGGCACAGTCGCCTACGCGGCGTTTGCAGGCGCGATGACGGTCGGAAGGTTCATCGGTGATGCGGTCGTACAACGATGGGGACCGGTGGCGACGGTCCGGAATGTCGGGGTGTCGGGATTGTCTGCGGTGCCATGATCAGCATGGCGGGAGCGAGGGGCGGAGACACGACTTCGACCGTCGCGAAGACCGCCGCGTGCGCCGGGTTCGCTCTGGTGGGTGTCGGGCATCGCGGTGGTGGTGCGCTTGCGTTCGCCGCCGCCGGGCATTCCGCCGTCAAAGCCGCGCAACGGGCGCAAGCAATCGCAGGTGTCGCGGCCGTCTCGTATGGGGCGGGTCTGGCGGCCCCCGGCATTGTCGGTGCCATCGCCAACGTCACCTCACTCACAGTCTCGTTCGTCCTGGTGACGGTGCTCGTTGCGGCGATGACGCTGGCCGCCCGGGCACTACGTCGCGCGGACATCGGTCATGTGCAAAAACCGAAGCCCGTCGCAGCCTGATGGCCAACTCTGCGAGGGCACACGCGCAGGGAACTGCGGCGCTAAATCCACCCGCTGTTGATTGAGCCCATTTCACCGTGATCAAGGGCGGTTGAGCAGGCACGGCGTAGGTGGCGTGTCACTGCTCCAAATATGACCAAGCTCCGGTAGGACAGCAGTCGGCCCACAACGACCGCTCAGCCGGCCGGTGGCGTAGACTCGGCCGAGCGGGCGCTGATGCCCCTGGCTCATCTGCGACGGTGACACCCTCACCCATCTCGCTGCCGGCTTCGGTATGTCGATCACGACGGTGCGGCGATACATCACGGGAAGTATTGACCTCTCACAACCGTTGCCGCAGACCTCGCCATGGTGATGCGCCGGGCCGTCCGGCTGGCCCGTCGACAGGACCAGCATTCCGATCGAGTGGGTCGCCGACCAGTGGCCCTACAACTCGGTCAAGCACAAGCGCCACGGTTGAACGTGTAGTTCCTGGCCAACCCTGCTGGCCGGTTGGCCTGGGCGTCGACCGCGCCGCCCGGATCGGCGCAGTGACCTAACCGCCGCCCGCACCCCAATCCGATCGCCGCCCCGGCCAGGGCTGCCGTCGCCACCCTCGAGGCTGAGAAATCCTGATCAAGCTACGCTGCTGCCCCGCCGAACGACCGAGATCGTGCAGGCCATCCTCGTCCTCCACACCGCCGAGGACGCCGCTCCTCGGGAAGAAGCCGGTAGCCCGACCTTGCGTCGACCGGCTGAAAGAGCGATCACAAGGAATCCGGCCAATCTTAACGATAAGTGGCGGACCCACTCGTTGCCCTCTAGGCACCGGCGACTGATTGAACTACTTCGACCGCAGGCTGGCCGGCGGACACTGGCGAAAAATACTCGTCCGGTGGTGGCCACGCCTGACTGTGAGGCTGGCGGGGTCGGTTCAGCAGTGGTGAGCTGATGGCTGGCAGTGGTGGGCGTGACCCTTCGCCTGACTGGCTTCGTGCCTTCCGGCCGACTTGTCCGCCCGCTACTGCCGGCGCCGGCCCGGCGGGAGACGTTTGGCCTGATCAGGAGCTTGACCGCCAGTTAGCGGCTGGCGTGTCTCATCACAGTCCTGCCATCTCCGCACCGGACCGGACCTGTGCGTCCCCCCGGTGAGGAGAGAACGCATGTCCATGCTGGCAGATCTGGTCGAGGTCGTCATCGGCGTCGACACGCACAAAGAGACGCACGCCGCCGCCGCCGTGCTCGACACCCGCACCGGACGGGTCCTCGCCAGGGTCACGGTGGGCGCCGACCCGGACGGCTATGCCGAGTTGGTGGGCTTGGCCGAGCAGCATTCGGGGCTGCGGGCCTGGGCGCTCGAGGGCTCCGGCGGCTATGGGGCCGGCCTGGCGCGGCATCTGGCCGACGCGGGTGAGCTGGTGGTGGAGTTGGACCGGCCGCTGCGTCCGGCACGCCGCGGCGGGGCGAAGTCCGATGCGATCGACGCCGAACGCGCCGCCCGCGATGCTCTGGCGCGTACTCGCCTGGCACAGCCCAAGACCGGGCCCGAGCGGGCCGCACTGCAGATGCGCCTGACCGCGCGCCGTGCGGCCGTGGAAGCCGGCGCCAACGCTCAGCGGCAGCTGCACGCCATGGTGATCACCGCCCCAGAGGTGGTGCGGGCCCGGTTCCGCGGCCAGAGCACCCGGGTCATGATCACCACCGCCACCCGGCTGCGACCCACCACCAGCACTTGATCTCGAGGTGTTCACCAGTCTGACCGTGTTGCGGGACCTCGCCCGCCGCGTCCGCTTCCTCGAAGCCGAAGCCGCCGAGCACGAGAAAGCGATCCGCGCGATCGTCCGGTCCTGGCGACCGGACCTGCTGCAGCTGACCGGCGTCGGACCCATCGTCGCCGCCACCGTGCTCACCGCCTGGTCCCACCCGGGGCGTTGCCGCAACGACGCCGCGTTCGCCATGCTCGCCGCCGCTGCGCCGATCCCGGCGTCCTCCGGCAAGACCGTCCGCTACCGGCTCAACCGCTCAGGACACCGCCAACTCAACCGCGCCCTGCACACCGTCGTCCTGACCCGGCTACAACGCGACGAACGCACCCGCGCCTACGCCGAGCGCCGCCGCGCCCAAGGCAAACCGACCGAGAGATCAAACGCTGCCTCAAGCGCTACCTCGCCCGAGACCTCTACCGACGCCTCGAAAACCCACCCCAGCCACTTGACGCGGCATAGGAGCGTCGGTCGCCTTCGCCGCGGTGATCCGTTTCGGCCGCGCCGTGCGCACACTGCTCGACGAAGAAGCCAAGTCGCGCGTTGCCGAGGTCGGCCAAGATCTGGCCTGCTGGCTGCTCGGTGGCACCTCGCACCGCCCGGCACCGCCCGGCATGGGACGGCACCCGGCGATCAGCGCCCGGCCTGCGCTCGGCGCGGCACCACGTAACCAGCGGTCCGGCATCCGAGCCTGCACCGCCCAATTGGCCGACCAGGCAGTACCTCGCGTGACTTCCCAACCGGCGCGCCAACGTCGGCCTTTGTTCGAGACCTATCCCGATCACCAATAAGGTTCGTCCTTCCGACCAATCCACAGGTTTTGAACACTGCTCCAGCCAGACCGATCACCCCTTACTCGGACAGTCCAGTTTAAGGCCCATTACGCGACCGCCTACGCGCGGAACGCGACGACACAACGCCATTTCACCCGCCTCGTCCGCTCCCGTCGCCGTCCTGCTCGCCATGCTTGGCGACACGATCCCCTTCCAGCATCCCCAGCCGATGCCCTGCCGGGCGCGTAAAGGGACCGTTGAGGACTCCTCAATCGGCTAAGTGATCAGTTGGCCAGGAATAGGGATTATGCCTGAGGCGCAACGTCCCGTTATCGGCAACGATAGCGCTCGGTCTCCCACGTCAAACCCTTGATGTGAGCCATCCCGGAACTCGGTAAATATGCAATGAGGATTTACGAGGAGGAGTTTTGCCTCAAATTCTGGTTATCGGTGGTGGCTTCGCCGGCGTTTGGAGCGCGGCTGCTGCCGCCCGCCTCCGCCACGAAGCGGAGGTATCCCCTGCGGACCTTGAGATCACTCTGCTCGCCCCCAGCGATGACATGGTCATCCGCCCGCGCCTGTACGAGCCCAATCCCGAGGACATGCGCATACCGTTGCAGCAAATCCTCGATCCGATCGGTGTAAACCGAATCCAGGCCCTAGTCACCTACGTAGACACCACCGAGGGCAAGATCGCCGCGCAAACGCCCGGTGGCACCAGCCACACTCTGTCATACGACCGTCTGGTACTCGCTACGGGCAGCCAGTTGGCGCGGCCCGACCTGCCCGGTGTCGAATTTCTCCACGACATCGACACCTTGCCTGCGGCGGTTGCTCTCGACACCCATCTGCACAACCTCCCCGTCGAGCCGGCCGGTCCGGGCCGATTCACTGTCGTTGTGGTCGGCGCAGGCTTTACTGGCCTGGAACTCTGCACCGAACTGGTGGGCCGGCTACAGACCATCGCCCGGCCAATCGACGCTGCCGACGAGGTACAGGTGGTCCTCGTCGAACGAGCCGACGTGGTCGGCCCGGAACTCGGTCCTGGCCCCCGACCCACAATTGAGAAGGCGCTCGTAGAACTAGGCATCCGCCAGCGCCTCGGCACGACGGTGACCGCGGTTCAACGCGACTCGGCACATCTGTCGGACGGAACCACCATTCCGGCCCGGACCGTGGTGTGGACCGCCGGCATGCGGGCCAATCCACTCACGAGCGCTATTCCTGGAAGACGGGATCACCTCGGGCGTCTCGACGTCGACCCTACCCTGCAGGTAATAGGCGTCGAGGATGTTTTCGCCGCTGGCGACACCGCTGCCGCTCCCGTGGAGTCAGAGCACCGCGCAATGCAGAGTTGCCAACACGCGCACGCGATGGGCAAGCACGCCGGACGGAACGCAGCCGCGGATTTATTGGGCCTTCCTCGAATCACCTTCAATCCGAGCCCGTACGTGACCTGTCTCGACCTGGGGGCGGCCGGAGCTGTCTTCGCGCAAGGTTGGGACCGGCGCGTGCAGTCTACCGGCGAGGCGGCCAAAGACCTGAAGCGAAACATCAACCGCTTGATCTATCCGCCGGTTGACGATGCGGCGGAAATCCTCCTCCGTGCCGACTACCAGGCCATTGCTCGCGCGCCCCAGCCTGTCAGGAGGTGAGCGACTACCTAAGAGCCCTTGAATAACCGGTGGCGGTTCGTCGCGGGGTTGTGATCACTTGGGAGCGGAGTGGCGGGCGTGACGCGGGCGGGCCTTGGAGTAGGAGCACAGGTAACGACTCCCGACATGCTCGACCCCAAGGCCCGATATGAGTTTCTACCTTGTCGTGGGGCAGGGCGGCGACGCCGCTCCCTCTTTTGGGCGTGGTGGCATCTGCCCACGACGCGTCCTCGCCGTTATTCGTTGGACACGACAGACGCCGAGTGGCAGGTCATGGCCGGGTATCTGCCGGTCGGTGGCAGCGGCCGACGTGGTGGTCGCCCACTCGTTTATCCGCGCCGGGACATCGACGATGCGATCCGCTACCTGGATCACAACGGTTGCGTGTGGCGTGCTCTCTGCCGGTCGACATGGCGCCGATTCCGCCCTGCTGCCCGGCGGCGATGTCGGCGCCAACCTGGCGCACCTCCGGGTCCTGACCCTGCCGGAACGCCATCAGCCCCATCTCCACCGCCTGCGAGTGGTGGCTGGTCATGTCCCGGGCGAAGCCCGCCTCCAGCGAGCTGTCCCCGGGCCGGGTGAGCGTCGGGGTGAGCAGACCCGCCCGCATACCCGACCAGGAGACCGACCACGACGGCGGCGGCGCCGAAGCGCCGCACCGAGTTAGCAGTCATAGCGTGGAGCAACCGCCGGACCGCGTGGTGGTCCACTAGCGAGAGCGCATTATTGCTACGCACATGGCCTCCTGGGTTGGTATGGAGCCTGCTGCGGGGGGAGCATAGGGCGTGCTGCCGTTTACGGGGGTTTGTAGCCAGCTTACCGGGGGTCTTTGGGCAGCCGTGGCCGAGCGCTTTACGATGCACCACATGCGAGCTGCGTCACCTCCGTGTAGTCATTCGCGCATTGCCAGCCGAAGGGGACTCAACACGGAGGCAAGGCTTTCAGCCGGCGGCCAATGACGGGCGAAGTGGAGACGGTGCCCCTGCGGCAGAGGTATCTCCGGCTTCGCCGGACTTAACGATTGATCACCGTAGACTCTGAAATCAGCCAAGTTCCGTCGGAGTGCTCCCGGAACACCACGCATAGGTACTTCCGACGCACCGTGGCCCCGAACGCGTCCTGCACGTCGACCGGACCTGAGATGTCGTATATGGAGCGCTCGTAGTCGACGCCGGGGTCACTTCCGTTCCATACAACCGTGGCCGGCCCGAACTTAGCCGGCGACGGCCTTAACTTCTCCTTGATCGCCACCTGGCATCGCTTCACTGCCTCGTCCTTACGCCACGGCACCATCAGGTAAGGCGCAGAGCCAACAACAACCACCAACAACACCAGAGCAGCGGCGACAACCCAAAACCAGCGCCCCGATCGCGCTCTGGGTGGATCGGCTGAATCGGAGGGAGCGGAGTCCGAGAGTTCACCCCGCTGTTGATAGGTGGGCGCCAGATCGTCGCGAGTGGGCCGATCGCTCGGAGACAGTTCGGTCACGGCCCACACCGTACGCTGTCTGAACCTGGTCGCGCCGACCGCCCGCCCGGAATCATTGATAAGCAGCATGCGAAGGCCGCTAGCCACGGCAACCCTGGTCAGCGGCCTTCGTCCGTCACTCACCCCCAACCAGCGACCGACTCAAGCTCAATGCCTGCCGGCAGCGCCAAGCGGGTTTGAGCACGATTTGGAGTTGACGGTTAGGCCCCAGCTCGTCATTCTCTGACGAGCCGGGGCTTAGAAATCGTTTCAGTTTGAGTTCGGTGTGTCGCTTGTGGACGATAGCGGCGGGCGGTAGATCGGTGGGCTGTGCGTGAGAGGGAGATCGTTGACG
>NZ_JBEYSU010000065.1:0-11910 GCF_040704235.1 Micromonospora sp. NPDC047707
CGCGATCATGGCGGGGATGATCCATTTGTCGAGCACTCAACATCGACGTGTCTCGCCGTCACACAACGCCCCGAACCGGTTACCCGACGGTCTCTGAGAGGGTGACGAATTCGGTTCTGGCGGCGGTCGCGGTATCGCGGGTGTCGTCGCGAATCTTTCCGGCGCGCTCGACGTCTTGCTGCGCTTTGGCAGCGTCATCGGTGACCAGTTTGAGGATCTGCTCGTCGGTTCCCGACAGGTCGGCGTCTCCAACGACTTCCTGGAGGCTGATCAGCGCTTCACTGAGCAGGCTCTCGGCTGTGGTCACGCTCTGCTGGGCGGCAGGCAGGTTGTCTCGTTCCAGGGTTTCCACCCGGGCGGCCGCTACGGCGGCCGCCCGACCCGTCTTCTCCGCCCGGACTCGGGCTTTCTTGTGGGCGTCGTCGGCGGCGGTGAGGTCGGGTGCGATCGGTGCGGTGAAGTCGGCAGGCAGGGGACGAGTACAGATGAGGCATGCCGCGCCGGGTTCGAGGTCCGCGGCGGCGTGCGCTGCGGCGTTCGCCTTCAGCAGCGCGCGGTGCGTTTGTTCGCTCTCGCTCCGGTTGTGCTCGGTCTTTTCTGCGATACCCGCCGCTTCTCTTGCCTTGGCTATGGCGGTGCCGAGAGCCTCTTCCGTCGTGGCGAGTTCTGCGCGTGCCTTCTCTAGGTCTGCGGCGGCTCCGCGCCAGATCCTCAGTCGTTCGACGGCCTTGTGCTGCCGACCCTGGGCTCGTTTGAACGCCGTTTCCGCGTCTGCATGCGTCTTGTTGGCCGCCGCGACGGCTGGCTCAAGATCAGCCAGGCTCTGTTGCACGTCTTGTAGCCGGAGCTGCTCGACGGCAAGGGCTTCGGCGTTCTCCGTAAGCTGCCGGTGGCGTTTCCGCTGCTGGGGTAGCTGTTCGGCGAGGTATTTCAGAGTGCTGATCGTCGTGGCGGTGCCGGCCACATTCCCGCCGTACTGCTCGGCCTGTGTGAGCTGACCTTGCAGGAGGTCTTGCTCGATCTGCAGTTGGTGGGTCAGTTGGTTGATGTCGGCGCGCTGGCCGTTGAGCGTTTGAGCCTGCGACGCCAAGGCGTGTAGCTGGTCGGCGGCGCCGGCAGGAACTGCGGCCGCCAGGGATTCTTTCAGCTGGGTCAGCGTGCTGACCGCCCCGGCGGTTCGTCGCTGTTCGGCACGCGCATCAGCGATGGCGGCCCGAGCATTCTGGAGATGTTCCAGGCCCTGCTGCTGCACGCTGTGCTGTTCGGCCGCGGCGGCCAGCGCCGCGGCCGGGTCGTCGAGGAACCTCCTGCGGTGCAGCTGGTACTCGTTGAGCCGGTCCTTGAGGCGCGCCTGAAGGGTTCGGGCGTGCTCGCGGACCTGGCCCAGTTGCTCAAGACCGAGGACGGAGTCGAGGACTTTGCCTCGGTCACGGTCGCTCATGCGCAGCAGTTCCTGGAAGCGGCCTTGGGGCAGGACCACGGCACGTAGGAAGGTGTCGCAGTCGAGCCCGACGATCCGCCGGATCTCTGCGGTGACCTGCCTGGCCCCGGTGGTCAGGGCGCCGGTGTCGAGGCAGGTCAGCCGGTGCACTGACGTGGCGGTGTGACGGCTGACGGACCGTGATACCTGCCATCGGCGGCTGCCGACGGTGAACGTGAGTTCGACGGCGAGGGTGCCGTCACCGCCGTCGGCGACCAACGGGGATGCGGTGGCAGCGTAGGTGCATCGGTTGTAGAGGGCGCAGCAGATCGCTTCCAGGATCGTCGATTTCCCGGCACCGGTGTCGCCGACTATCGCGATGAAGCGCTTGTCGGTGAAGTCAATGGTCTGCTTCGCGGTGTAGGTGCCCAGGCCGCAGAAGGTCAGTGTCTGTGGTCTCATACCGCCCCTCCGATGGTGGCCGTGCTGGTTGCCGGCAGCGGGAAGGCGATCTCGGGGTCGGCCGCCAGTAGCTGCTCTTCCGGCAGCTCGGGTGGTTCGTGTTCGCTGGCGTGCGGCAGCAGGGTGCTGAAAAGCTGACGAACCTGTTGCGCCGAGACGCCTTGGACACCGCGGGTGGCGAGGTATTCGCTGAACAACGTCGTGGTGTCGACGTCGGCGGCGTCGTCGACGGGGGCGAGCAGTTCGAGCCTGCGGTCGGCGGCGTTCTCCCGTAGATCGGCGATGGTGGCCTCAGGCAGCAGGCCGCAGATCTGGCCGGCCAGGTTGTCGATGTGGTTTTCGGTGTTGACCGTGACCAGGCAGATGTCCGTGGTCACGGAGGCCGCCATGGTGCGGATCTCGTCGAGCGTTCCGGTGATGTAGCGCAGCCGGCGGCCGCGCTTTAGCCGAATTCGTTCAAGGACGGCGCCTTGGCCGGGCCGCAGCGTCGCGACGACGACGCTCTTGTCCTCGCCGACCTCACCGAAGTCAAGCTGCAGGGGTGAGCCTGCGTAGCAGCCCGTCACGCGGGTGGTCGGCAGTGGCTGCGGTTTGTGGATGTGACCGAACGCCGCGTAGGTGACCGCCGGCAGGTGCTGTGGATCGGTGGCGTAGAAGTCGCAGGTGTGGCTGGGGTTCTCCGTCCGCGACGGGATGGCGCCGGCGATGTACTGATGCGCGGCAAACACGCTCACGTCGCGAGACGCGTCGAACCCGTCTTTGAGCTCGCGCATGAGCTGCTGCTGCAAGCCGGCGATGTGTTCGGCGTAGGTGATGCGCCGCTGGCCGGGCTCGTCGAAGACGTTGACGATGCGGTTGGCGCTGATGAACGGCAGTGCGGCGACGTGAATCGCCTGCTCGCCGGCTGGAAACCGCAGGACTTCACCGGCGGCGTTGTCGTGGCTGGTGACGAAGTGGATCGGCGCGGACCGGTTGAGCAGGTCGTGCAGCCAGTGCAGGTATGCAGCCGAGTCGTGGTTGCCGCAGACGACCACGACTGGAGCGATCTCGGCGAGGTTGTGCAGCGTGCTGGTGGCCAGTTTGAGGGCGTGCAGGGGCGGCCGTTGCGTGTCGAACAAGTCACCGGTATTGAGAATCAGGTCGGGGCGGGTGGCGGCGGCGATCTCGGTGATCTCGGCGAGCACCGCTTCGTGGTCGCTCGCCCGGGAGTGGCCGTAGGTGGTACGTCCGAGGTGCCAGTCGGAGGTGTGCAGTACTTTCACGTGCGACCTCTTCGTCGTCAGTGGCTTCAATCGCTGGGAGGACCGGCGTCACCTGGGCCCGACAGGGGCCGGCCCGAACGGCGCCGGGCGGTGAGCTCAGAGTGCCCGGATGCGGTGGGCAATGAGATGTTCGAGCAGGGCGTGGTTGGCTTCCCAGCCGTTGGGGAAGCGCGGTTGGGTGTTGAAGGGCACGGGGTCGGCGGACGGGTGGGCGTCCAGCAGGTCGGGGATGCCGTCGCGGGCGACAACGATGCAGGCATGCCGGTGCCGTGAGGTGAGCACGCACAGCCGCCCGGATTCGAGGTGGAACGCGGTGGCGTCGCGGCGCCCGGACAGCGGGTGCAGCACGATGACAGTGTCGTACTCGCTTCCCTGCAGCCGGTTCGCGGTGTCGACGCGAATGTTCGGGTAGGGGGTGCCGGCCAGCCCGGTTTTGATGGCAGCCACCTGGTCGCGATGTGCCACACCGATCGCCACCCGGTCCGGCGTGACCCTAGCGCCCTCGGGGTGCCGTTCGTCGCGCAGCATCGTGCCTCGCTCCAGAACACGCACAGCCAGCTCGATAACGGCGCTGACCGCTTCAGCGTCGGTGCGCACTGTGTGTCGCCGCGGCAGTTGGTAGAAGGCCCAGCCGTTCGCCGCGGCGTGCTCGATCGCACGGTCGGCAGGGCTGGTGCCAAGGCTGCGGGTCGACAACCACATCTGCCGCGTGCCTTGGCGGGGCGCGGACTCGAAGGGCGCGAACGGGTAAAAGGCGTCCGACACCGGGGTCGCGGTGTGAGGGGCAAGCCGCCACGAGTGCGGTAGCTGCCGTTCCGGGATGTCCGGGTTGTTGGCGAGCATGGCTGCCACCGCGCTCTGCAGGGGATTCCAGGCCAGGCCGGTCCACCGGTCGACGTTGACGACCGAGAACGGGTCGAGTTGCCCGGGGTCGCCGACGAACGCAGCCCGTTCGAACATCGGCGCGAGTCGCAGCAGGGTGTCCGAGCGCATCTGGTACGCCTCGTCGATGATCGCCCATGGCCCGCGCTCGGTGATGACGGGGTCGAGCCACTTCGCTGCGGTGGCGACCACGATGGCTGCCTGACGCAAATCGGGGAACCGGTTCGCAATCAGGATGTTTGGGGCGGCGAGCGTGGCCGGCACCGGGTAGCCGTAGGCGGTGTACCGGCCGACGGTGATCCCAGGATCCACGGCGGCGATCTTGGCGACAAGGTCGTCGACTTGGGAGTTGGTTTGTGCGACGACGCGCACCTGCTCGCCGTGCCGGGCCAGGTGGTGAGCCATGTAGGTGACGGCGGTGCTCTTGCCGGCTCCGGGTGGTGAGTTGAGCACCACGCCAGGCTGCGGACCCTCGGTCAATAACCGAAGTACGTCAAGGACCGCGGTGGGCGGGACATAGGTAACGGTCACGACCACGGCTCCTGGGCATCCTGCTCGGTCGGCAGGTATGGCTTGGGCGGGCCGCCATGAGTCCACGGGGTGTCCTCCTTGCGCGGCAGCGTCGGCGCCCGGCGGTAGTCGTCCTTAAAGAGGCTGTAGCACACGGAGTCCCCTACGGCGGGGACGGTGCCGGGCCGTGGTTCACGCCCGCTGCCCATGCCCTCGCGAAGTTCTAGCTCGACGATCGCCGTGTCCCTGTCACGGGTCACCGACACGACGGTGGTCTTCTGGTCCAGCAACTCGGGCCGGCGCATACCACTCTCGCCGACGGCGAGGCTGATCGCGTCGGTGGTCGACACGGTGATCAGCGGCCGCAGGCTCCTGCCGACGCGCCGGTTCGGGATGGCGGCGACGACGGTCCCGACGAATGCCTCACCGATCATGCGAGCCTCGGCCATCACCATCGGGTCGTCGAAGGCGCGTTCCGCGTCGTACTGCTGCTGGGCCCGTTCCAGCCAGTACAGGCGCCGGGCGGCGTACACCGCCGAGTCGCGTTTGGGCTGTGCACCAGGGCTGGTCGCGATCCACTCGGCGGTCTGCGTGAAAGCGTCCAGGTCCCGTTCCCAACGAACACCGACATGAGCACCGGCCGGAAGGGAGGGGTCACGCAGCAGGGCGATCGCCTGCCACATCCGATGCCAGGTGCCGTCGAGCTGCTTCCGCAACTCCTTGCGGATCTTGTCCTCGGCGATGCGCGACGCTGCCGGGCTTGCCGCCTGATGGTAGGCGGCGAGCAGCGGCTCGAGGATGCCGTTGTCGAACGACGGATCCGTGGCTGGTCCGGCAGGCGGTACCTTCAACGGATTTTCGCAGGCACGCGCGGCATCGCGCCCGGTCATCCCGGGTGGCGGCGCGATCCAGCCGAGAACGGCGGGAAGATGCTGGTCCTCCTCATTGCTCTGCCCGGTTGCCCAATGCAGGGTCAGCGCGTCGGTTGCCGCGACCAGCATGGCGGAGCCGGCGTACTCGGCACGGTCGGCGAGGAACGTCAGCCATTTACCCATGACCGGGATGTTGCGTGGCACCGCCCCCTCGCCTGTACTCCTCCGCAAGCGGGTGGAGCGCCCGAGGATTCGGATGAACTCCACGCCGGCGCGGTTGGGCACCCAGACCTGCGGCGCGTCTGCGCACCGGTACTGGACGCCGGACGCCCCGGCGCGAACCGGAAGACGCCGGTTGGTGCGCGGCGTGATGTAGGCGGCGAAGATCTTGGCCAGCTCGTAGGCAAAGGCGACCTGCTGGTCGCGGTTCCGCGGCTGCGCAACCGTCAACAGCTCAGGCCGGTCAGGGCTCGTGCCAACCATGACGGCGAGTGGGGCGTGGGCCTCGCCCGCCATCGCCAACGGCACGAACACCAGCGGCTCACTGCTCACATGCAGATGCCGGACGGTCGTCAGGCGCTGCGCCACCGCCTGGTCGCTGGCATGGGCGCGGGCCAGGGACGTCAGCAGGCTCATGCCATGCTCCCCAACAACTCGTCGCGATACCGTTGGGCCCGCCGCAGCAACTCGGCTTGTTCGACCTGATCCGGGCCAGGCAGACGGGTACCTCGAGCCAGACCGACGACCTCACCGATCGTGTCCAGCGACAGTTCCTCACGGACCTGCCGGCCGAGCACCGCCGTGGAACCCTGTTCCTCCGAGCGGCAGAACCGCGCCATCTCACAGGTGTCCAGGCACGACGGCGCATAGCGTGCGGGCACCAGACGCAGGCCCGCCATTAGCTCCTCGGCCGGCCGGAAACCGGCCGGGCCATGCAGAGCGAACGTCAACCCTGCCGGCAGGTTCGACAGAATGGTGTCGAGGTCGTGCATCCGCTTGAGTATCCGCCGGACCGCCGCGATCTGGTTCCGGACGTTGACCCGGGCCGCGAACGGCTTGTTGATGAAGTTCTGCGGGCACACGAAGATCGCCTCGTCCGCCACCAGATCCTCGTCGAGCCCATGGGAACGCAGCAGTTCCCGCAGGGCGTAGATGTAGACCGCGGCCTGCAACTCTGCGCCTTCCACCGCGGCCGCAGGCGCCTGGCCATCGATCACCGAGAACGACTTGACCTCGACGATGTAGAACTTCCCGCCCGACTTCACAGCCACCAGGTCCGGCTCGAGGAAGACGTCGTAACCCGCGACCGTGATCTTCAGATAGGGGTGGTCGAACAGCGTTCCGCCGTCCTGCGCCGAGCAGGCCACAGCGGTCAGCCGCTGAACCGTGTTTCGATACCGGGCCAGCTTGCCCTCGTTGCCGCCGACGGTCTTCAGGTCTTCGTGTTCGGCTTCCGGAATGGATAGCCCGATGTCCTCCCGCAGCAACGTCAGCAGCTGCGCACCGCCGCTCGCCTTGACCTGGGCTTCGAACTGGGCACCTCGGGCAAGCACCATCCGCGACGGCTTGGCGTACATGGGATGCCGGATAGCTCGGGCCAGTGCGTCCTTGTCGATGCCGGCTGCATCCAGCAGATTCCGGCGGCCGCAGCCCGGGTTGCCGACAATCGCCGAGATACCCCGGGCGTCAAGGCTCTGTGGTTCCGTGTCCCCCCGCAGCGCGTCAAGACGCGCCGTCAGTTCTTTCACGTGCTCTTCCTTCGCGTGGGAAGTGCGGAGTCAAGATTCAGGTGTCGTTCGCAGCATGCGACGCCACCCTGAGATCGGCGCCGAACAGCTGGTGAAGATCGTCGAGCTGGTCTGCGGCGCGCCGGGCTGCCGCTTCGCGCTGCGACAGGTCGGCGTCAAGATGAACGTCCAGCTCGGCCTGGGCCGCACGCCGCACGGCGTCCGGCCTCATCGTGTCGAAAGAGGTGGCAGCGCCGGGAATGTTGGCGGCGAATTGCCACAACAGACGCCGGGCGGGCAGAGTCGCCCAGTCCGGGTGGCTCAGGTGCTCGGCGACACGGATCGCCGAGGTCAGGAAGTGAACTCTGGGACTCAGCGGCCCGACGATGCGGGTGGCAAGCGGCCAGGTGGAGACAGCCAGGAGACCGCGGGCGGGCGAGAGCCGGTCAGCGGTCAGGGCCGCACACAGGTAGTACGGGCGGGCCCAAGGCGTCGTCCTGAAGGATCTTTCCTCGTCCCGACGAAGGCTCGTCAGCTGCTGCCCGTTCAAGGCTCCAGCGAAGACCGCCTGGCGCAGGGCGACGATCAGCTTCGGTGCCGCCGGCACGCTCAGGAAGGTCAACGCCTGGTGGACCTGGTCACGGATTGTCAGCAGTGGTCCCGCGTCCTGCGATTCGGTCCGCGATTGCGAAGCCGGCTCATCTGGCTCGATCGCCAGGAGCGCGTCGTCCCACTGCGCCTCCGCCTGCCGAAGGTCGGAACGCAGACGTCGCGCCTGGTCGCGATCACCGCTCATCAGGGCACGACGCACGGCTGTGCGCAGTTCGTCGATGCGCGCCTCGAGATCGTCGAGAGACTCAGCCACGAGGCACACCGTATGCCATACCAGGGGTTCCAGCAAGTTCCTGTTTTCTCCGCTGATTGAGCGATGCTGCGCCGTTGCAGCCCAGCGAGCCTGCCCGAACCAGAGAAGCCAGCGATAGAACCCGTTGGAGTGATTCGCACAGGTACACGACCAGCCAGGCGGCCAAACACCACGCAGTCTTCGCCGCAACCTGAGGTTCCCCGCCCCTTGGACTGGTGGTTGCCTCACGCCTCCTGGTACGGACGGGCCTCGCGCCGCCCTTCGCCTGGTTGACGCCGGATGGTTCCGGGTGAGTCTGACTGATCGATGCCATTGCCAACCGTCAGGGCGGCAAGCGGGAACTGCCGCCCGGTGGAGCGACCGCCTGTCCGCCTCCACCACGCAAGAGGATCTTCGGTATGAAGATCGGCGTGTTGGACGAACCAAAGTGGAGATCTCGAGGATTCGCTGACTCGACGGTTGAACGAGCAGCCGGAGGCGGGTGCCCAGCCGTGCACCCCGGCGGCAGGGTGGTCTGCGGTTCGCGTTCTACGACCGGATGTCTATCGTTGAGTACCAGGCCGGGTGGCCGGCAGGCGCAGGCTGCCAGGCGGCAGCACAACGGTTTCGAGTTCGAAGTTCATACAGCAGACCGAGGCAACACTAGTCGGGCGAAGTGTGCGCCGGTTCGCTCGATGCAGCCGTCGCAAGCATGAGCCGTTCACGCTCGGTCCGTACACCGTCGTACCTGACCCCGGCGCAGCGCAGGGTAAGACGCATTATTGGGTCACCTTCGGGCGCCTCACCCGTGGCGATTGGTGTAACCCTGACCGACCGGTCGATGCCGCCGCTGATGATGTTGTCATCGTCGGCGAACACTATTGAGTTGACCATCGCGTCGTGCCTGCGGACCCGCCAGCGCTCGACAAGGTAGTTAGATTTTGAAGCCGCCAGCGTAAGGACGCCGTCACGATGGCCACACGCTAGAAGAATACTGTCGTCGGGCGAGGTTCTCATATCTATGCAGTTGACGTTGCGCAGGCCTAACTCGACGGTCGTGAAGTCGGGCCTTCCCTCGACTGGTGTCGTCAGCCGCACGCTCGACTCGCTGGCCACCGCGAAGGCACGGTTGTCCAGCTGCGCATAGCAGACCGCAGGCTCGTCGGCCGCCTCGATGTAGTGTGCTGTCAGTGTCTGCAGGTGCATCCAGACTACTTGGGTCCTTCCGCCGGGCAGTTCCTGCTCATATAGAGCTGTCGACACCCCCGCTACGGGTGGGCGCAGCGGCGGCTTCGTCGGGAATCTGTTGTCACAGATCCACTCGGGACTAGACAGTGAGAACACGCTAAGCACGCTCCCGCCGGAGACAAGCAGGCGACCGCCTGGGGTCATTTGGATCCGCTCGATGTTGTGATTTGCCGAGCCAACGATTCGGCTGCTCCATTGACCACCCGGCTTGCGGCGCCAGGCCCGGATCGACCGGTCGTCGTATGCGGCGGCGATTTGGTCATTGCCAAGCGCGGTAAGGCCGACCACGCTTGAGGTCTCCTCGAGCCGTACGCCTTCCAGGTCGGCACCCGTAAGGTCGGCATTCTCAAGGTTGGCGTTGTCGAGGTTGGCATCCCGCAGTGATGTATCGACCAACCGTGCCCCGCTGAGGTCGACGCCGTCTAGATTGGCATAATCGAGTCGCAGCCGCGAGCAGTCGGCCTTAGGCACGATGCCACCGCTAATGTGGAGCAGCGTGACCGCGTGGCCGCCGAGATATTTGCTGCGGATACTGACAGTCGCCGAGCGGGTAAAGCTTTCGAGCACGCCCCAGACAGACGCTCGGTCTCGCAGCTCGCGAATCATGGAAGCTGCGAAATGAACGATCTCTGGAAGCGGAGGCAGGTCGTCGAGCACAGTCCGCGCCAGTTCATGGTTGTCTCGCAGCGCTCGAACAAGTGCGCAGGCCACGAAATACTCCTGCATGGAGCGGTGAAAGAATGTAACGGGCCACCGCCCCTCGTCTGGGGCGGGCGCGGCCTTGAGCAGAGACCGGATGCCTATGCGCGCTGCCGCGTCGACATCGTCACCGGTAGAGGAGGCTTGCTCTACGCCATCACGTGTCTGCCACAGCAGTTGGGCGAGGTTCGGGTTCGGCCCCGCCACGTCGGTGAGATAAACGTACTGCTGGTCCGTTCGCTGCAGCTTGACAGCGATTTTCTCTAGGATGCGTAGTAGATTGTCGACCAGCTCAGAGTCGGTCACTCGGCTGGCACGCAGATATTCGAGTTTACGAGACAAGCTCTTGCGCACGTAGGTTCGATAGAGGATGAGCTCACTGAATTTTCCATCCGGCAGATCGGTCAGCGTTTCACGGATCATCTGCAGGAACAGCGGCTTGGCAGCGAGGCCGATCGGGTCGTACAGGCCCCGGAGGGTAGCGAGCCGCTGTTCGCCCGTCGGGTCGTCAACGAACCCCTCAAGGTAGCGAATCCGGTCGGCCCGAGGGACCGGCGAAAACTGCAGGATCTGCGGCTGGCCCAACCTGTCAAGGATCCGCTCACGGTTGCGGCCCACGTCGAAGGCGCGACCTCGAGAGGTAACGACAATGCGGACCTGTGAACCGGTCAGCTCCTCGAGGCACGATTCGAGACCGGCGATGTTGTCCTCCATCGCCTCCTGTGACAGGTCCGTGGACATTTCGTCGAACCCGTCCAGAACAACGAGGCAGCGGGTGGACGCAGTCAGGTCGCGCCAGTCGGCGAGAGTGGCGCCGATCTCGCCGAGCCGCCGCTCCAACAATCGCCGCCCGTCCCGTGCGGCCTTGAACTGCCCTAACGGGATTCGTAGTGGCATGACGCCATGTGTCGAGTCGGCAAGGAAGGCGTCGCAGAGGCGGCGGCTGAGGTTGTAAGTGAAGAAGCTCTTGCCCTCACCGAAGTCGGCTAGCAGCAGCAGAGCCTGGCCGTCCGGCCCATTGAGCCAGGCGAGAACTCGGTCCATGAGGGTGCCCTCTAAGATCGAGCCGCTCACATCCGTCGCCTTGATGTCAACGTGATTCTTCATCAGCTCGTCGAAGTGGTCCGGTTTCTCGCTGCCGATGCAGTGGCGCGCGGGCTTGCGCAGGTAGTCCCGCCACACCTGAGCTAGACGCAGGTGCGGTGCGAGCCGGCCGCGGATGGTGTCGACAACGGTTTCCGGCGGCGGTTCCGAGCCATCCGGCGCCGCGCCGTAGAGGGCTTCGTAGATATCGGGCGCCAGCGAGAAGAGCTCGCGGACCCCGGACTGCGGACTCCAAACCTGCACGGTGAATGGGAATTCGTCCACCCGGGCCCAATGCTCGAGCATGTCCTGCAGCTCGTTGGAGGGGTCCGTGTGCGGGGAGATGAGGATCCAATGGTCGATCGACGAATCGTGATAGTAAATCTTGTTCTGTAGCAGTTTGTCGCTGATGTCCCGTGGGGTGACCGGCTTCGCGAGGTTCTTGCACTCGATGTGGCATAAGACGTGGGGATTCCCGGCGACCGCGCAGGTCAGTTTGACGTCGTACCCGAACTGCGTGCCCGAGTGCTGCTTGCGGATGCCGTTGATGAGGTCACTGCGGTTCTGCGGGCTCAGGGCGAAAAACCTGGCGAACAGCTTGGCCGTGGCTTCCTCGAGCGCGTGCCCGGACTGAACCGCGGTCCGGGTGCCCCGGCCGCTGCCGCCACTGCGACTTGTAGGAGATGCAGGCCGGGCGCTAGTACGGGCGGCGGGGATTGCGTGCTCCGTACTGGTGGGCGACCAAGTTGCCTCTTCTTCCTGTCGCCCTTCGTTCTCCGTACGTGATTCAAACTGGTTTGGCTCCGCTAGGTAGTGTCTTCAAAGGATCTTGGTGTCGGATGATGTAGCGCGTGGGTCGTCGCTACGAGTTGTCCGACGCCGAGTGGGAGGCGTTGTCGAG
>NZ_JBEYSU010000066.1:0-10742 GCF_040704235.1 Micromonospora sp. NPDC047707
GATCATGGCGGGGATGATCCATTTGTCGAGCACTCAACATCGACGTGTCTCGCCGTCACACAACGCCCCGAACCGGTTACCCGACGGTCTCTAACACCCGCCCCGAGAAAACTGGGGCGGCCGTTCATCCGCTGGAGCATCCGCAAGCTCGCCGATCACCTGCGCGTTCACGCCGCCCGGCGGATCCGTATCGGGCGGGAGCGGCTGCGGCAGCTCCTGCACCGGCACCGGATCACGTTCCAGCGGACCAAGACGTGGAAGGAGTCCACGGCCCCGACCGGGATGCCAAGCTCGCCCGGATCGAGTACGTGAGCAGCCATTTCCCGCAGCGGACGTTCGCCTTCGACGAGTTCGGGCCCCTGGTGATCCGGCCGCAGGCCGGCGCCGGGTGGGCGCCCGCGGGCCATCCGCGCCGGCTGCCCGCGAACTACCACAAGCTGCACGGTGTCCGGCAGTTCCACGGCTGCTACTCCGTCGGCGACGATCAACTCTGGAGTGTCGTGCGGCGGCGTAAGAGCGCCATGAACACCCTCGCCGCGCTCAAGTCGATCCGCGCCGCCCGCCCGGACGGGGCGCCGATCTACGTCATCCTGGACAACCTGTCCGCGCACAAAGGCCTCAAGATCCGCAGGTGGGCGGCCCGGAACAAGGTCGAGCTCTGCTTCACGCCGACCTACGCCTCCTGGGCCAACCCGATCGAGGCCCAGTTCGGGCCGCTACGCACCTTCGTCATCGCCGGATCGAACCACCCCAACCACACCGCCCTGACCCGGCGGCTGCAGGCCTACCTGCGCTGGCGCAACGCCAACGCCCACCACCCCGACGTCCTGGCCGCCCAACGCCGCGAACGCGCCCGCATCCGCAGCGAACGACAACAACGCTGGGGCCACCCGCCACCCGCGCAGCCTGACCCCAACACCGCGAACGTTCGTGGTCAGGGCACTAGCCGTGGTGGCGGGCCTCACTGGCGGGATGGCTGCGGCCGCGCTTCGAACAGCCGCATTCGGTAGGCCAGCGCGGCCGCCTCTCCGCGGTTGGTTACGCCCAGCTTCATGATGATCCGGGAGACGTGCACGCTCGCCGTCTTGACCGATATGAACAGCTCCGTGGCGATCTGCCGGTTGGTTCGTCCTTGGGTGACGAGTTCGAGGACCTCCATCTCGCGCTGCGTCATGCCGAACGGGTTCGCGGACTGACCGGTGACGCTGCCCGCGCTTTCCTGACGGGGCATCTCGATGCGGGCCCGGCGGGCTAGCGAGTGACATTCCTCCAGCAACGGCCGCGCGGTCATGGTCGTGGCGAGCTGGATGGCCCGCGCCAGCCGCGCAGCGGCCAACGCCCGGTCGCCGGCGGCCGCGGCGACCTCGGCCGCTTCCAGCAACGCAGCCGCCGTTGGATGTGGCAGCCCGGTCTTCTCCCACGCGGAGAGGGCATGCTCCACGGCCTCGCCGCGCGCGGCAGCAGTGGCCATCTCGGCGCCGAAAGAGGCCCGATACGCTTCCTCCCACGGGGTACGCGCGGGCAGCCCCTCGGCCGTCGCCGCCAGCTTCTGCCGCGCCTCGCCGGTCGTGTCGAGGTGCGGACCGGCCCGGTGGAGCGCGCGTGCGCTGGCATGCAGGACCGCCCACGCGTATCGCGGCTCCAGGTCGGCGCGGTGGGCGTCGAGCGCCTCGAGCACCGCAGCGACCGCCTCCGCGGGGCGATTCCTAGCGAGTGAGACCTCCGCCCACAGCAGGGTCTGCAAGTACTGCTCCCACGGCGTGTCGTACCCGTTGGGCACCAGATCCCGGGCTTGCCGCGCGACGGCCTCTGCGCCGTCGACGTCGCCACGCCGCACCAGGATCTGGCCACGCAGTCCGAGGAGGGCGGCGAAGTACCCGGCCGGTGGGGCGAGTTCCTCAGCGTGGCCTAGCACCTCTAGTGCCTCGTCCCACCGCCCCACGGCAAGCATCGACTCGACCAGGGGGGTCGCCACCCGCACGCCGAGCGTGCGGGCCAGGCCCGCCTCGGCGGCCCGGCGCAGGCCGCGCTGCGCCAGGTCGATCGCGTCCACATAATGGCCCCGGATGGTGAGGAGGTCGACCTCCTCGATGTCGGCCCGCACCGCCAGCATGGGCACCGCGATGCGCCGCGACACCTCGCGCGCCGAACGGAAGCTGTCACGGGCCGCGTCGACTCGCCCCTCCTCACCGTCCATGCTCGCCAGCGTGGTCATCGCGTGCGCCTCGGCGTACGGGTCGCCGACCTGGCTCGCGGCGGCGAGGGCCTGCTCGGCCAGGTCGCGGGCGCGCTGCAGATCGCGCTCCACGTAGTACCGCTGCGCCAGGTAGGCGACCAGCCTGGCGCGCAGCGCGGTCGGCGGCTGCGCCGGCACAAGATCGAGCGCCGCCCGCAGGTCGTCGCCCGGGCCCGGCAGGCCCAGATGCCGCAGGATCCGGGCTCGGCGCTCCAACACACGCGCCGCCACCACCGGCATCCCCGCCGCGCGGGCGACGGCGAGCGCCTCATCGGCAAGCCTCAGGCCGTGCTCCGGCTCGCCGCTCTCGTGTGCAGCCTCGACGGCGTCGCGCAGCAACTCCGCCCGCGTCTTGCCGATCCGGTCCTCGGCGTCGGGCACCCGGGGCCACATCTCCAGCAGGCGCTCCAGCAACCGCAGCTGCGCGGCGTGGGCGTAGGTGGCCCGCGCTGACTCCACGGCCTGCCAGGTGGCCGTCACCGCCCGTGGCAGGTCACCCGCCGCATGCCAATGTCGGGCCGCCTCGGCGGGCGAGCCCACCTCGCCAAGGTCTTCGGCGGCCTGGCCGAGGCGCCGATGCAGCCGCACCCGTTCGCCAGGCAGGAGCGCCTCGTAAACGGCGTCGCGGACCAGCACGTGACGGAACGCGTATCCGTCGCCGGTGGGCACCAGCACCCCGGCGTGGACCGCTTCCCGCAGCGCCTCCTCCAGGTCGGCCTCGTCGCCCTGGTCGGCCAGGACCAGGTAACTATGGGAGATCGCCGGACCCGCCACCGCGGCCAGACGCACCGCCTGCTGTGCACGCGCCGACAGGCGTTCGACAGGCACCAGGAGCAGGTCGCGCATGGTCCCCGAGGTTCTGTTTGGCTCGGCCAGCAGGGCCTGGACGAACAGTGGAACGCCGCCGCTGCGGATTGCCAACTCGCGCAGCGCCGGCCCCTCCAGACGGCGGCCGAGGATGGCGCTGGCTTGCTCGGCGACCTCAAAATCGGTAAACCGGGCCAACTCCAGGGCGGCCACGGTCTCGCTTCGCCGCACCTCCACCAGCCGCGGCCGAGCGGGGTGGCCGTACGGAAGGTCGCGGTGGGTGACCAACGTCAGCACCGCAGCCTCATCGAGGGTGCGCAGCACGAAACGCAACAGGTCCCACGTGGCGCCGTCAGCCCAGTGCGCGTCCTCGATCACCAGCACCACGGGCCGATCGACGGCGAGCGCCTCGACGCAGCCAACCACGGCCGCGAAGAGCCGAATCCGACTGCCGTCACCGTCGGTGGCGACAGCGCCGAACTCATGTGACAGCAGCGCGAGATCCCCGGCTGTGCCGGCCGGCAGGCGTTCGAGGATCTTGTCGACACCGAACCGCCGCGCCGCCTGACGCAGCACGCCCACGAACGGGGCGTACGGCAGCGCCTCGTCGCCGGCCTCCAGGCACTTACCCACTAGCACCAGGGCGTCATGGCGTCGGGCGCAGAACTCCTGCAGCAGCCGTGTCTTCCCGATCCCCGCCTCACCCGAGATCAGCACCGTGCCTTGCCTGCGCTCATCACGCACCGCCGCGTAGGCACCCTCAAGAACCCGCAAAGCGTCGGCGCGACCAACGAACGGAACCGACGGCGCTTCGAACACCGACCCACCCCCAATCTCCGTCGCGGTCGTACCTCCCCAGGTCAGAGCCTCTCAAGCAACATGTACGCAGCGCAACAGGTCTTTGCCCAAGCCCGCCCGACCGGGCCACGCCCGGCCGCGATGCCGAGCAGCCACACGGGCTTGACCCCTGATCTTGGACACGGGGTTATGCGGCCGGGGCCAGCGTAGCCGGTGCCGGCCGGGTGTTCTTCTCGTAGGTGATCGGTGATTGCTGTCCGAGCCGGAAGTGGCGTCGGATGGTGTTGTAGCGGTGCAGCCAGCGGAACGCGGCGAGTCGTGCTTCGCGTTCGTCGGTGAAGGCGCGGCGGCCCTGGAGGGTTTCGCGTTTGAAGGTGGCGTTGAACGACTCCGCGGCGGCGTTGTCGGCGGAGCTACCGACCGCGCTCATCGACTGCCGGACCCCCGCCGCCGTGCAGGCGGCGGCGAAGGCCCGAGAGGTGTATTGCCCTGGGCTCCGTGATCGGTGTGCATGATCGCCCCCGTGCAGGCTGCCACCTCGGGTGCGCTGCGCGGCGTGGAGGGCGTCGATGACCAGGTCGGTGCGCATGTGCTCGGCGATCGCCCAGCCCGCGAGGCGCCGGGAGTGCAGGTCGATGACGGTGGCCAGGTAGAGGAACCCGCGCTCACCCACCGGCAGGTAGACATCCCACGCGGGTCAGATGTCAAGCGGTTCTCGGATCGGGTGTCGCGATGTCGATGTTCCACGCGGTGTTCTCGTTCCAGGTTTCGTCGTGTTGTAGGCACCACCAGAGCCGTCCGATGAGCTTGTTCGCGAGGTTGCGTAGGGCGGCGTTGTGGTGGTCTCCGGCGGCTCGGCGGCGGTCGTAGTGTGCGCGGGCGCCGGCGGATTTTGTGATGGTGACGAAGGCCCACCAATGGCAGGCGTCGCCGAGGCGCTTGTTGCGCACTTTGCGGGCCTTGACGTAACGCGATCGGCCCGAAGCGCGGGTAACTGGTGCAGTTCCGGCGAACGCGCGTAGGCCCGCGGCAGTGGTGAAGCGGGTTGGGTCGTCGCCGATTTCGGCCAGGACGCGGGCCGCGAGGACCGGGCCCAGCCCTGGAGCTGAACGCAGGATCGTGGCGAGCGGGTGCTGGTCGAACTCGGCCGTCAACGCTTGCTCGAGCTCTTCGACGGCGGTCTGCATCGCCACGACGATGGCAATCAGGGTCTGGGCGGTGACGCCGTAGGCGGCCTCGACGGCAGTGGGCTGCCGTAGTGCGGGGCTGTGCAGGGCGCTCAGCACATGTTCGGCCAGGGACGGGTCGTTGCGTCGCCGGCAGCGGCGCAGCAGCGTGGCGAGGCGGCGGGCGGTCAGTCGCAGCCCGGCTTCGGGTGTCGGGGCGGCGCTCAAGACCGCCAATGCCGCCTTGTGTTTGAGGTTCGGGAAAGCGCGCAGCGCTTGCGGGTAGAACTCCAGCAGCAGCGACCGCAGACGGCTGACGGTCTGGTTGAGCGACCAGATCGCGTCCTGGTGCTGACGGGCCAGCGTCTTGATCGCCGAGGCGTGGACGCTGATGCTGGGCAACGGCCGGTGCTGGTGCCGGTCGGTGCGCAACAGATCGGCCAGCACGAACGCGTCGCCCGGGTCGGATTTCTTACCGGATTGCCCGTGTCGTTCCCGGTAACGGGCGACCGCCCGCGGGTTGATCGCGAACACGGTCATCCCGGCGGCCTGCAACGCGACGACCAGCAGATTCTTGTCGGTCTCGATCCCGATCGGCACCGACGCGAGCTGGTCGGCGTCGTCGACGTGCTCGGCCAACAGGGACATCAGGCGGGAGAATCCGGTCGCGCCGGTGTCGATCCTGGCCCGGGCCAGCACGCTGCCGTCGGCGTCGAGCACCGCCACGTCGTGATGCTGCTCGGCCCAGTCGATGCCGCAGGTGATCTGCACTCGGGTCCCCTTCGTGGTCAACAACAAGTTGAGCCCGAGGGCACGCGCGGCGACCTAATGGAAGCGCTCAATGGCGCGGCATCTCACAAGCCGATCACGGACCCGACGACTGGCAGGACCACCGTCTACCTTCAGGCCTCGACGGCCGTGTGCATCATGCGAGTGGACACCGGCCAGCGGCTCACCCACACCTTGCACCCGATCTTGGGCCGGTGATATCTCAGGGGCCCCTGCCAGTCGTCTCCGGGCACCGGAAAATCTCTCCGGCCCTGCCATTAGGTGATGTCGCCGACGTAACGCTGGTTCGGCGCGGGGGCGGTGAAGTCCCGGCCGATCAGGTCCGCAGCCTTCGCCGCGGCCGGGTCCGACACCGTCGTACGAGTGCGTCGGCGCAGTCGTAGTCCCTGCACGCCGAAGCGGCGCATCACCCGGGCGACCCGCTTGCGGTTGACCGCCAGGCCGGCATCGCGCAGCGCGGCGGTGATCCGTGGTGCCCCACAGGTGCCGTCGTAAGCCGTGTGCACCGCCCGGATCCGGCCCGCGAGAGCCACGTCCGCAGCCTCTCGGGCGGCCCGGGCCGTGGCGGCCGAGCGCCAGTAGTAGTAGCTCGAGCGGGATACACCGATGACCTGGCTCTGGCAGCGACGGCTCCGCGGCCTACGCGGAGGCCATCCGCGTCGGGGCACCGCACGCGGTGCAGGTGGCTGACCGCTGGCATCTGTGGCACAACTTGGTCAAGGCGGTCGAGAAGACCGTGATCGCGCACAGCCGCTGCTGGCACGCCGGCCCGTCCCGGCAGACCAAGGTGCTCGACGAGCGCACCAAGTCCCGGCACGCCGCTGTGCACGCCCTGCTCGGCCAAGGCGTCGGCCTGCTGGAATGCGCCCGTCGGCTCGGCTGGGCACTGAACACCGTCAAACGGTATGCCCGCGCCGAACTGCCGAGGACCTGCAACGACCGGCGAAATACCGTCCGACGCTGGTCGACCCCTACCGCGACCACCTTCGCCGTCGGCTCGCCGAGCAGCCCAACGTGGCCGTGACCCGGCTGCTGACCGAGATTCGCGCGCCTGGTCGCCTGGCTGATGACCGCACCTGACAAACTCCCCGCCCAGCAGCGCAGTCACCTCGACGATCTGCTCGCGCCATGTCTGCAGCTGACCGTTCTCGCCGACCGGGTACGCGAGTTCGCCGCCCTGCTCACCGCCCGCCGGGGCCACGACCTGGACGGCTGGATGAGCGCGGTGGAAGCCGACGACCTGCCGGCACTGCACGCCTACATTCACGGCCTGCGGATGGACCTGCCAGCCGTCGTCGCCGGCCTCACCCTGCCCTACAGCAACGGCCCGATCGAAGGCGCCAACACCAAGGTCAAGTTCCTGAAACGGCAGATGTACGGCCGAGCCGCATTCCCGCTCCTGCGACAGCGGATCCTGCTCGCATAGAACAGACACCACGACCACCGTCTCCGTACCAGAGCCGATGACCTGACACAACCGCTTCACACCGTAGCGCTGCTGATGGTCGGCGACGAACTGGAAGCGGTTCACCAGGGCGTCTCCCCGGCGAAATACCGGGCCACCTTCCACAGAATGTCCCGTTCTTCCTCCAACTCCCGGACCCGCCGCCGCAACGCGGCATTCTCATCTTCAACCGATCCGGCCGCCTGCGGCCTCACCGCCGACGCCGCCGGACCGGCCGTGGCGCCCCGCCGTTGATCGTCGGCGCGAACCCAGCTACGCAACGTCTCCCGGTTGACCCCGAGATCGTCAGCGATCTGCGCGATCGTCGCCCCCGGCCTCGACCTGTACAACGCGACCGCGTCGGCCTTGAACTCGGCGGGTAGTGCTTGTTCACCATCTGTCAGGGACTCCTGATCTCCCCGGACCATCACGATCCAAGGTTCAAGTGTCCAGGACCAGGGGGCAACTCCCCGCCGAGCTGCGAGAGCAGCTTGCAGCCGCCCATGGCGCGCTACGTGACAGTCGAGCAAAACGACCGGTTGATGCCGGTTTTCAAGCGACTGCTGGCCAGTCCGTGCCTGAGGCCGCGATATCAACACAGCGCCAAGTCACTCTGCGTGAACGTTGATGAAGGTCGCTTGTCCCAGCGGTGCACGGATCTGCCGAAAACGGTGCGCGACTACTCCCCGATCAACTTTGCGAGACCGCGGGCCGTGCTCGGCTCACGGGCCGGGTCGCTGCCGCTCCGGGGTGGCCCCGGTCGGGATCTTAGCCTCGATCCGTGGATCAGCTCCGGAGTGATCCGGTGATCGATTGAGGGAAGTGGTCTTGCCGAGGGTGTGGTTGTGCTGCTGGTCTGCCCAGCGTTCTCGGTTGTCAACGGCCAATCAGATCTCCCCGTAGGCGGCCAGTAGTTTTCCCCGCTGGCGGCCATGGTTTTTCCCCAGCGGCGGCCAGATAGTTCCCCGCCGTGGGTGGTGTTGGGGTCAGTGCAAGGCTTTAACGCCCTGCCCTGCGGTGGCTTGGTTGAACCGGTAGCTGTCACCCTGGGTCACGACGACGTGGGCGTGGTGCAGGAGCCGGTCGACGGTCGCGGTGGCCAGGGTCTTGGGCATGATCTCGTCGAAGCCGGACGGGTGCAGGTTCGAGCTGACCGCGAGACTGCGCCGCTCGTAGGCGGCGTCAACGAGGCGGTAGAACCCTTCGGCGGCGTCCGGGGAGACCGGTAGCAGGCCGATGTCGTCGATGATGATCAGGTCGGTGCGGATCAGCCTGGTCATGGCTCGGGCGACGGAGTCGTCGGGGCGGTGGCGGCGGACCATGACGCCGAGGTCTTCGATGATGAACCCGGCGACGGTCATGCCGGCCTCGACGGCGGCCTGGCCGAGGGCCTCGCAGAAGTGGCTTTTGCCGGTGCCGGACGGGCCGCAGATGGACAGGTTTTCCTTGCGTTGCACCCATTCCAGGCTGCGCAGTGCGTCCTGGGTCGGCCGTGGGATCGATGAGGCTTGTTCGTCCCAGTCGCCGAAGGTCTTGCCGGCCGGGAACGCGGCGCGTTTGCGGCGGGTGCGCAGGTTGGCCTGGTCCCGGCCGGCTGCCTCTTCGGCCAGCAGGACTCGCACGACCTCGGCCGGGTCCCAGCGTTGCGCTTTCGCGGTGGGGATCAGATCGGCCATCGCCCGGCGCAGGTGCGGCAGTTTCAGCCGCCGGGTGAGCTCGATCGCTTCGGTCAGCGGGTCACCGGCTGCGCCGGTGACCCGCAACGGGGTGATGGTCACTGTTCTCCAGTCGTCGTGCCGAAGGTCGACCAGGCAGAGGTGCCTGGCTGCAGGCTGTGGGTTTCACTGGCCCGAGTGGCTGGGGCGTCGTCGTCGCGTTGGTGGGCCAGGATGCGGATCAGGTCGTTGTCGGCGAACCGGCCCGCCAGTGCCGCGGTCCCGAGGGCCCGATCGACCTGCGTGGCGCCGTGCAGCTTGGCCAGAGCGACGGCTTCGGCCATCTTGCGGCGGACCCCACGAACCCCAGCCGCGGCGGCTTCGACCAGCCACGCGGCGGCGCCCGGACCGAGAGCCAGGAACGCGGCCTCGTCGGCGGTGCGAGCCCGGGACACCCGATCAGCCGTCTCGGAATGTCGTGATCGGGGCGGGTAGTGCTCATCTCGGATCGACGGGCGGCCGGGCTGGGCCCGCGGATGGCGGGCGACCTCGACGGGCCCGGTGTCGCCGACGGCGGTGACGATGAGTTCGTCACCGTGGAACCGGGCCCAGACCCGGCTGTCGACCAGGTGGTGCGGGACCGAGTAGCGGACCCCGTCGACGGAGATGGTGCAGTCCCAATTCACCCGACGGGTGGTGCCGAACGCGACCGTGAACGGCTGCGCCGGCAGCGGGTGCAGCCGATCGCGTTCCTCCAGGAGAGCCTCGGCCGGGCGGCGTCGAGTGTCGCGGTGGATCCGCGCGTTGACCTCGTCGGTGAAGTCGCGGCAGGCCGCCTCCAACTCAGCGAACGTGCGGTACTGGCCGAGCAGGTTCGCGCTGGTCGGCACCAGGTCCGCCTTGGCGATCTTCACGGTGTTCTCGGCGCCGCCCTTGGACTGCGGGTCCGCCGGCACGCAGGTGCGGATCGTCATCCCGTAATGCCGGGCCACCTGCACGATCTCCGGATTCCTGACCGCGATGTCCGCAACGTGCTCCACCGTGACCGTCTTCTCGTTGTCGGTCAACACATAGGCCGGCACCCCGCCCAGCCGCCGCAGTGTCGCGTCCAGGCAGGCCACGACCGTCGGCAGGGTCTTGTCCAGCACCGGAATCACCACCCGGAACCTCGACCAGGGCAGCCACGCGCACCACAACGTGGTCCGCCGGCCGCCGATGCGCGGGCCCTCGCCCCAGTCGAACTGCAGCCACAAACCGGGCTCGGGGATCCACGGGCGGAACACCCGCCGCTGCCCGGCCTGCCAGGACTTCTTCACCGCGGCGACCGCCCGGCGGGTGGTGCGTTCCCCGCCGGCGAAGCCCATCGTGGTGATCCGCCGGTGCACCACCTCAGCGCGGACCCGGCCACCCGAACGGGCAACCAACTCCTCGATCTTGTCCATGAACTCGTCGATCGGCCGAGCCCGCTGGGTCCGCTCCTCGGGGCTGCGCCCCTCGGCCCGCAACTTCACATACCGGGCCACGATGTGATGGTCACACCCGGCCAGCTCGGCCGCCGCACGGTAACTACCCGTGAGGTCGTACGCCTCCAAGATTTCCACGATCTCCCTGCCGCGTTTCACGCCGCCGACCCTCGCCGACCAGCGTCTCGTCATGATCAGCGGGGAGATATCTGGCCATCCACGGGAGAACCCCGGCCACCAGCGGGGCGGTAAATGGCCACCTATGGGGATCTTTCACTGGCCGCCGACACTCGGTTCCTGGTCGTGTGGTCAGCGTGGGTGCGTGTGGTGGCTGGGAGTGGAATGCAGGGGTTGGGGCGTTTATGTGGTGAAGACGGCGTTCCA
>NZ_JBEYSU010000067.1:0-10531 GCF_040704235.1 Micromonospora sp. NPDC047707
CACATACCCCCCACCCCCCCCACCCCCCCGCCCCCCGCCCTCGTCGATCATGAAGTTGACGGGTGGTTTGATCTTCGATCCACCCGCTAACTTCATGATCGACCTGGGCGGGTAGCGGGTGGCGGGTGGCGGGTGGGCGGGTCAGAGGCCGGAGAGGCGTTGGCCGGCTCGGACCACGGCCATGGCGTGACGTTCGCCGGGGCGGCGCCCGAGGCGTTCGATCGGGCCGCTGATGCTGATGGCGGCGATCACGCGGCCGGTGCGGTCGCGGATCGGCGCCGAGACGCTCGCCACACCGGCCTCCCGTTCGGCCACGCTCTGCGCCCAGCCGCGGCGGCGGACCTCCGCGAGGGTGCGGCCGGTGAACTTCGAGCGGGGCAGCAGCGGCATGACCGCCTCCGGCGGCTCCCACGCGAGCAGGATCTGCGCCGCCGAGCCGGCGGTCATCGGCAGCACCGAGCCGACCGGCACGGTGTCGCGCAGGCCACTGGCCCGCTCGGCGGCGGCCACGCAGATGCGCTCGTCGGCGCGGCGCAGGTAGAGCTGGGCGCTCTCGCCGGTGGCGTCGCGCAGGGCGGCGAGCAGCGGCTCCGCCGCGGTCAGGAGTACGTCGGGCGCCGCGTTGGCCAGTTCGCCCAGGCGTGGCCCGGGGCGCCAGCGCCCCTGGGTGTCGCGTACCAGCATCCGGTGGATCTCCAGTGCCTGTGCCAACCGGTGCGCCGTTGCCCGGGGCAGCTTCGTGCGTTCAACGAGTTCGGCCAGGCTGGCGCCGTCGACGCAGGCGGCCAGGATGACCACCGCCTTGTCGAGAACGCCGACACCGCTCATACTGTGTCCCACAAGCCGAAACTTACCTCCCAGAATTTAGGATGTCCAGATGGTGGGAGTCACTCCTGAGCCGAGGACCCTGGCCGAGAAGGTCTGGGACGCGCACGTCGTACGGTCCGTCGCGGGCGAGCCCGATCTGCTCTTCATCGACCTGCACCTGCTGCACGAGGTGACGAGCCCGCAGGCGTTCGACGGGCTGCGCCTCGCCGGCCGCCCGGTCCGCCGCACCGACCTGACGATCGCGACCGAGGACCACAACACCCCGACCGGGTACGCCGACCCGTCGTTCCGGTCCCGCCGTGGCGACCTCCTCACCATCGCCGACCCGACCTCGCGTACGCAGATCGAGACGCTGCGCCGCAACTGCGCCGAGTTCGGCGTGAAGCTGCACCCGCTCGGTGACGAGAACCAGGGCATCGTGCACGTCATCGGTCCGCAGCTGGGCCTGACCCAGCCCGGCATGACCATCGTCTGCGGCGACTCGCACACCGCCACCCACGGCGCGTTCGGGGCCCTGGCGTTCGGCATCGGCACCAGTGAGGTCGAGCACGTGCTCGCCACCCAGACGCTGCCGCAGGCCCGCCCGCGGACGATGGCGGTGAACGTCGTCGGGGAACTCGCGCCGGGGGTCACCGCCAAGGACCTGGTGCTCGCGCTGATCGCGCAGGTGGGCACCGGCGGCGGACGCGGCCACATCGTGGAGTACCGGGGCGAGGCGATCCGGAACCTCTCGATGGAGGGCCGGATGACCATCGCGAACATGTCCATCGAATGGGGCGCCAAGGCCGGCATGATCGCGCCGGACGAGACGACCTTCGCGTACCTCAAGGGGCGGCCCAACGCCCCGACGGGCGCCGACTGGGACGCGGCGGTCGCCTACTGGCGGACCCTGCCCACCGACGACGGCGCGACCTTCGACGCGGAGGTCACCCTGGACGCCACCCGGATCACGCCGTTCGTGACCTGGGGCACCAACCCCGGCCAGGGCGCATCGCTGGACGCGTCCGTGCCCGATCCCGAGGAGTTCGTGACCGAGCCGGAGCAGGCCGCCGCCCGCCGCGCGCTGGCGTACATGGACCTCACGCCCGGCACCCCGCTGCGGGACCTCGCGGTCGACGTCGTCTTCGTCGGGTCCTGCACCAACGGGCGGCTGGAGGACCTGCGCGCCGCCGCCGACGTGCTGCGTGGGCGCCGGGTGGCCGACCGAGTCCGCATGCTCGTCGTGCCCGGCTCGGCGGCCGTCCGGGAGGCGGCCGAGGCCGAGGGGCTCGACAAGATCTTCACCGACGCCGGCGCCGAGTGGCGGTTCGCGGGTTGCTCGATGTGCCTCGGCATGAACCCGGACACGCTCTCCCCGGGCCAGCGCGCCGCCTCGACCTCCAACCGGAACTTCGAGGGCCGCCAGGGCCGGGGTGGACGCACCCACCTGGTCTCCCCGCCGGTCGCCGCCGCCACCGCCGTGGTGGGCCGGCTGGCCGCTCCCGCCGACCTGTAGAAGAGGACACCGCTGATGGAGAGGTTCACCACCCACACCGGCACCGCCGTGCCGCTGCGCCGGTCCAACGTGGACACCGATCAGATCATCCCCGCCGTCTATCTCAAGCGGGTGACCCGGACGGGTTTCGCGGACGGCTTGTTCAGCGCGTGGCGGGAGGACCCGGAATTCGTCCTCAACGATCAAGCGCATTCGGATGCGTCGATTCTTGTCGCCGGTCCGGAGTTCGGTACCGGCTCCTCCCGGGAGCACGCCGTCTGGGCCCTGCGGGACTGGGGCTTCCGCGCTGTGGTCTCCCCGCGCTTCGGTGACATCTTCCGGGGCAACGCCCTCAAGGAGGGTCTGCTCCCGGTCGAGTTGGAATTGAAAGCGGTCGAGGAGATCTGGGCCGCCGTCGAGGCCGATCCGACCACCCCGGTCACCGTCGACCTGACCGCCCGCCAGGTCCGAGTCGGGGAGGCCAGCTGGTCGTTCCCGCTGGACGACTTCAGCCGCTGGCGGCTGATGGAGGGCTTGGACGACATTGGACTCACCCTCCGGCACGAGGCCGACATCACCGCCTTCGAGGCGTCCCGGCCGTCGTTCCTGCCGACCGTCGCATAGCGCCGCGCCCCTTCGCCGCGCCGATTCCGCCCCCACCGGTCTCACCGGTGGGGGCGAATCCGTTGCGACACAAGGGCTTTTTTCCACCGAATGTTTGTGTCCCGGCAGCACAGGGCATACCGTGCGCGCAGAATGGCTCGCGTCGAGTCAGTTGCACAATCGGGAGGAAGTCGTGAACAAGGCCGAGCTCATCGAGGCGCTCGCCGTTCGCCTGGGGGACCGGAAGACGGCGACGGCCGCGCTCGACGCGGTCCTCGCTGAGGTCCAGGCGGCGGTCACCAAGGGCGAGAAGGTGGCGATCACCGGCTTCGGAGCGTTCGAGAAGCGCGTCCGAGGCGCCCGAACAGCCCGGAACCCGCGGACCGGCGAGACGGTGAAGGTCAAGAAGACCTCCGTCCCGACCTTCCGCGCGGGCGCCGGATTCAAGGAGATGGTGGCCAGCGGCAAGGTGCCGAAGGCCACGGCGGCGGCGAAGAAGACCACCGCCGCTGCCGCCGCGAAGACCACCGGTGCCAAGGCGGCCGGTGCCAAGGCGACCACTGCCGCGAAGAAGACGGCGGCCGCGAAGAAGACCGCGGCGGCGAAGACCGCGGCGGCGAAGACCGCGGCGGCGAAGAAGACCGCAGCGGCGAAGAAGACCACGGCGAAGGCGGCCCCGGCGAAGAAGGCCGCCGCGAAGAAGACCACGGCGGCCAAGAGCACTGCGGCCAAGAAGGCCCCGGCGAAGAAGGCCCCGGCCAAGAAGGCAGCGACGAGGCGCTGACCCCAGGCGTACGACGAAGGGCGCCCACCGCTCGCGGTGGGCGCCCTTGTTCCGCGCCCGCGCCCACCGGCGCGCGGATCCTGGGGACCACCCTCGACCCGGGCGACGTCCCTGCCCGTCACAGGCGGTCGGCGGCGACGAGACGGTCGCCCGAGAACGCGAGCAGCCAACCGCCGCCCTTCGGCGTGGTGAAGTCCTCCGCGCGGCCGCTGAGCCGCTCCAGGGCCCCCGGGATCACCTTTCCCTGGCTGCACACCGCGACCGGATCGCCGGCGGCGCCGAGCGCGGCGAGCCGGGCGGCCGTGGCCAGTACGCACTCGTCACGATCCTGACCGGCCCGCGGCTCGTCGAGGTCGCCGTCGACCTCGATCGGCAGGTCGAGCAGCGCCGCCGCCGGGTCGAGGGTCTGTACGCAGCGGCGCGCCGACGCCGCCAGCAGGCGTACCGGCCGGACCAGGGCCACCAGGGGCGCGAGCGCGTGCGCCTGCGCCCAGCCCTGCGCGTCCAGCGGCCGACCGCTGTCCGGTCCGGCCCAGGTGCCGCGTTTGCCGGCGTGGCCGTGGCGGACGAGCACCGTCGCCACGGTCACCGGTGGCAGGGCCGCGAACGCGGCGAGCACCTCCGCGTCGTGCGGGTAGCTGACCAGCCGGGCCGCCTCGTCGACGGGGAGCCACCGCACCTCGTCGACCTCGGTGCCGGGCTGGAAGCCGCCCTCGCCGACCGCCTGCATCGACCAGTAGTCGACGACCTTCGGCCGGCCCTCGCTGCGGTAGCCGATGCTCGGCAGGCGGACCTGCGGCACCGCCCGCACGTCGGTCTCCTCCGCGACCTCGCGGACGGCGGCGAACAGGGGATGCTCGGCCGGCTCCAGCTTGCCCTTGGGCAGCGACCAGTCGCCGTACCGGGGGCGGTGCACCAGGACGACCTCCACACCGGCCGGGCCGGGTCGCCAGACCACGCCCCCCGCGGCGCGGATGCCGGGCGGTGCGACCGGCGCACCCTCCGTCGTCGGCGGCCCGTTCACCGCAGCCACGCCGTCCGTCGCCGCCGGCTCGCCCGCCGCCACGCCCCCGGGAACTCCGCCCGGACGCGCCGCACCGTCGCGCGCTCCCGTTCCAGCATCCGGCCGGCGGTCACCGCCAGGTCGTGGTCGTCCGGTCGCGTGTCGGCGACGTCCCGCCACGTCTCGGCGGCGACCGCGGCGTCCTGGTGTTCGCCGAGCAGGTCCTGCACCCGGGCGAGCTTGCGCGCGAGCTTCGCGGCGTCGCCGCCGAGCACGGGCGCGACGGCGGTGACCGCGGAGCGGGCCTGCTTGCCGTCCTTGCGGACGGTGTGCCACTGCTCGTCCGGCCCGTCCTGAGCGAGCGCCGCGACGCTGCCCGGCCGGCCCGGCGCGCCGGCCAGCCGGCGCCAGGGACGGGCCACCAGGCGCGGCAGGAGGTCGCGGGCGGGCGCGGCGGCCCGGGGCGTCAGCCGCGGCGACGCGGCGGCCAGCACCAGGGCGTCGACCAGGGCCCGGTAGCGGTCGGAGCGGAGCGCCTCGTCGACGGCGGCCAGGGCCACTTCCTGCCGTTCGGCCAGGACGGCATCGAGCCGATCGACCGCCGCCGGGTCGAGCGGGCTCAGCGGGTCGGCGGTGGCCGTACGTCGAAGCCGCTCCCGCAGCACCTCGCCGTCCCGGGCGGCGCCGAGCGCGTCAGCGAGCCACGTCAACTCGTCCCGCAGCCGGCGTGCCCACCCGGGCCGGACCAGCCGCCGGAAGGTCTTCAGGTCGCTGCGCAGCCGCCGGCAGGCGACCCGCATCTGGTGCACGGCGGTGTCGCCGTCGCCGACCGGCGCGCGCAGCCGGAGCAGCGGGTCGTGCGCGAGGAGCCGCCGCACCTCCCGGCGGAGCGCCTCGGTCACCACCTCGCCGGCGGTCGGGTCGGCCGGCAGGCCGGCGGGCGGGACCAGGTCGGGTTCGCCCTCCGCCGCCGCGCCGAGCGCGCGGACGTGCTTCGGGACGAACCCGCCGTCGCGGGCGCCGGCCTCCCGCAGCAGCGAGCCGATCCGGTCCAGCAGGTCCCGGTCGCCCGCCTTCCGTTCGACCTCCACCTCCCGGAAGGCGGCGGTGGTCGCGCCGTCGGCGTCGAGCACCGTGACGTCGTCGTCCACCACCTCGGCGAGCGTCGCGCCCGTGTCGTCGTGGACCTCGTACGCACGGCGAACGGTGCGCACCACGGCCGCCGGTGCCAGCGGGGCTCCCCGGTGCACGACGGTGACCAGCTCCACCAGGCCGGCCGGGGGAGCGTCGACCGCACCCGGCCGGGAGATCTCGTGCCGGACACCGGGGCTGTCGGTCGGCAGCTTCACCGTCCAGGGAAGCGGGTCGCCCTCGCGGTGGCGCAACGAGACCCCGGCCCGCGCCAGCCGCAGGTCCACGGTGTCGAAGTACGTGGCGACCAGGGTCACCGGCGGCAGCTCGCGTACGCCGCCGCCTCCGGGCGCCGCCGCAATCAGCTCCGGCAACGCCCAGCCGTCGTCCACCTCGTACTTGCGCTCCTCCTCCATCAGGTCAGCCTAGGGCCTGTCCTGCCGATCATCAGTCCGCCTGGACCTCGCCTCGGCTCGACATGATCGGCAGGACAGGCCCTAGCCGAGACACGGCTGGATCAGCCGGCTGTGCCGCCGACGCGGCGCAGCAGCAGGTCCTGAAGGTGGACCAGTGGCGCCTCGTCGCCGGTACGCCGGGTCCAGGTGCCGTCCGCGGCCAGCTCGAACGCCTCCACGTCGGGGCTGAACGCCGCCGTAAGCACGTGGTCCAGCTCGGCGCGGGCCACCGGGTCGCTGACCTGCACCAGGGCCTCGACCCGGCGGTCCAGGTTGCGGTGCATCAGGTCGGCCGAGCCCATCCAGAACTCGGCGTCGCCGTTGTTGCCGAACCGGAAGATCCGCGAGTGCTCGAGGAAGCGGCCGAGGATGGAGTGGACCCGGATGTTGTCGGACAGGCCCGGCACGCCCGGCCGCAGCGTGCACATGCCACGGATCAGCAGGTCCACGTGGACACCGGCCCGGGAGGCGCGGTAGAGGGCGTCGGTGACCTCCTCGTCGACCAGCGAGTTCACCTTGAACTGGACCAGACCGGGCATGCCGAGCCGGACGTGCGAGATCTCCCGTTCGATCCGCTCGATCAGCCCGCTGCGGATGCCCTGCGGCGCGACCAGCAGCCGCCGGAACGCGGTCTGCCGGCTGTAGCCGGTGAGCACGTTGAACAGATCGGTCAGGTCGGCGCCGATCTCCGGGTCGGCGGTGAGCATGCCGAAGTCCTCGTACAGGCGGGCCGTCTTCGGGTGGTAGTTGCCGGTGCCGATGTGGCAGTAGCGGCGGATCTGGTTGCCTTCCTGGCGCACCACCAGGGCGGTCTTGCAGTGCGTCTTGAGGCCCACCAGGCCGTAGACCACGTGGCAGCCGGCGCGCTCCAGCGTACGGGCCCAGCCGATGTTGGCGATCTCGTCGAACCGGGCCTTCAACTCGACCAGCACCACCACCTGCTTGCCGGCGGCGGCCGCGTCGACCAGCGCGTCGACGATCGGGGAGTCGCCGCTGGTGCGGTAGAGGGTCTGCTTGATGGCCAGCACGTTCGGGTCGGCCGCCGCCTGCTCGACGAAGCGCTGCACGCTCGTGGCGAACGAGTGGTACGGGTGGTGCACCAGCACGTCCCCGTCCCGCAGCGTGGCGAACACGCTCCGGGGAACCTCACCTTCGGCGAGCCGGGGATGCGTGGCGGGCACGAAGGGCGGGTCCTTGAGGTCCGGTCGGTCGGCGTCGCCGTACACCTGCCAGAGCGCCGACAGGTCGAGCAGCCCGCGCACCCGCAGGACGTCGTGGGAGTCCATGTCCAGCTCGCGGACGAGCAGCTCCAGCATGTGGTCGGAGATGGAGGCGGCGACCTCCAGTCGTACCGGCGGGCCGAAGCGGCGCCGCGCCAGTTCCCGCTCCAACGCCTGGAGCAGGTCCTCGTCGCGGTCCTCGTCGACCTCCACCTCGGCGTTGCGGGTGACCCGGAACAGGTGGCACTCGACCACCTGCATGCCGGAGAAGAGCTGGCCCAGGTGCACCGAGATCAGGTCCTCCACCGGCATGACGCGCAGGCCCGGCTGGTCCCGGTGGATCCGGACGAACCGGGGCACGTTGTTGGGCACCTTCACCCGGGCGAACAGCTCCGAGCCGCCGTCGGGGTCGCGGACCGACACCGCCAGGTTGAGCGACCGACCCGAGATGTACGGGAAGGGGTGCGCCGGGTCGACCGCGAGCGGGGTGAGCACCGGAAAGATCTGCTCCCGGAAGTAGGTGCGCAGCCGCTCCCGCTCGGCGTCGTCGAGGTCGCCCCAGCTGAGGATGCGGATGTCCTCGGCGGCGAGCTTCGGCAGCACGTCGTCGACGAAGCAGGCGGCGTGCCGGTGGACGAGGGCGGCCGTCCGCTCGGCGATCAGTTCGAGCTGGGTGCGCAGCGGCAGCCGGTCGCCGCCGCGGACCGGCAGGCCGGCGGAGAGCCGCCGCTTCAGGCCGGCGACCCGGACCATGTAGAACTCGTCGAGGTTGCTGGCGAAGATGGCCAGGAACTTGCCCCGCTCCAGCAGCGGCGTGCGCGGGTCCTCGGCCAGCGCGAGGACCCGGGCGTTGAAGTCCAGCCAGGAGAGCTCCCGGTTGAGGAAGCGGTCCTCCGGCAGGGGCTCGACCATCGGCGGCTCGTCGGCGGCGGCCGCCGGGGCGGCGGGTGGCGTGAAGCGGGCCGACGCCGGGTCCAGCACCTCCTCCAGACCGGCGGAGGCGGCGGCCGCGTCGGTGCCGGCGGTGTCGGGGCGGACGTCGGCGGTGTCGGTGGAGCGGTTGGTGCGGAAGCGGCCGTCGGCGCCCCGGGGGCGGGTGCCGTTGCGGGATCCGGCCGGCTCGGTGGCGGAGGGCTGGTCGGCGGGGTGCTCGCGAGGGGTGCTCACCCGCTCATCTTCACCCGAATCGGGTTAACGCAAAATGAACTTGCGCGGGGTTGCTCAGGCCATCGTCGGCAACGTCACGCGTACCACCGCGCCGGTGTCGTCCGTCTCGATCCGGACCCGCTGCCCGAGCCGGAGCAGCCGCAGCCCGGAGGCGTCGAACGCCCGCGCCGGGAACGCCAGCTCGGTGCCGTCGTCGAGGAGCAGCACCCCGCTGCGGGTCGCCGCGTCGTAGGTGGCCACCGTGCCCTGCATGACCGGAACGCTACACGGGCCGGCCGGCCGCCGCGGCGCCCGCGCCGCACAGCGCCGCGGTGCGGGGGCCCAGCCCGAGCCGCGCCGCGGTGGCCAGGTCCTCGACGGTGTCGACGTCGCGGCGCAGGCTCGGCCAGTCGCCCGCCAGTGCCAGCGCCCCACTGGCCGCGTGCGCCGCCGCCGATCCCACGCCGAAGCGCGGATCCAGGGCCACGCCCGGTGGGGCGGCCAGCAGCACCGTGCCGCTGCCCGGGGCGTCGGCGACGTACCGGCGTACCCCCGCGGGGCCGGCCTGCGCCGCTTCCAGCGCCGCCGCCAGTTCGGCCGGGCGCAGCGCGGGCAGGTCGGCGGTGAGGCCGGCCACCCAGCCACCCCGCGCGGCCGACGCGCCGTGCCGGAAGGCGGCGTTGAGCCCGCCGGCCGGCGAGTCCGGCAGCACCCGGGCGCCGGCGCCGCCGGCCACCGCCGCCACCCGCGGGTCGTCGGTGACCACCAGCACGTCGGCCACCGCCGCGCACGCCCGCACCGCGCGGACCGTGTCGGCCGCCAGGGCCAGCGCCAGCGCCTCGTGGGGTACGCCCCGCAGCGCGCCCCGCAACCGGCTCTTCGCGACGCCCAGCCGCTTCACCGGCACCACCACGGTCCAGGCCAGTTGGGAGGTCACCTCGTCATCCTGCCAGCCCGACGCCGGTACCCTCACTGGCCGGACCCGGGGCGAGCAGGCATGATTTCACCTCGCGGGGTCACCGGCGGGTGGACCGGCGGGGTGGTACGGCGGCAGGAGGAGGCGCGGTGGCGCGGCGCAGGCTGGGGTTCTGGCAACGGTTCGCCGTGGTGCTGGTCAAACCCGTGATGACCGTCTGGACGCGGCGGACCTGGCGTGGCATGGAACACCTCGGCCGCTCCGGCGGCATGATCATCGTGCCGAACCACATCTCGCACGCCGACCCCCTCGTCTCCGCTCACTTCATCTACGACTCCGGCCGCTGGCCGCAGTTCCTCGGCAAGGCCAGCGTCTTCCGCGTGCCGGTGATCGGCTGGATCCTGCACCGCTGCAAGCAAATCCCGGTCGAGCGCGGCACGGTCGACGCGGTGAAGTCGCTGGACGCCCTGGTCGCCGCCGTGCGCGAGGGAGGCGCCGTGGTGATCTACCCGGAGGGCACCACCACCCGGGAGCCGCACCTGTGGCCGATGAAGGGCAAGACCGGCGCGGCGCGGCTCGCCCTGGCCACCGGTGCGCCGGTCATCCCGCTGGCGATGTGGGGGCCGGAACGCATCTTCGACCCGCGGACCAACCGCCTCAGCCCCCGCCCGCGCATCCCGGTCAGCGTGGTGGCCGGGCCGCCGGTCGACCTCAGCCCGTGGACGGGCGCCACCCCGACGAAGGCGGTACTCGAGGAGATGACGGACGCCATCATGCTGCGGCTGCGGGACCTGCTCGCCGAGATCCGGGACGAGACCCCACCCCCGCTGTGGGAACGCCCCGCCCGCCGAGGCCACGCCGAGCGCCCCGAGGCCGCCGCGTGAGTTGCCCTGTGTCAAGCCATCGCCGGTTGATCTTGGCTGAGCAAGTGTTGGAGGGCTCGGTGCCGGTCGGGGTTGTAGGGGGTGTTG
>NZ_JBEYSU010000068.1:0-10340 GCF_040704235.1 Micromonospora sp. NPDC047707
ACCCAGCTCTACAAACACCGCAACGTCGTCGAGCGCTGCTTCAACCGGCTCAAGCAGTGCCGCAGCATCGCGACCCGCTACGACAAGACAGCCACCTCGTACCAGGCCACCGTCACCATCGCCGCGCTACTGCAATGGCTGTGAACCTTTGAAGACACTGCCTAGCAGGAGCGGCCTCAATGGGTTGGACGGCAGCGGGCGTAGGTTCAGGACAGATACTCAAACAAGGAAGGAAGCCGCCACGTCAGGAATGGCGCGAACCGACACACGGACGGTTGACCGGGCCACCAGCATCAGCAAGCGCGGCCATCCGGCCCGGTGAGTGGAGTGGGGCGCGGGGCTAGGCGCGATTGCTGCCCGCCTGGGCCGCGTACTTCAAGCACGAGTTGACCGAGCGCCGTGGTCGAGGTGCTTGGTGTGTGATGGCCGCGGCTGCTGCCGGGGATCGTGGCCGGCTCGCCCCACGGCGTGATCCGGGTCTGTCACGCGGTGCGTACACTGTGCGGCACCGCGCACGCCCCGGCATGCCAGACCCTCGACGAGCTCGCCCACGGGCTGGCGTTCTGGCGGCGCGCTACCCCGAGCTGGGGTGGTCGCGCCGGATGGCACTCTCACACCCCAACAGGCTCTGCCAGCCGTCACCCGGCTCAAGGACCAAAGCGGCTTTATCGCACATCGGCTCGACCGGCTCGAGAGTAGCCCGGGCTGGACCGCGAGCCTGCGCGCGCTGGCGCCCGCCGCGTCCGCCGAGGAGGTCCCGATGCGGCTGGAGTCGCTCGTCGACGGCGCCGCTTGGGCATACCTCGGACTCGGCCACGGCTCGCCGGTCCTGCTGGTCCACGCCGCTACAGCGCCCAACGCCGTGCGGCATGTGCTCCCGGTCCTACCGACCGAGCAGTGGTTGCCGAGCCTGACGGCCGCCTGGGCGGCCGTGGCAGCGGTCGTCGCGACGTAAGCCCCGGCCCGGCCGGCCCCATCCGCGGAGATCGTCCGGCACTATCCGAAGGTAACGCGCGAGGACGCGCTCCAGCGGGCCGCCGAGCATGGCGACGAGCACGTCCTGAAGTTTGCCGACACGGCCGTCGAGTCGTACGACCGCGCGGGCGACCCCTGAGTTGCTTGCCGCAACCCTGCACGTCAGTGACTTGATCGACCGTCCTTGACACCCGGAAGGGCCAGGTCCTTGACGACCTTGGCCCGGACGTGAGCGACGGATGATGACCTTTACGTATGGGTGGTGGTCTTCTGCTTGAGGCGTTCGTTGGGGTCTGACCGCCGAAGCCGCCGTGCGGTCGATGGTAGTTGTAGTAGTCCTCCCACTCACGGCGCTTGTCGTTGAACACTTGCGCGTCGTCAATTAAAACCCTGCAGCACTCGGTAGACTCCTCTGCGTCAATACGGTGGGAACGCTCGACCTTGGCGTTCAGCCGCGGGGCGCGGGGCATGGGTTCGATGAACTTCACGTCGATCTGCACGCGGTGGCCGGCAGCTGCTTCTCGTAGCGCTTCCACCGCTTGTCGTGATGCTTGTAGCGCTGCGAGGCCGGCAGCCGACTCATGCCCAAGCGCTGGAGGATTCGCCACACCCCGGAATGCGCGATGTCGACGTCGTTGGTACTCCTGAGGTACATCGCGATCTTCGCTGGACAGATGTGGTAGTTTTGCCGCAGATAGATGATCTTCCCGACGACCTCGACATGAGTGGCGTTAGGGCTCGTCTTGGGCCGCTTCGAACGGTACGCAGCCCCTCGACGTTGGTGGACATAGATGGACCCCGTGCTGGCCGGAGATCCAGGCATGAATGATGTCCGTCAATTTTAGAAGAATCGGCTACGCATCCGGTGGGAACCCCGCGACGACATCCACGAAGCCTTCCTCGCCCTCGCCACCTGCATCATCATCTACCGACACGTCGCCCGGCATTGATAGGACCTCTAGGCCACAATCGGCGTGTTAGCAATCGAGATGCCGGAGCCGGAGGGAGCGTTACGTCCCCGGTTGGTCGAATAGCCGGATCCGGTGGACCAACGCGGCGGCCTGGCCGCGGTTTGTCACGCCAAGCTTGGCCAGGATCCTTGAGACATGCACGCTTGCCGTCTTCGCGGACATGAAAAGTTGCTGGGCGATCTGACGATTAGTGCTCCCTTCGGCGAGCAGTTCGAGCACCTCCAGCTCGCGCCCGGTCAAACCGTACGGGCTGGCAGGGGCATGTGCTGGGGCGCCAGCGGACTCTCCGCCGGCAGGCTTTTCCATCGATACTCGTGCTCGCCGGGCGAGCCCGGCCGCCTCGTCTAGCAGCGGATGAGCGCCGAGCTCGGCCGCCAGAGCCGCCGCGCGGGCCAGGTGCTTTGCGGCGAGCCCACGGTCGCCGTCGTTTGCCGCGCTTTCGGCCGCGTCCAACAACGCCGCAGCCGTCGGATGCGGCAATCCAGTCTTGTCCCATGCGGCGAGGGCCGCGGCCGCCGCGGCGCCGCGGACGGCAGGCTGCGCCATTTCGGCCGCGAACGAGGCGCGGTGTGCGTCCTCCCATGGCGTGCGCGCCGGGAGTTGGTTGGCGACGAAGGCGAGGCGCTCGGGCACCGGTTCGCCGCCGTTCCGCCATACGGCCGCCCTATGCGCCGCGCGGGCGGCGAGAACAAGTACCGGCCAGGCAAGCATCGGCTCCAGAGGGGCCGGGTGGGTGTCCAGGGCTCGCAGTACCGTCCGCACCGTTTCGGTCGGCGCGTGCCGGGCGAGGTGGATCTCGGCTTCCAGCCAGGTCCGCAGATAGAGCTCCCACGGTGTGTCCGCCTCGTCGCCGACTAGCTCTTTGATTCGGGTTGTGGTGTCCGCCGCGCGCCCCGTGTCGCCACGGGCAATCTCTATCCGACCGCGTAGGGCGAGCAGCGCTGCGAGGTAACCGGCCGGCGGCTCCAACTCCTCAACATGCGCAATGACCTCTAGCGCCTCATCCCACTGCCCAACAATCATTAAGGCTTCGGCGAGATATGTGGCAACCCGAGCGCCGAGTGTGCGCGAAAGGCCGGCTTGCCCGGCCAGCTGCAGCCCTTCACGTGCAATCTTGACCGCTTGGTGGTAGGCGCCCCTTTCTGTGAGCACGAAGGACTGCTCGATGTATGACCGTACCTCGAGCATCGGCACGGCGATCCGGCGCGCGGCCGCGCGGATCGGTTCGTACTCCTTGGCCCGCTCCAGGCGTCCCGCCTCGACGTCGAGGCCGACAAGGCTGATGCGGGCGTGGATCTGCGCATATTCGTCACCAACCTGGTCGGCGAGCGCCAGCGCCTCATTGGCGGCCGCGCGGGCCTGCTCATTGCGGCCCTCCACCCAGTACCGCTGGGCAAGGAAGCCGAGCAGACGCGCCCGGATGGCGGTCGGCGGATCAGACGGCACCAGTGCGATCGCCGACAGCAGGTCTTCCCGCGCACCGCGACGCCCCAGCCGGCGGCGGATTCGGGCCCGCCTCTCCAGAACCTGAGCGGCCACCAGCGGAAGACCGGCTGATTCGGCTGCCGCGATGGCGTCCGCCGCGAGGGTTAGCCCACGCTCCGGCTCGCCGCTCTCGTCGGCCGCCTCTACTGCGGCGCGCAGGACCTCAGCGCGGCTCATGCCAATCCGCTCCTGTGCGTCGGGCACTAATGGCCAGAGGCGGAGCACGCGGTTTAGCATGCTGAATCGTTCAGCATGAGCCAGCGCCGCACGCGCGGCCTCCCCGGCACGCCAAGCGGCGGTGAACGCGAAGGGAACATCACCTGCGGCGTGCCAGTGTCGCGCGATGTCTGCGGCGCGGCTCAGGTCGTCGGCTACAGTCTCGAAGGCCTCAGCGTAGCGACGGTGTATGTCCAAACGCCCACCGGGCAACAGCGCGTCATAGACGGCCTCTCTGATCAACTCGTGCCGGAATGCGTACCCGTCGTCCGTCGCGGTCACGACGCTGGCATTAACGGCGGGGTAAAGTGCCTCATCGACAGCGCCCGCGTCCATTCTGGACACCTTCATGAGGTCAGCAGGTGCAACTGCGGTGCCCGCCACGGCGAGGATGTTCAGCATCCGCTGCGTATGCTCCGGCAGCCGCTCGACTGCCAGCAGCAACAGGTGCCGGAAGGCAGAATTATCGCCAGGCTCGCTGGCTAGCAACGCCTCCACATAGAACGGGTTGCCACCGCTGCGTGCGATTAGGTCATCAAGTGTTGATCTGGACGGCCGGTGGCCCAGAATATCGGTGGCCTGCTCGGTGACCTCTTCTGCGCTCAGGGCTGGCAGTTCGATGGTACGGACTTTGCCGGAGCGCCGCAGGTCGAGGAGCATAGGCCGCATCGGGACGCCGTACGGCAAGTCGCGGTGTGTCGCCACGATCAAGATTCGCGCGTCATCGAGGCACGCCACCAGGAATCGCAAGAGATCCCAGGTGGACCGGTCTCCCCAGTGCACGTCCTCAATCCCCAGCACGATCCGCCGCTCGGCAGCCAGCCGCTCGAAGCAAAGCAGGACGGTCTCGAAAAGCCGACCACGCGCCACCGCCGCGGTCGAGGGTGGCGCGCCGAACTCCGGCAGGAGCAATGCCAAATCCTCGGCTGCGCCGGCCGGAAGCTGATCGATCAGATGCTTCAGACCGACCTGACGTACTGCTTGCCGTAGCGCGGCGACGAACGGCGCATACGGCGACGCATCCTCTCCCAATTCAATGCAGTGTCCGATAAGGATCATGGCATCGCCGGCGTACTGGTCGCAGAACTCCCGCAGCAGCCGGCTCTTGCCGATCCCGGCCTCCCCGCTCACCAGCACGGTCGTCGCCTGCTCGGCGTCATCCACATGCTCGTAGGCTTTCTGCAACTTCGCCATCGCGTCGGACCGGCCTACAAAACGCCCAGGCTCCACACCGCCCCCGATCACTCCGCCCTCCCGACGTCGTCACGCCAGCCAGCCTAGCTGTATGTTGTCTATGACTGTCAGCCACCGCTGGGGCGTCATCCCGTAGAACCCCTTCGGAACGAACCCGAAGAACCTTGGGTCTTATCGCCTACCCGCATGAGTCTGCGCTCAGTCGTTGCCTTGCAGCATTGCGGATGATCGGTCCGACCATTGCAAGGATCGCATATTCGGCGGACGGTTTACGATACGCGAATATGATTCTTCGGGGTGGTGGTGGGTCTGAAAGAGGAAGTGCGGCAATGTTATGGTTTCGCGTGTCGATGGCCATTGAAGGCAGCAAGGCAACACCAATGCCAGCTGCAACTAGCGCATGCACGGCTGCAGCATCTTCGCTTCGAGCCGCAACGGTTACCTCGTGGCCACGTTGGGAGAGTAGACGCAGCGCAAAGCAGCTTTCGGCGGGTGGCGGGCCGTCGGCAATCCATGGACGAGTTGTAAGCAGATGCTCCGCCACCGGCGCAGTCTTGACTAAACTGTCATTCGCGCTAACGCAAAGACGAAAGGGGTCTGATCCGATAACCTTAAGCTGAATGGACCTTGGTGGCTCGAGTTGCTTGTCAGCGAAGTCATAGACAAGAGCACAGTCCACAGCGCCATCTTGAAGAGCGGACAGCGCCACAGCGGGCTCAAACTCTTCGATGTGCATCGTTATGCCCGGCAGGGCCTTTGCGGCATTGAGCAAAATTGTAGCCGCTAAGGCGCGCATGGCACTCGGAAACAGAGCGAGGGTTGCTGTTCCCGTCTGTAGGCCAGCGAATGCTCGCATATCGGCCTCCGCTTCGGCCAGCTTGGCGAGTACCGCCTCGGCATGTGCAGCCAGTCGGACGCCGGCGTCCGACAACCGAACACTCCGAGGCCCCCGCTCCAGCACCCTGACCTGTATGGCGCGTTCAAGCGAGGCGAGCTGCTGAGAGACGGCAGACGGAGTGTATCCGAGGGCCGCTGCGGCCCCAGCGATCGAGCCCGAGCTGGCGACTGCGTGAAGCATCCGAAGGGCTGACACGTTGAGCATTAGCTCAGCTTATCCTAACAGGTAGCAACTATCGCTTGACCTGGTGCTGGCCGCAGATCACAGTGAGCGAATGCTCGATACCTTCCTTCAGTTGACAGCAGGGCCGCAAACTTTTTCAGCGCAACCTGCGACCCGTTGGGACCTACCAGGGCGTGCCTTCTGGGCCGGTGACTGGCAGCAGAGCGACAACAGCCAGCTGGTTTGCGACCCTGACAGTGGCGCACCTCTGGCAGTCGTTGCAGACACGACCGGCGATGAGATGCGCCGAGCCGTCGATGCTGCGGCTCGCGAGCGTGATCAAGGAGATGCTTGGCCGGCGTGGCAACGACGACGCGCCCTACATCAGGCGTCCCGGATCCTTACCGAGCGGGCTGAACTTTTCGCGTCAACGATTGCAGCCGAGGGCATCAAGACAATCCGCGAGGCCCGGCTAGAGGTGGCGCGCGCTGCCCACACCTTGCTTCTCAGCAGCGAGCAGGCGGGCTCACTAACTGGCCACACGCTTCCCTTCGATTCCTCGCCGCGGGGTGCTGGCCGATTGGGCTGGTACAGCCGTGAGCCCATCGGACTCGTTGCCGCCCTTACACCCTACAATGACCCTCTCAACCTTGTTGCCCATAAACTGGGACCAGCCTTGGTGGCTGGAAACGTGGTAGTTCTTAAGCCGGCCGAAGCCACGCCAATCGTCGCGCTACGGCTGGCCGAGGTCCTGTTGGAGGCGGGGGTTCCGCCCGGCCGGATCTCCATCTTGCCCGGCGGCCCTGAAGCAGGCCGCGCCCTCGTCACACATGACGAGGTTGATTTGGTGTCATTCACCGGTGGCTGGCGCACTGGCGACGCCGTTGCTAGAGCTGCGGGCGCTAAGAAGACGATGATGGAACTCGGTGGCTGTAGCGCTGTGGTCGTTCTCGCCGATAGCGACGTGAATACCGCTGCTCGTGCGGTCGCCCAGGGAGCTTTTGGATCGGCAGGACAAAATTGTATATCGGTGCAACGCGTATTCGTCGATGCTGAAGTCTTTGGTCCCTTTGTGTCTTGTCTGGCGGAGCACGCCGAAGCGCTGGTTGTCGGTCCGAAGGATGACCCGCAGACGGACATCGGACCGCTCATCTCTGAGCGGGAGGCACGACGAATCGAGGGCTGGATCGCTGAGGCTGCCGCTGGCGGCGCCCAAATTCTGACTGGAATGCGCCGCATGGGCTCCTTCCTCTGGCCGACGGTGCTGACTGGTGTGCCCAGTGATGCCTCGCTCATGACCCAAGAGGTGTTCGGGCCCGTGGTCTGCGTCGAATCGGTCGCGACAGTTGCGGATGCAGTCCGCCGCGTTAACGAGAATCAGTATGGGCTCCACGCAGGCGTTTACACGCGAACGATTGATACCGCTTTGATGATTGCCACGCAGTTGCGTGTCGGCGCCGTGATGATCAATGACACCAGTGATTTTCGTATCGACGAGATGCCGTTCGGCGGTTTCAAGCACTCCGGCGTAGGACGGGAAGGGGTCCGTAACGCCGTCGAGGCAATGACGGAGCCGAAAGTCATCGCGCTTCGGCTTCCAATCTCCGAGCAGCGCTGATGCTGCTAAGCTCAGTACGGTGTCAGCGTGGATGCCACCAACGCTCGGGCCCGCCAGCACGGGCGCTGGCGCATGTCGGCACCGCAGCAGCAGGTCGAGTCACCCGGCGTGTGTCCACGAAGCCCGCCGACCACGCCCTCGGACGGTCCTGTGGCGTGGGCTAAGGAGCCGCACCCGGCCTGCGAGCAGGGCGGCAAGCCGCTGTCGATGCTGCTGACCGTAAGGTAACGAGGTCAGCGCCAGCAGTCTGTCGCTGTGTCAGCCGGCCTCGGGGTGCCACGCCTCGGCCGGCCGCTCGCATACTCGGCTGACGGGGTCGGCCCACGCAAGCGGCGGATATCCGGTTCGTCCCGGTGTGCAATGGCAGTGTCGGCACGGGGTGTCAGCGAACTTGATTAAGCAGGAGTCGATCAGCCGATAACGGGCGGCTAGGGTCCTGGGACGGCGTCGGTCTGGACACACTTAAAAAATTGGGACGGTCGGGCCGTGTAGCGTTAAGCAGTTGGCGACGACAAAAGCCGGGTAGGGGTCGCTCCTCTTTCAGCCAAGCATCCGAAAGGCGCCTGTTTGAACTCGAAAGGAATGGCTGGGGCAGCGGCGGGGTTTAGGGCCGAAGTGCCGGTGCCCGCGCCGATACAATGACACGCCACATGAGCCGTATTGGACCGGGTAGCTTCGTGGTAAGCGGACAGGCGGATTAGGGGACGAGACGGGGGAACCAAGGCCGAGGTCGTGGTGTGGTGGCGATGAGAAAAGACACCTCCCAGGACCGCATTCGATGGGTTAGGTGTGAAGCAAATCTGGCAGCCGTAATCTGTGTAGATGCAGCTCCATCAGCTCCGGTACTTCGTAGCGGTCGCAGAACTACGACATTTCACCCAGGCGGCCGAGGCGGTCGGCATAACGCAGCCCTCGCTGAGTAAGCAAATTCACGCTCTGGAGGCCGACCTGGGGGCCCCGCTCTTCGAGCGGGTAAGGGGCAAGATCGGGCTCACCGCGGCGGGGGAGGTGCTGCTGCCGTTGGCCAAGCGGATCCTCGCCGACGTGGACACGGCGACCCGGGAGGTGCAGGAGCTGGTGGGCCTGCGGCGGGGCCGGGTCCGCCTCGGGGCGACCCCCAGCCTGGCCACCTCGCTCGCCCCGCCGGTGCTGCGCCGCTTCCGGGACGCCCACCCCACCGTGGACCTGCGGGTGGAGGAGGGCGGCTCGCAGGACCTGGTGCGTGACCTGCTGCGGGGCGACCTCGACCTGGCTCTGATCATCATGCCGGCGCAGGGCGCGGACCCGGGGCTGCGCGCCGATCCGATCCTGACCGAGAGCCTGGTGGTGGCCTCGGTGGACCCGGTGCCGACCGTGCCGCCCGGCGGGGACCTGCGCATCACCGACCTGCGCGACCAGCCGCTGGTCATGTTCCGCGAGGGCTACGACCTGCGGGACGCCACCCTCCAGGCGTGCCGGGCCGCCGGCTTCGAGCCGACCCTCTCGGTCGACGGCGGCGAGATGGACGCCGTGCTGAGCTTCGTCGAGGCGGGGCTCGGGATCGCCCTGGTCCCCGGCATCGTGGTGGCCCGCCGGCCCGGGATCCGGGTCACCCGGCTCGCCCCGCCGGGCGTCCGCCGCACGATCGCGGTGGCCCGCCGCCGGGACGTGGTGCCCACCCACGCCGGCCGCGAACTCCGCCGCATCCTGACGGAATACGTTCTGGACGCCACCGCCAGCGACAACCTTCCTCTGGGCGTCGAGCTGCTGTAGAGGTCAGCGACGCTCTTGAGACGGCAAGCGCTGTTCAAGCCGCCCCAACAAAGTCGTTGTACTTCGAGTGGCTTGTCTGCTTGGACGTGCACTGGGTGTTGGTCGCACCCAGACAGGACGATCGTCGCGTGCCCCGGGTATCGGCGACGCCATAGCTATTCCCTCTCACATGGTTCACCAGATCGAGGGCTAAAGGGCGGTACTAACGACTTCGTGCATGGTTGTCCGCGGCGTGGAGTTGCCCCCGGCTGGGGTAGGTCACATGGCGGTGATGGCGGCGATGGGTTTGCCGCGGTGGGTGTGTTGGTGGTCGGACAGTAGGCCGGCGATGGTGCGGATGGTGGTGTCGAGGCTGTCGCGGCGTCCGAGGTGGCGGGTCAAGCTGCGCCAGTTCTTCAGGTGGGCGATGGCGTGCTCGACGCGTACGCGGCGGCGGGCGTGCTCGCGGCGCTGGGCTGTACGTAGTTCGGCGATGCCGGGCAGGCGTTCCAGGGCCTTCTTGTGATGCCGCAGGGTCGGGGTGATTACCTGGCCGCCGGTTTGGGCGCTGAGGCCCTGATAACCGGCGTCGGCGAGGATACGCACCCCGGCGGTGTGGGCCAGCCAGTGCGTTAGACCGGCCTGGCGGGCTTGGGTGATATCGGCGGTGCTGCCGGGCACGGTGGCGCCGCAGAACAACAGCCGTCCCTGCGTGTCGCTGAGGACCAGGGTCTTGATCGCGTTGGTGCGCGACTTCCCGGACACGAACCGCTGCCGTCCGGCGCGGCCGGCGCTGGGATGCCGGACGCGGATCTCGGTGGCGTCCATCAACGCCGCCGCCCGCACATGCTCCAGGCAGGCGACCACGTCGGCCAGGGTGCGCAGCCGCACGCCGTCCTGCACTCGGCAGCCCCGCTCGGCCAGTAGCGGTCGGATTTCGCCCACCGCCCGTGTGATCGTGGAGCGGTCCACCCCGAACCACGCTGCCAACACATTGTCAAGCCCCGGGTTTGATGGAGAGTTGGTTAGCTGGTTTTCAGGGCTGCGGTGACCGGGTGGGTCATCGCGTGTAGTGCCTCGTGTTCGGCGG
>NZ_JBEYSU010000069.1:0-10218 GCF_040704235.1 Micromonospora sp. NPDC047707
CCCGGACAGCCTGGCGACACCGCGCCATCCGGGCCAGCATCCCCGCGGCGCGTCACGCCGTGACAGGGCAAAGGTTCTCTGACGCGGCACTAGATACCGTCAGACCCACAGCCTGCCCGCCAACTCGAACCCATCACCGGGCAGCAGTTCCGCATCACTGACGGTCAACTCGTCATCGTGCAACCTGCCGCCTGATCCACACAAACCCGGCTCCGCTGACGCTGCGCCGTCCGCTACCGCTGTCCACCCCTTCACGACGTCCGAATCACCCGGTTGTTCTGCACTCAACAGCGTCGCGCTGCCGGCAGACGTGCAGATGAAATGCCGGTGGCCGTGGGAACCCTCCGCTCGCGGCTTGAGGCTTGGTCCAGCCTTGATCGGGATCGTCGCGGCGATGCCCCGCCTGCGTAGGCAGGACCGGTTAACCTTCGAAGTGTACGCCTTGTCGGCGAGGATCCGGTCGGATCCTCGGACGGCCGGTGGTCAGCCGGGCACGCGGATAGCGGCCAGGACCGGGATGAACGGCGGGCTGTCACCTCGGCGCCCGACGGTCAGCACGATCCGCCAGGGGCTTCTGGCCATGTTTGCAGCAGGTGCAGGTCCATGGTCAGCCCAGTGCGGGGCCGGCCGAGGACGTGGTCGTCCGGCTCGGTGCTGCCGTTGCGCCACCAGAGCCGAAACAGCGCGCAGATCGCCAGAAGCCGTAACGAGCCCGGCATGTCCCCCGGCGCGGCGCACCGACTCGCACCCGCCACCGGATCCTGTCGATGAGCTGCTGCTTACTGCACTGCAACGGTCGACCCGGCTGCTTATCCGCAGGCAGCAACGGCTCCAGCACCGCCCGCTGCCCGTCGGTCAGGTCGGACTGACACGTCACCGCTCAGGTGTCCAAACCGTCTCCGGTTTCAGGTTTGCTTGGTCACTGCCGGAGACCTCGCCACATGTCAATCCCCGACACGCGAAGATTCCCACGCCGGCTCAGACACCGGCACCGGCTTCGACACGCCCCTCGAACGACGGGCCTGCACCGCTAGCGACAGTGCCTGTCGTCTTCCCATCCGATTGCCAATCTGGGCGTACGCGACGGCTGCCTTCTGGAAGGTCGCGACTGCCGCGCCGACATGCCCCGCATCAAGGTACGTGGCAGCCAAAATCATCAGGACCGGTCCACGAGTGAGCAGTGCACCAGTGCGGGCGATTACTTCTAACGCCTCCTGGGCGAACTGCTCCGCCGCGAGTAGATCGCCCGACCGTCGACATACCTCGGCAAGCCCGGCCAAGGCGCCAAGTTCTCCACGCCGATAACCGAGACGACGTGCATCTGCCAGCGCCGTGCGTAGGATCTCGGTCGCCCGGTCGCCTCCGCATGCCTGGACTGCGAGGCCGAGCGCATTGCCGGCGTCCACAGCCTGTCGGTGGTTGTCGGTTTCCCTGGCCAGCCGCAGCGCCAAACTTGCGACGTCTGCCGCTTCACGGCTACGTCCATCGGCGATCAGGGCAGCGGCCATGACCGCACCCCCTTCAGCCTGGTATTGGCGCGACCCTACAGCGCTCCATAGTCGCATCGCCGTATTGACGAACTTGATCGACGTCGATGTCCGGCCCTCATGGAGATGTACCAAGCCTAGGCTGTGCAAAGCGATGGCCTCGCTTTGCGGTGACCCAATGTTTCGGGCTGCGGTGAGCGCGAACTCAAGGCAGCGTCGCGCCTCCCGAAGGCGACCAAGCTCTAGATAGGCGTAGCCGAGGTTGTTCAGCGCCACCCCCTGGTGCTGCCCAAGCTCGCGCTGTATACGCAACGCTCGTTTGAGGTGAACTATTCCGCGCTGCAGCACGCCTAGCTCAAGCCACACTAATCCTAGGCTGACAAACGTCAGTGCTAACACATCCCGTCGCCGCACCTGATTGAACAGGACTGCCGCCCGATGAAGCTCGTTCCTGGCCTCGTGAAAGTTACCTCTAACCGCGAGCAATGTACCCAGGCTGTGCCGCATCGCTCCCTCGCCCACCGGGTCCGCGATGGCCCGCGCCGATCGCAGACCGGCGTTAGCGACGCCCTGCCAATCAGTGTCGTGCCGTCGCGCGTGCAGATACGTCCGCAAGGCGTCAGCGAGCTGCCACGCCAGTGGGTGTCGTCCGCCTTCAGCAGCCGAAGCAACCGCCGCTACTAGGCACTCTCGCTCGGCGTCCAGCCAGGCTATGGCCGACTCCCGGTTGGCAAACGTCATTGCCGGCACGCGGCCGCCCCGCACGCCCTTGCCCAGCCGCAGCTGGTCTGGAAAGAGAATGTCCGCAGCCCGATGGGCGCTGTGCAGATAGTGCTCGGACAAACGGGAACGAGCGGACTCCCGCTCGCTTAGACTATCCTCTGCGAGCAACCGCTGATGCGCATACAAGCGCAGTAGGTCATGCAAGTGATATCGACCGTTTACGCGCTGCAACAGCCCCGCCGAGACCAACCCGCACAGACTCGCCCAGGTCTCCTCCCGTTGGCTACCTAGTAGCGTGGCTGCAGCCTCCGCTGTAAAACTCTCCCCTGGTATCAGCGCCGCAAACCGGAACAGCCGCTGAGCGAGAGGCTCCAGCCGTCTGTAGGATACGGCGAATGTCGCTCGCACGCCCGCGAGCTCGTCGCCGTCCGTGGCCAGCTCCGCGAGTCGATCGCCAAGGCGAAGGGTGGCGACGTACTCCGCCAACGGCGATTCCTGGCGTTCAGCAAGATTCGCTGCGGCGATCCGCAGCGCAAGCGGCAGCCGACCGCACAATTCGACGAGCTGTTGAGCTGCAGCTGACTCCGCCGCTAGGCGCGTTTTAGGAACGTGGTGAGCCAGTAAATCGATGGCTTCTTGAGGGGTAAGCGTCGAGAGAGCGACGGTCATCCCGCCGTACCTAGCGGCGAGGCCAGTGAGGCTCGACCTGCTGGTCACGATGACAGCACAGCCCGTGCTGCCTGGAAGCAATGGCTCCACCTGCGCCGCATTCTGGACATCGTCAATCAACAATAGCACACGGCGGCCGGCCAGCCGCGCGCGGAACAGTGCCGACCGCGCCTCAAGGCTGTCCGGCAACTGGCCGCCACCGACTCCCGACGCCATCAACAGATCCGCAAGCACGGCTTGCACGTCGCGAGGTTGAGAGCCCGCCGAATAGGCAGGCGCCCACCACTGCCCGTCCGGAAACCGGTCGGCAAGCCGATGTGCTACGTGGATAGCCAAGGCCGTCTTGCCGATCCCGGGAAGTCCGTAGATTCCCACGACCGGGACCGAAACGTCGGGACGTGACAACGCGGCCTCGATCCGGGCAACCTGTTCGGCGCGACCGACGAATCCGCCCGCCGCCAAGGGCAGGCTACGCTGAACACACCATTGGCGTTGGCGGACTGCCTTGTCTACATCCTGACCAACCTCGACCTGCTGTTGAAGCACGGCGACATGAAGTCGCTGTAGGTCTGCCCCCGGGTCGATGCCGAGCTCATCAGCGAGCATCTGGTTTACGGTCCGATACGCGTCGAGGGCTTCGGCCTGCCTACCGCTGCGATAGAGCGCGACGATGAGCAAATACCACAGCCGCTCGCGCAGGGGTTGGTCGGCGACCAGAGCGCGGAGAGGTTCGACGGCCTGATCCGGTCGGCCTGAGTCGACCTGCAGCGTGTAAAGCCTCTCGGCGGCCCACAGCCGGCGCTCGACGAGCCTCGCGGCTTCTTGGCCGCGCAGCCGCTCCGAATCGACGCCGCCGAGGACTGGGCCCTGCCACATGGCTAGCGCCTCTCGAAGGAGCTTCTCCTCAGTGGCAGTGTCACTCGCCTTCGCGGCTTCGAGAGCCCCCGAACACAGGTTTTCAAAGACCTCCGCGTCGAGACGGCCCGGCGAAACCTCCAGTAAGTAGCCTCCCGGGCGGGTGCGCAGGGGAGGAGCATCACCACCCGCGCTAGCCAACAACCTCCTTAGCCGCATCACCTGAGTCTGTACTGCGCCACGCGCATCCACCGGCAATGCGCTGCCCCAGATGAACTCCGCAAGTTCGGCGATCGAGACAACGCGGTTGGCGTGAAGCAGCAGGGCGGCTAGCAACGACCTAACTTTGCCTGTAGGAACAAGCAGCTCGCGGTCGCCAATCCGAACCTCAAGCTCCCCAAGTATCCGGAAGTGCACATCCATCCTATTTCAATCATTATCGCGGCGTCTAACCCGAAGGAGTTCCTCGGACATCTAGTTGGTGCCCTTCAGCCTCGGCTACCGCGCTTCAAAGCGCTGGTTGACAAGGGACCGAAGGCGAATGCTCGCTCGGACGGGAGCATGGAGCGTGACAACCGCCGGCCTCCCCACTTCCGATGGCAAATCGCTGGCGCATCGCTGGTAGCGCACCCCGCCGATGGTTCGTTTCATATTGATATCAGCCGCTTCGACCGAGTAACCGGACGAGGCAAGAGCGACATAGCTCATCAAAGGATTCTGTTGCCCGCTCTTCATCCAGACGAAAGCCAGGCTGCTACGAGCGCCGGCCCGAATGCAGCGCCGAGCAGGTAGCATAGGTTGAATAGACCGATGGCAGCGGGACGCTCACCTTCGCCGACGGCCGACTCAGCCCGCAACGCTAGCCAGCCTTGAGAGGACGAGGCGGCAATCGACCCGAGAAACAGCCCAACCAACAGCAGCGGGCCCGAGCTGCTCCAGATGGAGACCCCAACGGATACCGTCACCAACGCGATGAATGCGGCAGTGGTCGATGCGGGACGCAACCGAGTTGCGGCCACCACAACGAACCACGACAGCGTCCCGCCGAGGAGTAGCGGCCATAGCATGGCCGTGCCGATTTGACTACTGCTCCAACCAAGCCGCCCAGACAATAGCGACGGGACCGCATACACGTTGCCGAAATTCGTCACTGCGATAGCGAAGGCAAGCCCTGCGGCGCCGACGAACTGCGGAGCACGGATCATGGCCGCCGGCACAAAGCCGTCAGGTCGCCGCCGGAGGTGCAGACTGAGCAATGCGGCGATGACGGCGACAACCCCAGCCGCAACACCCGGCCAGGTCGGAACAAAAACCAAGGCGGTAACTAGCGCAGTAAGTAATGCCGCTCCCCGCACGTCGAATGCCTCTCGCGTGCCCCGCAGGCCCTTGGTGTATCGCCCCACCACGGGTATCGCCAGTAGACACACCGTGGGCATCGCCAGCACCAGCTGCCAGGACAGCACGGAGTCGATCACTGATCCGAGCAGCGGCGCCACGGCCCCGAATGAGGCGAGAGCGGCGGTGATAAGGCCCATTCGCCGCGGCGAATCGGCGAGGCTCATTGCCGTCGCGGTCAGACCAGCGGCACCGACGGCCTGAAGGCCGAAACCGATAATCAGCGCCGACAGCGCGGGTACGGTCACAACCAGCAACGCGCCGAGCGCGACGAGGCCACCGGAGATGGCGAGGAGCGTAGGCACGCCACGGCGGGTGATCAGACCAGCCAGCAACGGGGTTCCGACGGCGATCCCCCAGCCGTAAGCCGAAACGATCCAGGTGGCCGACGTGATTGCAACGCCGATGTCGGCCGCGATCGAATCAAGAATTAGCGCCGGTCCGGTAATGCCGAACGAAAGCGGTCCAGACAGCAGCACGAGCCACGGCGCCGGCACGCGCTGACGTTGGCGAAGAGTGGAGAGGCGTGCGTCAGCCCCATCTAGAACGTCGTGACGTTCCTGGTCGCTCATCGGTTCCTCCAATTACTTGAGCCGTTTGCGGCCTTGTACGACTCACCCTTGAGAAAAAGCAATACCGGGAAACCCCGTCCGGCCATCCGTGGCAGGTTTGGCGGTGACGGGCACGGCTACACCGTGGGAAGATGTCGACACTGTCGTCAGATTCAATAGGGTGGTGTGGTTAGGTTTCTGCCTAAAGGACACTAGGATCACGACGGTCCCTGCGGCGGTTACGCAGCCTCCGACGATCAGGGCGATCCGAAGTCCGGCCATCTCACTCGGCCACCCCACGTTGGGCGAGCCGACGAGCGCGGCGCCCATCAAAATCAACATGTACAAAGCAATCACGCGTCCGCGACGCTGCGCAGGCGTCCTCACCTGGACTGCTGTGGTGGCGCTAGTCACGACCGTCACCCACGCGAAGCCCACCGTCGGCAGCAGCACGACGAATGGAAGGTAGCCGGGCGCGAGGCCACTGGCGACCTGCGCCAGTGGGAAGCAAAGTGCTCCATGACCAGAGTGGTGCGGCTGCCCAATTTCCCGTGCGGCCGCGAAAAACGCGCCCACAATGGGCACCAGCAGACACATATAGTGCGGATTCTCACGTATCAGCCCGTTGCCGGTTGGTGCGGACGGCGGCCGATTCGATTCGCTGGCACGCATAAACAACAACGTCGTCACCGCTAGAACGTTGAGAATGGCGGTCAACATGAATGATGGCCCGGTGCCGTACGCGTGGACGAGGAGGCGATCGGCGACCAACCCCGCGTGCGGAGGAAGCAGCAGACCCGGGCCGACTTGCAGGCCGTCACGACCCCAAGGGCCGTGCCTGAGTCGGTTAGCGTCAGGACCTGCCATTCCTGGGCGATGCTTTGGGTCCAGAAGCCCACGTAGGTGAGTACCCTACCGAGGTAGTAGAGGCGAAAGTTGCGAACCCTGAACGCGCGAAACGGTGCGGTCACGCCATCATCTTTGGTCCGAACCTGGCGCAGACGCATCCGGCAGGTGCCACATCCTCCGGAACCACCCTCCTTATGTGGCGAGCAGGGTGCCGGCCGTGGTCTGCCCCAGCAACCACGGCCGGCACGTTGGGAACCATCAAGGGGTAAGGACTACCTTGCCTACGGTGCGACGATTTTCCAGGGCAGCGTGCGCGGTTGCAGCGTCCTCCAAGGGGAACCGGGTCGTCAGGGGCCTCCACCGTCCGGCGGCTGCTGCGTCCAACGCGGCGCGTTCCAACGGCCGCATACCATCCCGGCGCACTACAACCCGCGCACCAACGGCCGCTGTCGCCGTCACCCCCCTGGCGAACAGGTCGTCGGCAGTGAGGGGCGTCACCGTTCCGGAGGACCAACCGAATAGGGTTAGCCATCCACCGGGGCTAAGCAGCTCGAGCGCGGCACGACCGATCTGGCCACCCACCCCGTCCAGCACGACGTTGAGGTTCCGGCCGTCAAGAAGCTCAACGACGTGTTGGACCCACTCCTCGTGACGATAGTCGACTACGCTATGGGCACCAAGGTGGCGAATCAGATCCGCCTTTTGGATTAGATCCACCTTCGCCGGCCCTCCCACAGCCGCGATGACGTGGGCACCCTTCTGAACGACCGATTGCACGAGCAAATGGCCGACGCCGCCAGCGGCGGCGGTAACCATCACGATGTCACCGGCACAAATCGGTGTCGCCTCAAGGACGGCAGCGGCTGCACTGCCCGTCCCGATCATCGCTACGGCCGCGTCGGCGTCGAGTTCATCCGGGATCACGTGGGTCCTTTCGGCGATAGCAATCGCCAGCTCGGCATAGCCTCCACCTGCGTCGCCCAAGTGTGCGACAACCCGTTTACCGAGCCAAGAACTGTCCACGCCCGGTCCAACCGCGTCGACCCGTCCTGACACCTCCCGGCCAGGCGTTGCCGGTAGAGCGACAGATCCGAAGGGTCCATCTCCGCCCTTGCGGAGCGTGGTATCTAGAAGATGTACACCTGCAGCCTCCACCACGATTCGCAACGCCCCCGTCCCCGGCCGCGGCTCGGGCACCTCCTCAACTCGCAAGGTGTCCGGTCCACCGAACCGGCGTTGGCGAATCGCCCGCACGTCTGACTCCTTAGGCGGCGTACGGACGTGCGACACGGGCATTGCGAAGCGCCGTCGCCCACCATTCGAGCTGGTCAAGCATCACCTTGGCGGCACCGTTGACCTGCTCTGAATTGATCGGCCGGCCATCGTCATCGAACTGCTCGTAGCAGGAATGGAAGCTGACCGCGTCACGCATTGTCGGCGCATGCATTTCCGCAAACACCTGGCGAAGCTGTTCGACGGCACGCAGACCGCCCGCCATGCCGCCGTACGATACAAAAGCAACCGGCTTTGCCCGCCACTCCTCGTACACGCAGTCAATGGCGTGCTTCAACGCGGCCGGGTAACCATGGTTGTATTCCGGCGTTACCACAACGAACGCGTCAGCCGCACCGATCCACTCAAGGAGCCGGTCCCGCTGCGGGTCCTCTACATCCAGCACCGGATGCAGCTTGAGGTCCCGCAGGTCGATGAGCTGAACGTCGAAGTCTACGCGCTGGCCGACCTGCTCCATGAACCATCGAACCACTGTATCCGCGAAACGGCCCTCTCGGGTCGACGCGACGATGACGGCAAGCTTGGACGACATGCCGGATACCTCCGATCACAGTGATCACCAACCAGGACGCCCCGACAGTGCCACCCCAGGCCTCTGCCCCACATCAGAAACTAGCCGTACTTCTGCCAGGCGAGGGCCTTACGCGCAGCAAGGGGGCGGGTCGCACCAGACAGAACGTTGACGAGCAGGTCTGCGCATGTACAGTGCGGGCAGAGCCGGCCGGCGATCGCGCGTTCACGAGGTAGCAAACATTCGGTCGAACAGAAAGGCTGGAGGTCCCAGGCTCCTCGAAAGCTCGTCGGTGTCGCTGATCAAGCCTTAACCTGCGACGTACCCAGCACCTATTTACTCTGGCAGCCATGGTCGCGGACGCCGGGTTTCCGCGTGTAGGCAATTTTCCTGATGCGCGTAGGCAACACGCAGCCGACGATATGCAGATGGACGATGACACTCTCCCGATTTGCGTCACCTGCGGTGTTCAGTACGGCGACCAGGCCTTTGACCTTCAAACGTGCCGGATCTGCGCTGATGAGCGGCAGTACGTCAACTGGGATGGACAGGCCTGGACCACGCTGCGTGAGTTGAAGGAGTCCGGGCACCGCAACGCCCTCCGCGAGGAGGCTCCTGGGCTATGGGGAGTCGACACAGAGCCGGAATTCGCAATCGGTCAGCGGGCTCTTATCGTGCCTGGACCAGGCGGCAATGTTCTTTGGGACTGTGTGCCATATATTGACGATGCTGCACTCACCGCGATTGACAAATTGGGGGGACTGGACGCAATTGCAATTTCGCATCCGCACTATTACGGCGCGATGGTAGCCTGGAGTAAAGCTTTCGGCGACATTCCTATCTATATTCACGAGGCGGACCGAGAGTGGGTCTGCCGCACCGGCAACGTCATATTCTGGGAAGGTGACAGCACTGAGATTCTACCCGGTCGGACTCTCGTCAATTGCGGTGTTCATTTTGCCGGCGGCACTGTGCTGCACTGGACAGGCGGCGCTGGCGGTAGGGGTGCGCTGTGCAGCGGTGACATCCTGCAGGTCGTCAAGGATCGGCGTTGGGTCAGCTTCATGCACAGCTATCCGAACCTCATCCCTGAGCGACCCGATACCATCCGGCGCGCGCTAACGCTGGTAGCCTCTTTGCCTTTCGACACAATTTACGGCGCTTGGTGGGGAAGGACTGTCGCGAAGGACGCTAAAGCCGCCCTCCACCGATCGGCTCAGCGGTATTTCAGCCAGATCGGATCCGACTGAGGAACGTCCCCGATCAATCCGTTATACCTCAGTACTGCAACGGCAGTTATGGCGGGTAGCCGCGGTGGCGGTAGTGGCTGGGGCGGGCTTGCGACGTTGAAGTATTAGGCGCTGTGGCCGAGGTCGTTGCTCCTGGCGCGTCCTCGACCTGGCCGACGCGGCGTTCGAGCGCCATCTACAGGCGTTCGAAGGGGGTCACCTCGGGTCGAGTCCGGTCGATCCGGCGGCGTAAGCACCACCTGATCATCGATAGCCGCCGCTGTGGCCGGCCACTACGACAACGCCGCAATTTCTACCGACCGACCACGACAAGTACCGCCATCTCGCCCGCGCCCGTGGCATCACCCCGGTCATCGCGCGTCGCGGCACGGCGACGGCTCCGGCCAACGACGCTGCGTCGTCGAACGCAGCTTCGCCTGGCTACACGCCTTAACGACTCCGTGCGCGCTACGAAGGCGCCTCGACATTCATCAAGCTTTCCTTAGCCTGGCGGCGCAACATCTGTCAACAGAAGCTCCACACCTTAACGTGAACCGATCTCTAAGAACTCCTAACTCTTTGAGCGTTGGAGTCGTCGCCAGCAGATGATGGCGCAGGCGAGGGTGAGGAAGGCTTCGTGGATGTCGTCGCGGATC
>NZ_JBEYSU010000070.1:0-10036 GCF_040704235.1 Micromonospora sp. NPDC047707
AGCAGCGCCCACTCGTCATCGGTCAACTCATGACGTCGCGACACGGGAATCTATCTACCGAACCCATCCCCGAAGATCCACAAGACACGCCCTAGTGGGGCGGCCGAGGCGGGCTCGCAGACCGTGTCGGATTAGGTTGGCTGCCTCTCGCACCGTCGGCCGAGTGCGCCCGGGCGGGGCCGCCTCCAGCAGGGTGGCGAGCAGTTCGTCACGACGGTGGGCGCGTGGGTAGCAGAAGAGCAGCCGGCGGTAGCGCCGGGCGAGCGGCCCCGTCATCAGGCGATGCCCGGGCGGAGGGTGCGCAGCCGGGCCTCGGCCGCGCCGGTGAGCTGCCGCAGGCGGGCGGTCTCGACGGTCAGGGCCGCAAGTCCCTGTGCGGTCAGCCGGTAGTAGTGGCGCACCCGGCCGTCGACCTCCTCGTCGCGGTCGTGTTCTACCAGCCCTTCGGCGGTCAGCCGGTCAAGCGCGGTGTAGAGCGTGCCGGTCAGCAGGCTGACTCGCCCTTCGGAGAGCGCCGCGATCTCCTGGACGATGCCGTACCCATGGCGAGGACCACCTGCGAGCGCGGTCAGGATGAGGAAGGTCGGTTCACGCATCGGCTTCACAAGCGGACGATATATAAATGATCAAGTTATTCGCAAGTGCTCAGATCAGTGGGTGGGGTTGATGCAGGAAACGGGGTCAGTAGGAAGTCAGCCAAGGCGCAATCTCGCTGTAGCCCTTGCCGATAAGACGGGAGGCGTTGAGCGAACGACGGCTAGTCTCGAAGGTCCTGCGCTGCGCGGACGATGAGTCTCCGGGCGTCTTCACCGGTGGCGGCTTCGTTCCAAAGTCGGTCGATGGCCTTGGCGTAGGCGGCGGCATCTTCGTCGCGGTGGGTGGTCTCCCCGACGAAGGTTTCCACGATGGCGACATCGTCGTACATCTGGAAGGAGTTTTGCGGGGTGGTGGCGAGTTGGTGTCGGGCCGCGGTGGGTACCAGGCGTTGCCAGGGTTCGGTCGCATGCTCGGTGTGTGCTCCTACGGTCGGAGCGACGGCGGCTGCTAGCGGTAGGCACGGGTGGGCACTCCTGGGCACTCGGCTATCCGCTGGCAGATAAGCTGGGCCACCGCGCCCTCGTAGCTCAGGGGATAGAGCATCGGTTTCCTAACCCGACGCTCGGCCTGTGCCCCCAGGGTGATGACCTGCGGGTTCTTGTTTCCTGCCATTGCGTGCCGGTCGCCGCGCGGCCTTGCTGTGATCGCTTGCTGAAGATCAGCTGGAGCGTTGTGGGTCCTGCGTGTGCAGGCTTATCGCTTCTTGCGGCGCCCCTTCCGTAGGGCCGACTCGGCTTCCTGGCGTCGACGGATGCCAGCCTCGCCGCGCTGAGGAACAATGGCCGCGTCCAAGATGCGGGGGCGGCGGCCTCTGCTGTCGCGGACTCGGCGTGCGCCAGCGACTCGCCACTGTTGCAGGACGGTGGGCAGGCTTTCGCGGGTACGGAACCACGACACAGCTGCCGCGGTGGAGGCGTCGCTCGCGTCTTCCCACTTGGCCATCATGTCGGGCTCGAAGAGGAAGTTCGCCGCGAGTTGGAAGTAGAGGTCGTCCTTGGCCTCGGCGAACTTTTTCATCGCCTGCACCTGGCGGATCCGTGGGCAGAAACGCCGGCAAAAAGATCGTCGGACGCAAACGCGGCATCGTCACCGACACCCTCGGCCTGCTCCTCGCCGTCATCGTCACCGCCGCCAGCACCGGCGACAACATCATCGGCATCGACCTCCTCGATCAGGCCAAAGCCGCGCATCCACCCTGGCCAGGACCTGGGTCGACGCCGACTTCAAGAACAAGTCATCGAACACGGCGCCACCCTCGGCATCGACGTCGTGCTGGCCAGCCTTCGGGGCCGGCCACGTGTGGCGTAGCCATCGACGTGCCGGACAGTGCCGGCGGCGGTCAGCGACCCGAAGACGTCGCGTGATCCAGGTCACGGCAACCGGTGGGTCCAGCTGGACAGGTTACGGATGTGGAGATAAGAATGCGCGCCCGGGTTCGGGCGGGGGACCCGAACGTGTTCAGAGAGCTGTTCGATGAACATGCCCGTTCGGTCTACAACCACGCCTTCCGGTTGACCTCGAACTGGTCGACGGCAGAGGACGTGGTATCCCTGACCTTCCTGGAGGCCTGGCGGCTACGCGAACGAGTCGATGCCGGTACCGGGTCGCTGCGTCCGTGGCTCCTGGGCATCGCCACCAACGTCACGCGCAACCTACGCCGCACGGCCCGCCGGCACGAGGTGAAACTGGCGCAGGCGCCGAGGGAGGAGGCGGTGCCGGACTTCGCCGAGGAGGTGTCCGGCCGGATCGACGACCGCGAACGGCTCGCCCTGGTGCGTACCGCGTTGGCGGCACTGCGCAAGCCCGAACGCGAGGTGCTCGCGCTGTGCGTCTGGTCCGGACTCGACTATGCCGAGGCCGCGTCGGCGCTCGACGTGCCGATCGGCACGGTGCGCTCCCGGTTGTCCAGGGCGCGCAAGAAGCTGGCCAAGCTCGTCGCCGCCGGAACCATTCGACCGCCCGAAAGAAAACGGGAACCGCAGTCCCGCCAAGGACAGGTAATAGGTGACCGCGACAGCGCGGTCCTGTTCACTCAGGAGAAAACCCGATGAACGCCTCCCCGATTCAGCCCGACTCGGACGAACGCGCAGAGCTAACCCGGCTGCTGCCGGGGCCGGTGGAGCGGGAATTGCCGAGCGACCGCCACCAGAGACTCCAGGAGTTCGTGATGAGCCAGATCCACCAGGATCTCCGGACGGCCGAACAGGCCACCCGCCGGTCACCGAAACGCCGGTTCGTTTCGCTGGCCTCGGCTGCGACCGCCGTCGTCGCGGCGGCCGTCGCGGTCGGCATCGGCGTCAGCAATTCCGACCACTCCTCGCCCCCGCCTGCCACGACCGCGCTGTCCAGCCAGCAGATCCTGCTCGCGGCCGCCACGACCGCCGAGCGGACGCCGGAGGGTTCCGGTGCTTACTGGCACGTCAAGGTGGTGTTCCACGGCGACAAGGAAGCGTGGCAGTCGGAGTACTGGGCCAAGCGTGATGGTCACCACTGGTTCATGGACAGCAGGAAGACGAACGGCAAGACAGTCAGGGGCAAGGGGACGGAGGCGTTCCGTCTGGGCGGCCCCGTTGTGACCTTCGAACAGCTTCAGGCCCTGCCGACCGAACCGGGTTCCCTGAAGGCATGGATCGCCGACTCCCTGAAGAACAGCGACATCAGGAGTGCCGCTAACCCGGAAGCCCCCGAGAAGGAGGAGGCCGTCTTCTATGGGCTGGTCTCCCTGGTCTCCCAGTTGCCGGCCCCGCCGAACGTCCGCGCCGCCGCCTTCCGCGCCATCGCCAGCTACCCGAACGTCAAGAGCCTCGGCGAGGTGGAGAGCGGGCAGGAACTGCTGGTCTCCCTCGCTGGACAAGCACCGGGACGCATTGTTGTCGACCCGGCCAGCTCGCGAATCCGCGAGACCAACTGGTACGTCCCGGCGGACGGCGGCAGCGGCGTAACAAGTCCCCCGGGCGGGACCTTCAAGCTCTCCTCCGAGTGGACCGACTCGCTGCCCAAGTAAGCCGCTTCGGCGGCCCATCATCATTCCCCAGGTGCCGGCATGACCTGGCCGATCATGCCGGCACCGCAGCCTTGGCCATACCCCGGCGGTGGACGCTTCAACGGACCGCCCCTTTTCCGAGATCGCGCATTCGACGAGACGGCCGGCAAATGGCGGGGACAATCCGGCGCGGCGCTGGCGAGCCGCCGACTTTCCGCCGTCATGTGGTGAGGTCGCCAACATTATCGACCAATCGCTGTGCTGCGGCTCTGTCACCAAGGAAAAAGCGCAATGCGCGGTCCGACGGAGATGCAGACCGAGGAATTCCGCCGAATACCACCAGCGCCACCGGTCCAGCGCAGCCGGCGTCGCTCCTCATCGCTGATCAGGCGATCTGCCGGCGTTGCTGCTGTTCATCGGCGGCGCGCTGTATTCGGCGCTCAACGCCGTACCTGGTGGTCGGTCGCTCGTAGAACGGCCGGCCACCTTCCTGCTTGATCGACAAGGTCAAGAACTCAACGAGGCCCAGGGAGGCCCTGTGAAACGTGTACGTTGGTTGGCGATCCCCGCCTGCCTCGCCGTCGTGTCCACCATCAGCCCACCCACACCGGCCACCGCGACGACCACACCGCTGGTTGCGGCGAGGGCCGCTGCACCAGCTGCGGCGGATGCCACGCCACGTTCCGTCACGCTCATCACCGGTGATCTCGTGGAGGTCCGTGGTGACGGCACCATCTCGGTAAAGCCCGGCAAGGGCCGGAAAGGAGTTGGCTTCCTCCGCCAGCGTCACGACGGACACGACCTGGTCATCCCCGGCGACGCCGTCAGCCTGCTGGCCGCTGGCCGGCTGGACCGGCGGTTGTTCGACGTGACCGCGCTGCTCGCCGCCGGCTACGACGACGCCAGGCGCAACAACATCCCGCTGATCGTCCGCTACCGCGACCCGGCAGCGAGAGCCGGCGCCCGTGACTGGATGCGACGGCACCGGACGCAGGTGACCGGCGAGGCGCCGGTGGTCAACGCGCTGAGCACCCGCACCGCCAAACGGGACGCCGGCACCTGGTGGTCCGACCTGACCGGCGACGCCCGCAAGCCCGCCGGCGGCAAGCGGCCGACGTTGGCCAGTGGGGTCGAGTCGGTCTGGCTGGATGGCAAGCTCCGCATTAGTCTGGATCAGAGCACCGCGCAGATCGGCGCGCCGGCGGCCTGGCAGGCGGGATTGACCGGGCGTGGCGTGACCGTTGCCGTGCTGGACACCGGCATCGACGCCAATCATCCGGACTTCGCCGGACGGATCCGCGAGAACCGCAACTTCAGCGAGGCCAGCGAGGGCGGTGACGTGATCGGACACGGTACGCACGTCGCGTCCATAGTCGCCGGCAGCGGCGCCGCCTCCGATGGCAGGTACAAGGGTGTCGCGCCTGATGCGGACCTGCTCGTCGGCAAGGTGTGCGCGGAAAGTTTTTGCACGGAATCGGCGATGCTGGCTGGCATGCAGTGGGCGGCCGAGCAGGGCGCCGACGTGGTCAACCTGAGTATCGGGAGCCAGGACAGCCCGGGGGTGGACCTGCTCGAAGATGCCATCAACCGGCTCAGCGCGCAGTACGGTGTGCTGTTCGTGGTGGCCGCCGGCAACGAAGGCGCCCGTGGCGCCAGTTCGGTGAGTTCGCCGTCCACCGCCGAGGCGGCCCTGTCGGTGGCCGCGAACACCCGCGAAGACACCATCGCCGAGTTCTCCAGCCGTGGTCCCCGGCCGGGCGACGGTGGAAACAAACCGGAGATCAGCGCGCCCGGCGTCGGGATCGTGGCCGCCCGTTCCGCCCAGTCCACGCCGAACGACCCGGTCGACGACCACTACGAGCGGATGAGCGGCACGTCGATGGCGACACCGCACGTCACCGGTGCCGCGGCACTGCTGGCCCAGCAGCACGCTGACTGGTCCGGTGCGCAGCTCAAGGCGGCTCTCATGGCGACCGCGTCAAGCCTGTCCGGCGCGGACATCTCCGCCGAGGGGGCCGGGGACGTCAACCTGCGCACCGCGATCGCCGCCCCGGTCGTACCGGACACCGGCAGCCTCAACCTCGGGGCACAGGAGTGGCCGCACGAGGACGACCCACCAGTGACCCGGACGGTGACCTACCGCAACGACGGGCCCGCACCCGCGACGCTGGACATGGCGGCCACGCTAACCGGCCCGAACGGAACGACCGCGCCGCAGGGCATGATCACGGTCACCCCGCAACAGATCACCGTGCCGGCAGGCGGCACAGCGTCGGCGACCGTCACGGTCAACACCTCGGTCAGCGCACCGGACGGCCAATACACCGGCCGGGTCACCGCCACGGCCGGCACCGGGACGCCCGTGTCCACGCTGCTGTCAGTGGTGCGCGACGTCGAACGGTACGCGCTGACGGTGCAGGTACTGGACCGCCACGGCGTAGACGCTGTCGACTACGTCAGCCTGATCACCTCCTGGGCCGACCACTCCAGCGTCGCCGAGTGGACCCCAGGCGAGCACACCACCCGCCTGCCGGCCGGTGACTACACCGTCGGCGCACTCGTCTTCACCGACCTATACCAGGACACAGAGACGATCACCCTGCTAGCCCGGCCGAAGCTGAGCCTCACCAGAGACACCCGCATCGTGCTCGACGCCCGTACGGGCAGGCCCATCACGGCCACGGTTCCGGAGCCGACCGCCACCTTCATGGGCGCGAACATCGGCTACCGGGTCACCGCGCCCTACCCGGCGCGCAGTTCGTCGATGAACTGGCTCAACGAGCGCCGCGGCTTCGACAACCTGTTCACCGCGCAGATCGGTCCATCGGACGCCGGTGATACCTTCCGGTCCGACATCTACGCAGACTGGGGCAAGGCAGCGGCCAATGGTAGCTTCCTGGACAGCCCGTACACCTACCACCTGGGCTGGGTCACCTCCGGCTCACTACCGACCGGCCTGACTCGGCGCATCCGTCCCGCGGACCTGGCGACAGTCAAGAAAGACAATCACTTTCCAGCGGGGCATTTTGGCCGGGCAGGCTCGATCCCGGTGGGTGGGACCGGGTTCATAAATACGTCGGATATGAGTCGGCCGGGACAACACACCGATTACTACCACGGCAACGACAACCTGCGCTGGTCACACGTCTTCATTCAGATGGACGCATCGCGGTGCACCGAGACCGCGTTGGCGCAAGGCGACCTGAGCTACCGGGCAGGGCGGACCTACCAGGAGACCTGGAACGGCGGCGTTCTTGGTCCGGCCTTCGGTAACTGGCCGGCAGCCTCAACGCTTGGGATACGACGCAGTCCTGACGACACGATCAGCGTCTACGACGGCCTGCTCGTCGATCCGACGCCGGGACGCGGAAGTCTTCCAAAAGGCTGTACAGACGGCGAACGCACAGCCCTGTACCGCAACGGCGAAATGATCGCCGAGAATCCTTCGTATGGCCTGCTCAGTGCGAGCGTGCCCCCCGACGAGGCGGCGTACCGGCTGGAGGCGGCCGTCGACCGGTCCAGCCGCAACGTAGTCTCGACGAAAATTTCCGTGGTGTGGACGTTCCGCTCCCGGCACGAGGCCGCCAGCCTGCCGGTGGCGCTGCCCTTGATGACCGTGAGGTACGCACCCGCACTGGAGGCGGGCTATGCCGCACCGGCCGGGCAGCCGTTCCAGATCCCAATCCGGGTGGACCATCAACCGGGCTCGGCAGGTGGCAAGGTCACCGGACTGACCGTGGAGGTGTCCTACGACGACGGCGTGACCTGGACGACCGCGCCGGTCAGCGGTGGCGAGGACAAGCGGATCGCATCGGTGACGCATCCTGCTGGTGACGGGCACGTGTCGTTGCGGGCCACCGCCACCGATAGCAACGGTGGCAAGGTCGAGCAGACGATCATCCGCGCCTATCTGCTTCGCTCTCAGCGCTGAGCACACGTTGACGCGGGTCAGCCACCACGCAGCGACGATTATCATGGTGGCTGACCCGCGCCGATCCTGTCGTCGCGAGGCGTTACGGACGTGGGTGAAGCAGACCGAGACCGACGCTGGGCAGCGGCCGGGCACGACCAGCAGCGACGCGGAACGTATCGCTGGCTCGCGGAGTAGGCCTCCATCGCGAAGCGGCCGTCGCTGCGGAAGATCACGTACCCACTTGAGGTCGTGATCTTGGGTGAGCCAGCGGTCCGGGACCATGTCGCCAGGGCCTTCGGCGCGCTCTTCGCCGTACTGCGCGACCTTCGCTGGGTGGCGCTACTGGTCGCACTCGGGTGGCAAGCGACCTATGTGGGCTCTTCGAAGTTAAGCGGGGTTGAGGTGTTCGCGGTGGCGTCGGGCGGTGCGGGTGCGTAGCCGCTGGTTCTCGGGGTTTCGGAAGCCGTAGGCGTCGCGGGCGACGGTCTTGATGACCCGGTTGGTGCCTTCGGAGCCGGCGTTGGTGATTCCGGTGGTCAGGAACGCGTGGATCTGCGGCCACCAGGTCTCGATCGTGGTGGCGAGCCGGTGCAGTTCGGGCAGGTCGGAGGCGGCGCAGCGGGTGTAGAAGCGGTGTAGTAGCCGATGGACGTGTTCCCGGTTGGGTCGGGTGCGGGCGGTCGCGAGCAGGTTGAGCAGGTCTTCTTTTGCGTTGCATGCGGCGAGGATCGGGGCGCCGATCGCGGTGGGCAGGGCTTGCAGCGTGTCGACGAGGCGGTCGACGTGCTTGCCGGGCATGCGGGCGGCGGAGCGGGTCAGCCGGGTTGCGCATGCGCCATTCCGGGTCGCTGCCACGGCCGCGGCGACCGCGCTGGGTGAGCGTGATGCGGCGGCGGACCTCGGTGACGGTGGCGTTGGCCAGGTGGAGTCGGACCGGGGCGCGGTGCCAGCGTTTCGGCTGGTCCGTTTCCCCGGCCCGCTCCCCGAACCGGACGTGCGAGTTGGCCCCGCATCCGGCTCTCCGCGAGTCCGTGCGGTGGGTTACGGCGTTGCGACCGGGGCTGGTGTCCACGGCGTGGGGATCTTCGTTCCCCGGTAGCGGTATCGGGTGACCGGTACCGCCCCGGCATTGAACAAGGTCATCTCGCCATCGGTGGGCCACCACCCGGGTAGGTAGCGGCGTTTTAGCTTCTTCCACGTGACCCGGCGGTGTTTGCGGCGAAGCCATCTGGTGATCCGTTCCCAGGTGTACTGGTGCGGGAACGAGAAGGTCGTCTTGGACACCCCATGGCGGAAGTAGCTGGTCCAGCCTCGTAGCACCGCGTTGATCTGCCGGAGCAGTTCAGCGAGGGGCTGGTTGGTTCCCTGCCTGGTGATCGTCTTTACCTTGGCCATCACGTTGGTCAGCGCCTTACGCGAAGGCCAGGTGTAGACAAACCACTTGTTCGAGCCCCGCTGGCGTTGCCGCTGGATGCGGAACCCCAGGAAGTCGAACCCCTCGTCAATATGCGCGACGGTTGTCTTCTCCTCTGACAGCCGCAGACCCACGGTGGCCAGCACCTCAGCCACCTCGTCGCGCAGCGCCTCGGCGTGCTCGCGACGTCCGGACACCATGATCACAAAGTCGTCCGCGTAGCGGACGATTTTGTAGGTGGGGAGCCCCTTGCGTCGCCGGTAGCTGCGGGCCTGGTTGTTCTTGCCGAACGTCACCCATGCGGCCGTGACATGTTCGTCTAGGACCGACAGAGCGATGTTGGCTAGAAGCGGAGAGAGGATGCCGCCTTGCGGTGTGCCGGTGCGGGTGTCGCGGAGGATGTCGTCTTCTGCGAGGACCCAGCCTTCAGGAACGCCTTCACCAGCGCCAGGACGCGTTTGTCAGCGATGCGTCGGCGCACCCGGTCCATCAGGGCCGTGTGGTCGATCTCGTCGAAGCACGCCGTGATGTCGCCTTCCAGCACCCACTCATAGGAGTTGGAGGCCATCAGGTGGATCTCGGCGATCGCGTCCTGGGCCCGTCTTCCAGGGCGGAAGCCGCAGGAGCACGGCTTGAAGTCCGCCTCGAAGACGGGTTCGAGGATCAGCTTGAGTGCTGCCTGCACGATCCGGTCCTTCGCGGTGGGGATACCCAAGGCCCGGGTCTTGCCGTTGGGCTTGGGTATCCGCCGCTGCCGGACGGGCAGAGGCTGGAACACCCTGGCCCGAAGCTCCAGATGGAGCTTGAACAGGAACAGGCTCTGCCCGGGCGGGAGATCCTTGGGCCGTAACCCGTCGATTCCCGCTGATCGTGCTCCTCGGTTGGAACGAACCCGGTGCCATGCCACCAGCAGGACCGCCGGGTTCCAGACGAGGTTGTACAGATCATGAAACCTCCGGTCCGGGCCGTCGAGGGCCCACCGGTGCAGCTTCGTCTGGATCTCCAGTACCCTGACCTCGGCCTCATCCAACGTTTGTTCCGCACCGGGTTTGATGGAGACATCGAAACCTGGGAGGAACACCAGCGATGCCCGCACAGAAGAAGTACAACGATGAGCTGCGTGAGCGTG
>NZ_JBEYSU010000071.1:0-9642 GCF_040704235.1 Micromonospora sp. NPDC047707
CACCGCCGCCGACCCCCTACCCGACGACCTCCACGACGCACTCGAAGCCATCACCCGGCCCAGTCGACCTGCGCACTAACCTGAGCCAAGTCGGGACCGTCGCGGCGATCCTAGCCAACCCCCGCTACACCGGTCGGCAGGTCTGGAACCGCCAACACACCGCTCACGACGACGTCGAGCCCGATGGCACCGTCGCGCGGCACCGCGAGGTCCAGCGCTGGAACGTCGCCCCACAGTGGGCATCTCCCGCCAGCTCGCGCACCCAGCGCTGGTCAGCGAGGAGCAGTTCATCGCGGTCCACGCGATCCGCACCGCACCCACCCCCGCCGATGGCACTGCTCGCCGCTACCTCCTGGCCGGGCTCGGTGCTGCGGTGTCTGCGACCGCATCATGGACTCGCACTGGGTCCACGGCCGTCCCGGTTACCGATGCCGGCACGGCCACACCAGCAGCCGCACCAAGGCCTCTCCCCGACCAAAGATCCTCTACCTCCGGGAAGACCACCTCGTCGACGGCATCCGCCACGACCGCGGGCTCCACCGCCACCACCCCGCGCTGCGCAGCCCCGATCCGGAAATGGTCGCCACCTACCTCCGCACCAACAACATGATCATTGTGTGCGATCAGCGAACCTGGACCATTGAAGCCGAGACCGTGGTCTACAAGCTTGACCCCGCGGGAAGCTGCCTCGCCGCCACAGCAAAAATCCCCGTCCATCGGGACGGGGATCACGCGAAACACGAAGAACCATCACGTTTCGTGTGGAAATAACGTGTCCGAGGGGGGATTCAGACACGTCTACGTAGCACCCATATTCGAAATGGGTGTTCATGCGCCAACAGTAGCGAACTACGTTGCGTAACACTAGACCACAAGCAGGAATCGCCGGGGGAAGTCCCTCTAATTTGCTGTCCCCACGCTACGGCACGATGCGGAGCCTTGGTCAGGTCACCTTGCCCTGCGTTCCACCGACGCCAGCCATGGCGGCTGTAGCCATCTGCGGCAGGATGTTGTGGGTGTGGAGCGAGTGGGCGAGTGGCTTCGTGCCGTCGTCGACCGATCCGCATCGAGTGACTGCACTGCGGGCCGCGCCGCCGTCAGTTTCGTCGAATCCGATCCAGTGCTTCGGTCAGCGCTGCTTTGACGGTCGCCTCCTGTTCGATGGCGTAGCCACGATCCAGGCAGTTGCGGGCAAAGGCTCCGATCTGATCGTTCCGGGTCGCGAACGGTTCCAGATGTGCCCGGCTGTGAGCAGAGAAAGCCCGGCCGGGTTGGTGCCGTGCAGCGCCGACGTCGATGACGTGGACTGTCAACTCTGCGGCGAGGTGGTCGTGGATTCTCGCGGCGATACGCACTCCGCCAAGGTCGGCGTCGGTGCAGATCAGTGTTGACGAGGCCTGCACTGCTGCTTCGGCAATCAGGTTGAGGACGGGCTCTGGTGGCTGGCCGTGGCACCAAATGACCGGCACGCCCGCGTCGATATCGCATAGCGTTTCGGCGGCCTGCCGGTTTTCGATGATCAGAAGCGGCCCCGTCCCGCGGCGTATGTCGATGGAGATCGTGTGCTGAGGGCTGAGCCGGATGTCATGCGGGCCAGGCAGCGGGGAAAGATCGATGACGGCATCTGAGACCTGCAGCCGGACCGGGCCGCCGATGCCGATGTATGGGCTGCGGGATAGGCCGAGTGCAGCGAGGGCGTCGGGTTCGAATCCGAGCTCGGTCAGCAGCCGCTGAACGTCATCGCGGGCTTTGGTGCTTCCCGCGTGGGTTTGCACGAAGGCGCGGACGGAGTTGTGGACGACGCCGGCGGTCAGATCGGTTGCGGCGGTGACTGCCCAGCCGAGCCGGTCCGGGTGTTCGGTGGTGTGCAGGGCTTGGGCGACGCCGGGCCATTCATCGCGCACGTCGGCAGCGAGTTCGGCGGCGCGGGACTGCAGGGTGGACCGCTGGTCGCGGCGGACTATGCGGCGGTACCTCTCTGCGGCGGAGAGGTCGGGGTGCGGGTACACCCGCTTCGGGCTCGGTGCTGGCCGGCTGCCTTTCAGGTCGTAGCCGATGGTGACGCACGCGGCCCGGGCGAGGGCGAACACGATCGTCTCGGCTTGGGCGCCGAACTTGTCGGCGACCTGCCGCCAGGCGTGTTCGCTGCGGGTCATCCACGCCCAGTCGGTGTCGGAAAGCAGGCCGGTGGGCCGGCGCGGCGGCTGACCGAGGTTTTCGGCCCGCAGCCGCACGCTGCGGTAGTACGGGTCGCCGTTCCGGTCGCGTGGATACCGGCCACTGGCTGGTAGCGGCGCGTACACGACCAGTCCGGGATAGTCGGTGATCCAGGTCAGCACGATTTCACGATCCGGTTCTGCGTCCGGGACGGCGTTGTCGGATGCGGAGCCGCCTGGGATCGTCACGCTTGTGTCTCCCCGCGGTAGGAGGTCATCCACATGGTGAGCAGCTCGACGCGGGCTGTTTCGGACTCGCTGCCGACGACGACGGGTGCCTGGTTGTAGGCGTATGCGTCCGAGGTTCGCCGTAGCTTGATGTACAGGCTGGAGGAGCCGACGGCGTACCGTTCCATGTCGTCCTGCAGGGCGCCGACGACGCTGATCGCCCGGTCCCGGCCGATGTTCTCGAACAGGGCGACCGCGTCACGGCGGTGCGCAGAGCCGAGGTTGCGTCCGAGTTCGTCGAGGACGAGCAGCAGCGGCCGGTCCTGCGAGCCGGCAAGCGCGGCCGCGCAGACGAGTTTGACGGCTTTGTCGTCCATCTGGGCGGTGTTGCCGCGCAGCTGGTACGACGACAGTGGTTTCCCTTCGCCGCGTCGCCACCGTGGGGTGATCGCCCACTGCCAAGGCTTCTGTGGGTCTGCTGGTGGTTCTGGTTCGGGGAAGTCGAGGGCGCCGCCGTACCCGCCGTACGCCTGGTCGAGGGCATCGAACTCGTCAGAAACCTGCTTCAGCTTGGCTTTGATGGCCTTTGCGAGGGTGGCTCGCACTGCGGTCGCCGCGAGTTGGGCCTCCCTCAGGTGGTCTTCGGCGCTCTGCAGTGTCCCGGTGAGTCGTTCCCGTTCGGCGCTGATCTCGTCGAGTTGCTGCCGGTCGATGCTTTCAAGGTCGTCGAGGTGCTGGCCGATGATCCGCAGTACCTGCGGGATGAGCCGGATGTAGGCGCTGAGCCGGCGGTCGCGGCGCTGCTGGTCGACGACTTTCAGCTCCTCCGGCAGCTGCTCCTCCGGAATGCCCGGCGGGAAACACGCCTGCTGCAGCCGGTCGGTCTGCCCTGCACACAGGTCGTCCCATTCGGCGACACTGCGTTTCTGCTCCGTTTCGGTGAGGGTGAGCAGGTGCTGTTCCGCGGACGCGGAGGTGCCCGCCCACGCTTCCTGCCGACGTGGCAGGTCCAACTCCGCCCGCGCGTCGATTTTCGCCTGCCACTGGTCCTGGTTCTGCTGCAGGTCCCGGCTCAACCGTTCCTTCTCCGCTTTCGCGGCGGCGATCCGCTCGTCGCGGCCGCTCTTCTCCGAAAGCGCCGTCAGGTAAGCCTTCTTCGCATGGGCATGTGGGGCAGCGAGTTCGTCCAGCTCCTCATCGATCTTCGCGTTCTTCTTCCGTAACTTCCCGACCTGGGAGTCGATCTCGTCGGCCTCGAGCGCCGCCTTGGCTCCCTCGACCCGTCCGTCAGCACGCTTCTTGGCCCGCTGCGCGTCCCGAACGCTGTCGTCCGCCTCACCGTCGTCAGCGGACGCGGCGGTGAGGGCGTCACGGGCAGCCTGAATCCGGCCGGCGCGGCCGGTCATGGCTTCTGCGTACCCAGCAATACCATGCACCCCGGCGGCCGTGTCGATCAGTCCACCGGTGCCGGCACGGTCCCGCAGAGCGGTCAGGAACCGGGCCACGGTCACCGCCGCGTTCGCCGCCGCTGGCAGGTCTGGGCCACCCGCGAATCCGTCCGGGTCAGCTTCGACGAGCAGCGAGCCGGGGACGTCGGTGAGCGCCGCCTGCGCGGCAGTCGCATCGGTGACGACGACCGCATGCCGATACGGCAGCAGCCGTGCTTCCCAGACAGGGCGCTGCTCGTCGGTGAGACTGACCACGTCGACAAGCGGAACGGCCTCGGTGAAGCCAGCCGCGCGCAGCGCCTGCACCTGGGCGACCGCGACGTCCTCGCCGCGTTCTGCGGCGGCCAGCGCCTTACGGGCGTCCTTGACGGCTTGTTCGGTGATGCCTTTGCGGCGTTGCGCGCGGTCGACCGCGGCGTTGGCGTCGCGGAGCTCATGCTCGGCCTGGGCGACGGTCCGACCGTCCGCGGCGACCGCCTTCTCCCGCAAAGCGCGGCTACGTGTGGTGAGGAGCTCGATCTGGGCGACGTAACCGGTCTGTTCTTTCCGCAGACTGTTCACCTCGGCGTCGATGTCGTTGTACGCCTTCACCCGCTGCCGGTAGCTCTCGTCGAACGCCTTGTCGTCAGTAAGTTGACCGACTTTGACGTCGGCAGCGTCGATGGCTGCTTGGAGCTCTTTGCGTTTGGCTTCGAGCTGAGTGATGTCATGCCGCAGCTCCGCGTCCGTGGCGACACCGTCGACGAGGTAGCGGGCGCACCGCGACCGCCAACTGTCGAGCGCGTCGGCCTTTACCGTACGGGCTGCTTCGCGGGCCCGGATCATGTCTTCGGTGACGGTGACCCGCTCGTCCCACCGCTCGTACTCTTCCTTCGCGGTGTTCGCGGCGAGCGCGGCTTGGTACTGATTCTGCCGGGCCGCCTGTTCGTCGTCGATCTCGCGGGTCAGGCCGGTCAGCGCACCGATCGCATCGAAAATCCGCTCCGGGGTCAGCTCGTTCAGTGGCTGGGCCAGCAGGTTCGCTGTAGGGCTGGCTCGCACCGACGTGGACAGGAACGACACGCATCGCGCGGTCTGCCCATACAGGGTGCGGGCGAGTTTGTTCGCCCGGATGTCGGTACGACCGTTGCTGCGTGGCAACTCGTCCCACAAGCCGTCGGCGCTGCCGGCCCGGTCGTTTTCGCTGGCACCGTACGCGACGTGCAGCTGCGGCTTCCACCGCAGTTCGACGTGGGGCGCCTGCCGGTTGATCCGCAGCCACACCGTCAGCACGTCCGCCTCAAGTTCGGCGAGCGCCCGGGCGGTGGGCGGGACGAACACGCCGACGATGTAGCCGTGGTCGGCGTTCGCGTGGACGACTTCCTGCCCGGCGAGTTCGGCGGTGAACAGCAGTTCGGCGGCTGCCTGCGCGCCGGATTGCAGCCGCCACTGCTCGTCGGCGTGCAGCAGGCTGAGGCCGGCGATGAACGACGACTTTCCAGCGCCGTTGGAGTCCGACGGTCCTTGGCCGGCGATGGTGATCAGGCCGCGGGAGGTGATCGGGACCGGGTGGGTCGACAGCCGGGAGATATTGATCATTTGGATGCCGGCGAGGACCCGCGGTCCGACGATGTCGGTGGCGCCGTCGTCGACGGCGTTACCTGCTGCGGTCAACGAATGTTCTCCCTGCTGGCGGTGCGGTTGCGGCGTTCACGGATTGCGGCGGCGAGCGGATGGTTCGGGGCGGCGGCGAGGATCAACTGTTCCTGCAGCCGGGCCCGAGCGGCCGGGGTCAGGCGCAACAGTTGCGGGCCGGGCACGTATCCACCTTCGGCGTCGGCGCGGTCGCGGACCCGGGTGAGCAGCCCGGCGGCGACGAGTTTGCTCGCTGCGGCTTTTGCGGCGACCGCCGGGAGTTTGCTGGCCTTCAGGATGTCGGCCTCGGTGGTCGGGTACGGGCTCGTCCAGGTGTCGGGAGCGAGGCGTTCCTCGCTGCGGGCGATCGCGACCGAGTAGATGAGCACGAGAGCGAGCACGGCTCGCTCGACGGTGGTCAGTGGCTGCCAGCCGGCGGCGGTGAGCTGCGCGGCAACTGTGTCGTCATATCCGGAGGTGAACCGCAGCCCGTCGACCTGGACGAGGACCCGGCCTGTGTGGCGCAGCAGTTGCTCGAGTCGGTCCCGGCTGGTCGGGTCCTGCAACGCGTGCAGTTCCTGCCGGTGGACGGGTTCGCGGCTGTGCTCCAGCAGGGCGTACGCCGCTTCGACGTGTTCGCGCTGCCGGTCGGTCAGGGTCGCAAGGACGGAGTCGAACAGCGGGTTCTGGTTGCGGTTCACGGCGCCTCCCCTCCGCCTGGGTCAGACTTCGGCTGGGGGTCGGGGATCATCCGCCACAGTTCCCGCAGCGTGGACAGCTCCAGCGACCCCCACCCGGTGACGCGAGGCCCCAGCCGGACCCGGTCGGCCGTCTGCAGCACCCACCGGGACGCTTCCAGCCGGCGCAGGCTGGCGGACAGCAGCTTGCGCCGGCTGGCCCGGTCCCGGCCCGGGGTCAGCTGCTGTAGCACCTGGTCGACGTCAGTAAGATCGGCCGGCTGGCCCGGCCACAAGTCGGTGCCCGGGTCCGGCCAGCAGCAGCGCAGGCAGGCGGCGAACACTCGTAGCGTGCCGGCCGAATCCTGTAGCGTCGCCGGTTCCTGTCGGTACTCGGCGAGGACCTCCGGCGCAGCACTTGGCGGCAGGTTCGGCAGGAACCACACTGACTGGGCGTCCGGCTCGACCAGGCGCCGCATCCCTGCTGGGGATGGGCTGCCCGCGGGTGCCTGTTGCGGGCCGCCGGAGCGGATCTTCGCCCACCACAGTGCGGTGTCGTGTTCGTTCACGCCGGCGCCTCCGCCGGTGTCCGGCGCCTGAACCAGCCGTCGGTGACCCAGGTCAGGTCTCCGACCACGTTGATCCGCAGCCCGTCCCCCCAGGTCAGCAGGTAAGGCAGCTCGGGTCGCAAGCCGATCGCGGTCAAGTCCGACAGCACCCGACGGCCGGCCGCCCAATCCCCGGCCGTGTCCAACAGCTCGGCGACGGTGACCTCGTCGCGGCCGGCCAGCAGCTCCTCCGCCCGGGTGGCAAGCAGTTCCGCCTCCATATCGGCACCGACCTGTTCAGGGCCTGGTTCATCGTCAATCCGCGGCCGAGGCGGCGGTGTCCGCCCCGTGTCGGTCCGCAACCCTTCTTCGACCGCGTCGAGCAGGTCGTCAACGGTGAAGTGCGGATTCGGCGCGTCGAACAGCAACCCGTCCAGCGCGGCCGCAAGCTCGTCGGCGGTGGCGTCGCGGGCGAAGCTGCGCCACTTCTCCGCTGGCAACAGCCCCAACGCCCGGGTTCGGCCGGCCCGGTCGATCAGTCGCCGCGCCGCGGCGTTCACCGCGTCCCGATACGCGGCCAACGCCATCCGCAGCTGCGTGCACTCTGGCAACAGCTGCGGCCACTTCTCCGTCGCCAGGTTGTGGAAGACGGTCGCCTTGTCGATGAGCTCGCTGTTGCCGAGCATCGGCTGCGCCGAGGCTCGCAACGATTCGACCGTCCCGGACTTCGCCATCTGCATGATGGGGTTCGCCAGCAGCCGGAACACGTTCGCCAGGTCCTGCAGCTGCGCTTGGGTCTGCTCGAGGGTGGTATCGGCGTCCTCGATCGAGAGCCGGGCGATCGACAGCATCTGGTGCAGCTCGCCGAGGCCGCCGGTCTGCGCCAGCCGGCGCAGGAACAGCAGCATCACGTACGGCGCGAACGCCGCCTGGTAGAACATCTCGTTCCGTCGCTCGTTGACTTTGGTAACCGCACGATAGGAGCGCAGCACCTCGAACCGGCGCCGGACCGCGACGGGCGAGGTGTCTCCGCACGCAGCGATCACCTGCTCCACCGTCAAGCCGGCCGGGCCCGCGGACGCGAATGCGTTCAGGATCAACTCGTCGACGCGAACGAGCGCCGGGTCGTCGACCATCTGGTTCGCGTCGCGGGCCAGAACGGCGAACACCTGCCGGTACAGCGCAAGCACGGCGGAATCAGCAGCGTGCTCCTCAAATGGCAGCTCTGCGATCTCGGTCACCAGTTGGTGCCTCCGTTGCCCCCCTTGGATCGGGTGCCGGGGCGGGCTGAAGTGATCGTCGGCGCCTCCGGGATGCCGGTGGCCTCGGCGGTTACGGTTCTCGCCGGCCGCGAGCCGCTTGGAGCTGGGTCCTCAGGCCTCGGCTGATCGACGGCATGTGCCCGGTACCGCCGTGGCCGGCATAGCTGACCGCGCGCGGGGGTTACTACCAGTGCGCTCCGGGTCACCGGAGGATTGTGCATTGCCATCAATAACACAGTCCTCCCCCGCTCAGCCAGATCACACTGCCGCGTCGCCGCGAGAGGCGACGCCCGCAACCGTGGTACTCGCGCATCATCTCGGTCTGGAGCCTTTGCGTGGCCAGCTTGGCGCCCTGTCAGCCTATTCAAGTAGGCCACGACCAAGGTCATCGTTGATGATCCTCTCTCGTTCCGAGGCGTCGGCCCAGTGCGCGTGACTAGTTGTCAGGGACTTCTCCACGACTAGTACATGTTCGGCGTTCTCGGTGATGGAACGCATGTGGCTGATCACCGTGACCAGCCGGCCGGTTGTGCTGTGGTCGGTCAGCGTATTGAGGGCATCGCGCAGGAAGGTGGTGTCAAGGGTGCCGAAGCCCTCGTCGAGGAAGAGCGCTTCGACGTGACCGGTCGCACGGCTGGCGAGTTCGACTACGGCGAGCGCCAGGGCGAGGCTGGCGAGGAACGTTTCGCCGCCGGAGAGCGTCTTAACATCTCGGGCAGCCATGGTGTCCATATCGATGATCCGGAAGTCGGCCGTGAACCTGTAGCGGCCACCGGAGATCGAGAGCAGGATCTCGCTTGCCTGGTGAAGCAGCGCTTGGAGGCGCCGGCTGACCGCCTCAGCGATGAACTTGCCCTCGGCCAGCACTACCGACAGTTGTGCAAGAACCTCGACTGTGCCAGCCGCAGCATCAATCCGCTCCTGCAACGCGTTCACCACGGGGAGTTCCTCCCGGGCGCGCTCGATCTGCCTTTTCAGGTTCTGGACCGTACCGTGGGCGGCGAGGTATTGCTGCTCGAGGTCTTCTTCGCCGGCGGCACCAGCCGTATGGCAGGCAAGGCCGATGGCCTCTCCAGCAGCCTTCTCGGCACGCTGCTGTTCGTCGATTTTTGCGGCGCAGATGCCGAGGAGTTCCTTTGCCTGAGCGAGAAGATCAGCAGCCCAGTGCGCCTGCGTGTCCAGGTCTACGTGCGCGGCGGGCGCGGCCGCCGGTTCTTCGAGCCCGAATGCCCCTGCGGCGTCGTTAACCCGCTGCGCCAGGGTCAAGAGCTTGTCTCGCAGCGTCGCCGCCGGCTTGGTGATCTTCTTGGCGTAGGTCGTCTCCAGCGCCGCGCTCCGCGAGCGCAGGCCGGTGAGCGCTTGTTCGGCGCCGGTCCGTCGGCCGGCCAGCTCCTGAAGGAGTCGCTGATGGGCTTCGGCTGCTGCCTTCTGTTGCTGGACTTCCGCGACGTCCAGTGGTGTGGCGAGAGTGAAGCGGGCGGGTAGGCGGCTGGCCGCCTCGTCGATCGATTGGCGCAAGGCGACGTTGTCGCGTTCCTGCTCCTGATGGGCAGACATGCGCTTGGCGTGGGCCTCTGAGAGACCGTCGGGTAACCGGGTGGCTACGCGGCGAGAAGTCGTTCAGCGTTGATGCGTCGGGCGGCTTCGCGTTCGGTGGCGTTGGCCCAGCGGATCGCTTGGCCGGCCAAACGTATCGTCATGAGTCGAAT
>NZ_JBEYSU010000072.1:0-9457 GCF_040704235.1 Micromonospora sp. NPDC047707
GTCGAGAACGGCAACCCATGCTCGGGCGGCTTGGACTTGGCGATCTTCTTGATCTCCCGGCGTTCGGGCAGGGTGAACGTTCTCGGCCGGCCGCCTTTGTACTTCGGGTAGAGCGAGTCGAAGCCGTCGGCGTTGAAATTGTGGATCACATCCCGGACCCGATCCGCGCTGGTGAACGTCACCTCGGCGATCTTCCCCACCGACATGCCCTGCGCGGACAGCAACACCATCTGCGCACGCCGCCACGTCACCACCGAACCAGTACCTCTACGGACGATCCGCCGCAGCCGCTGGCCCTCGTCGTCATCGACCTCGCGCACCCGTACTCGCTCTGCCACCCGGACAGCCTGGCGACACCGCGCCATCCGGGCCAGCATCCCCGCGGCGCGTCACGCCGTGACAGGGCAAAGGTTCTCTGACGCGGCACTAGATCCAGATCCCAAGCTCAGCGGCCGGGTGCGGAGCCAAGGAAGCGCGGCTGACAGCTGCCGAGTACCGCGACCGGAGGAGCCGCCTCGACGGCCTGGGCAACCGCGTCCACGGTGAAGCCGACGCCTTCTGATGACCTGCTGCCGGGGGAACGGACAGTCGGAAGTACAACCCCAACAGCAGTACCCGGGGTATTCCCCCTGACCAGCTCGCGGATCGTCCGCCAACCATGTGCCGGGCCTGCGGGGCTACGGAGGTAGCGCCAAGCAACCACTTCCCCAAGGGCGGGGTGCTGTTGTATACATATTGCCTAGCAGTTACACGGCAGGCGTATGGGAGGAGTGTGGCTTGTGACGACGAGCGCGCAAGACACCACATACCGGTGGCTCAAGGATCGGATCGCGTCTCTGCCGCGGCACGAGGGTGTGTTTCTGACTGAGGCCGAGGTTGCTGCCGAGTCCGGCGTGAGTCGCACCCCAGTTCGTGAGGCGCTGCTGCGGCTGGAGGCCGAAGGGCTGCTGCAAATCATGCCCAAGAAGGGCGCCTTCGTACCGCCGGTGTCCGATGCCGACGTCGAAGCCACGATGCAGGCGCGGCTTCTGGTCGAGCAGTGGGCGGCCGCCCAGGTAGCCGCTTCCCCGCACCTCGTTGTGCCGCATTTGCAGGCCTTGCTGGAGGAGCAGGCGGAGCTGCTTGAGGTAAGCGACCCTCGCGCCTTCATCGAGGCGGACCGCCGCTTCCATCGGGCGATTGTGCAGACAGCGGGTAACCGGGTGCTCGCCGACTTCTACGAGACGCTTCGCGACCGGCAGATCCGGATGGGTCTGCGGGCCGTGACCGCCGATCCCGGCCGGGGCCAGAAGGTGATTGACGAGCACACCGCGATCATGGACGCGCTGCGGTCGCTCGACGCCGGTGGGGCCGTGGCTGCGGTGAAAACACATCTCGACAACACCCTCGCCGCCCTTCGCTATCCGGCCCACGGCGTCGCGCTGCCGCCGTGGCAGGTCAGGGCCAACCCGTCATGAAGATCGCCTTGATTCAGCTCGCCAGCCCGATCGAGGAGCCGGTCGTGGAGCGGGTCGGCCGGGTCGGCGCGATGCTCGACACACTCGACGACGTCGACCTGGTCGTGTTGCCCGAGCTGTGGGCGCCCGGATATTTCGCGTTCGACCGGTACGACGAGCTGGCTGAGACGCTTGACGGGCCGCTGTTGAGCGAGATCTCGGGGTGGGCGCGCCGGCTCGGGTGCCATGTGCAGGCTGGCAGCATCCTTGAGCGGGAAGCGGCCGGGCGGCTCTACAACACGGCGTTGCTGGTCGGTCCTGACGGCGGGGTGTTGCTGGACTACCGGAAGATGCACGTGTTCGGCTACGAGTCTCTTGAGGCCACGTTACTCAGCGCGGGGGACCGTGCCGACGTCTGCGCCACCGCGCTGGGGCGGATCGGCATGACGACCTGCTACGACCTTCGGTTCCCCGAGCTGTATCGAGTCCTCGTCGACCGAGGCGCGCAACTCGTCATAGTGCCTGCGGCGTGGCCGGCCGCCCGGTTGGCGCACTGGCAGCTGTTCACCCGTGCCCGCGCCGTCGAGAACCAGGTCTACGTGCTCGCCTGTAACGCCGCTGGTATCCAGGGAGATGTCGTACTCGGCGGGCACAGCGTCATCGTCGACCCGTGGGGACAGGTTGTCGCCGAAGCCGGCGCCGACGAGCAGATCCTCTACGCGGTCGTCGACCTGCAGGCGGTCGTCGACACCCGCGCAGAGTTTCCGGTGCTCGAGGATCGCAAGCTCGCCGTCCCCTTCGCCTTCGACTGATCTGATTCTGAAAGGACGTTTCCCCGTGCCGGTATCCGCGCGTACGAGAGCTCTGGCCTTCACCGTCGTTGGCTCGAGCGAGCGGCTCTCGCTGAGCCCGCGTCGGCTGGTCATCGCCGGTTACACCGCGAGTGACCGGGCTGCCGTGCAGGCACATATCGACGAGCTGGCCCACCTCGGCGTCGCACCGCCGCCGCGGGTTCCGATGTTCTACGACGTGCCCGTCGGCCTAGCGACAACCGAAACCGTGATTGTGGTCGAGGGTGCGGAGACCTCAGGCGAGGTCGAGCCGGTCCTCATCAGCACCGGTGGCCGTCTCTATCTCGCAGTGGGCAGCGACCACACCGACCGCGAGGTGGAGAAGCGCGACATTGCTGAGTCCAAGGCGTCCGCTGCGAAGCCAGTAGGTGACCACGTGGTTCCGGTCGAGCGGGCTACGGCCGTGTGGGATGACATTGAGATGGTGTGCCGGCTAGACGGTGAGATCTACCAACGCGGCCGGCTTGCGGCGATGCTGCCACCCGGCACGCTGCTCGACAAGCTGCGCGCGGTCGGGGGGCAGCCGCTGGCGGGGGAGGCGCTGATGTTCTGCGGAACCCTGCCGTTACTGGCTGGGACGTTCGTCTTCGGCACGACATATGAGCTCGAATTGCGGCTGCCCGATGGCACGTCGCTGAGCCACAGCTACGACGTGAAGCGGAGGAGCAGCTGATGCGTACCGGACCCGAATATCTGGCCGCCCTCAAGGACGACCGAGAGATCTACATCGACGGCGAGCGGGTGCGGGACGTCGCCAGCCACCCTGCCTTCACGGGTATCACGAGGACCATCGCCGCCCTGTACGACTACGCCGCCGACCCGGCCAACGGGATGATCTACACGGCGCCGCAGACAGGCCGGGAAGCCAACAGGGTCTTCATGATTCCATGCAGCCGCGATGACCTCGCGGCGAGGCGGGAGGCCATCACCGCGTGGGCCGAGCTGACGCACGGGTTCGTGGGGCGCAGCCCCGATCATGTGGGCGCGTTCCTGGCGGCGTTCGCTGCCGCGCCCAAGGTCTTCACCCGCGAGCAGCGTGACTTCAGCGCTAACGTGACAGCGTTCTATCGGCGCCTGCTTGCGGAAAGCCTCTACGTCTCATACGCGATCATTCCGCCGCAGTACTCCCGCGCCACCACTGCGCACGGGTGGGAAGGCGACTTCGTGCAGGTGGGAGTTGTCGAGGAGCGCGAGGACGGCATCGTCGTGCGCGGCTCGCAGATGCTGGGCACCGGGGCGACCGTGTCCGACGAGGTTCTGGTCAGCTGCATCAAGCCGCTGGCCGCCGACGACAAGGACTTCGCAGTCACCTTCGTACTGCCGGTTGCGACGCCGGGCCTGAAGTTTTATTGCCGCCGCCCCTACGCCCCCGGGCAGCCGAGCACGTTCGACTACCCTCTGTCGACCCGCTTTGACGAGTCCGATGCGCTGCTCGTGTTCGACGACGTTTTCGTCCCGTGGGAGCGCGTGTTCGTCGACCGGGACGTGGCCGGCCTGCGGGCGCAGTTCTTCGACACCGGTGCGCATGTACTCGGCAACAGCCAGGCCCAGATACGGCTTGTCACCAAACTCAAGTTCCTGCTCGGGGTAGCTCGCAAGATAACCCAGGTCAACGGGATCGACCGGTTCCCGCAGGTACAGGAAAGCCTCGGGGAACTCGCCTCCATGGCCGCCCTGCTGGAGGGCGCGGTGCTGGCCGCCGAGTATGCCAGCACAGTCGACGAACGCGGAGTGTGCCGCCCAGCCGCCCGTTATGTCTACGGCGCGATGGGGCAGCAGGCCGAGCTATACCCCCGGGTGCTGCACATCATCCGCGAACTTGTCGGCGGCGGTGTCCTGCAGGTCCCCTCCAGCTTCAAGGAGCTGACCAACCCACAGACCCGCGCCGATATGGACCGCTACGTCCAGTCGCCAGGCACTCCCAGCCAAGAGCGCATCAAGCTGTTCAAGCTCGCCTGGGACATCGTCGGCTCTGAGTTCGCCGGCCGCCACCACCAGTACGAGATGTTCTACGCGGGCGCCCCCTTCGTCGCGAAGGGCTACGCATTCCGCGGCTACGACTACACAGAGCCGCTCGCCGTGGTCGAGTCGTTCCTGTCCAGCTACAGCATCGAGTCCGCGGCCTGACCCAGTCGACGGCGGCAAACCTGATCCGAGGGAGCAACCACCCCATGCCCAAGCCCGAACGGGAGTTCTTCGACGTCACCGACATCGAGTGGACCCCCTGTGCTGGCAAGGTCGCCGGCCTCACCGAACGCATCCTCGCCGCGGACGAGCCTGCCGGTGTCGCGACCCGAATGCTGCGCTTCGAACCCGGCACAGACACCACCCCAAACGGCGTGCAGGTCCACGACTTCTGGGAGGAGGTCTACATCCTGGAGGGATCGTTCACCGATTTGACCCTGGACCAAACCTTCACCGCCGGCATGTACGCCTGCCGACCGCCAGGCATGGCCCACGGACCATGGGTGGCTCCCGACGGGTGCATCACCTTCGAGGCCCGCTACCGCACTGCCTCTGATACCTGATCGACCCTGTCGCGCCGGCGGCTGCTTCAACCGCCGACGCGACGGCCAGACCGGAACGGCGGCTGATGATGAATCTCATGACCACTCCGAATCCTGTCGCGATGCGACGTGCCATGGGCCGCTTCGCCACCGGCGTCGCCGTGATCACCACCCGCATGGGCGGAGTTCCGCACGGCATGACGGTCAACTCGCTCACCTCCGTCTCGCTGGACCCGCCGCTGCTGCTGGTCTGCTTCAACCGTGGTGCCCGCACCGCCGAGTGTGTACAGGCGTCCGGCCGGTTCGCGGTGAACATCCTCGGCGCCCGCCAGGAGCAGGTCTCGAACACCTTCGCGCGGCGGGGCGAGAACCACTTCGACGGGCTGGACCTGCCGTCGCACCCGACGGGGGTACCGCTCATCCCCGGTGCCCTCGCCCACGCGGTGTGCCGCGTCGACAAGGTCGTCAACGGCGGCGACCACATTGTCGTGTTCGGACTCGTGGAGGACGTTCACGAGCGCGAAGGGGCACCCCTGCTCTTCTACGGCGGCAGGTACGGCGACCTCACCGACCGGGGTCAGACCGCCGATTTCTGGTACTGCTAACTCGACCAATAGGGAGGACATGATGACGCATCGTGAGCTGCTGCATCGACACCGGTCCGTGGTGCCGAACGAGGGCGAGGCGGAGGAGGCCCTCGGCATCCTCACCCAATCGATCGAGGCGGTGGCAGCGTGACCGCGAGGAGCGAGCGTTCCGGGGCGGCTCGCGTGGGACGCGGCCGCGCCGGAATGCGAGCAGAGCCGGGTTTGCGAGCCCCGCAGTCGCGAACGAAAGGCAGGCCGGCGTGAGGATCACCCATTGGATCGGTGGCAAGGCCTGGACCGGCCTCGCGCAGCGCACTGGTGACGTCTACGACCCGGCCACCGGCCAGGTGACCGGGCGGGTCGACTTCGCGAGCGCGGCGGACGTCGATGAGGCGGTCGCCGCCGCCGCCGAGGCGTTCACCCGCTGGCGCCACGCCTCCCTGGCCCAGCGCGCGAACGTGATGTTCGCCTTCCGGGAGTTGCTCCACAAGCGCAGGACTGAGCTGGCCGAATTCATCACCGCCGAACACGGCAAGGTGCTCTCCGACGCGGCGGGGGAGATCCAGCGCGCGCTGGAGTCGGTCGAGTTCGCCTGCGGTATCCCGCAACTGCTCAAGGGTGGGTTCAGCGAGAACGCGTCCACCAAGGTGGACGTGTACTCGATCCAGCAGCCGCTCGGCGTGGTCGGGGTGATCTCCCCGTTCAACTTCCCGGCCATGGTGCCGCTGTGGTTCGTGCCCAACGCCATCGCGTGCGGCAACACGGTGGTCCTCAAGCCGAGCGAGAAGGACCCGTCCGCGGCGAACTTCCTCGCCGAGCTCTTTGCCGACGCCGGGCTACCCGATGGGGTGCTCAATGTCGTACATGGCGACAAGGAGGCGGTCGACCGGCTCCTCGAGCACCGGTCGGTCAGGGCGATCTCGTTCGTCGGCTCCACTCCGGTCGCCCGGTACGTATACGAAACGGGCACCCGCAACGGTAAGCGGGTGCAGGCGCTCGGCGGCGCGAAGAACCACATGGTCGTGCTACCCGACGCCGATCTCGACCTCGCTGCGGACGCCGCCGTCTCGGCCGGCTTCGGCTCGGCCGGTGAGCGCTGCATGGCCATCTCCGTCGTGGTGGCGGTCGACCCGGTCGGTGACGAACTGGTCAACAAGATCAGCGAGCGGATCGCCGGACTGCGGGTCGGCGACGGTCGTCGCCCTGGTTGCGTGATGGGACCGCTGGTCACCGGTGCGCACCGCGACAAGGTGCGGGCGTACCTGGACGCCGGCCGGTCCGCGGGCGCGAAACTGGTGGTCGACGGGCGCGGTCATCCGGTCGACGGTGATCACGCCGGCTTCTGGCTCGGGCCGACGCTGTTCGACCACGTCGGCGCGGACATGTCCATCTACACCGACGAGATCTTTGGCCCGGTCCTGTCGGTCGTTCGGGTGCCCAGCTACGACGCGGCGGTGGACCTGGTGAACACCAACCCGTACGGCAACGGAACGGCCATCTTCACCAGCGACGGCGGCGCCGCGCGGCGATACCAGAACGAGGTCGAGGTCGGCATGGTCGGGGTCAACGTGCCGATTCCGGTTCCGGTTTCCTACTACTCGTTCGGTGGTTGGAAGGACTCGCTGTTCGGTGACTCGCACGCGTACGGCCCGCACGGCGTGCACTTCTACACCAGGGCCAAGGTGGTCACCAGCAGATGGCTCGATCCCGCCGATCGAGGCGTGAACCTCGGCTTCCCGCAGAACACGTAGACGATCCAGCACAAAAAGGGTGCACGGTGACAGCCAACACGGCGGCAGCGCCACGCATCCCGCCGCACCTAACGAACAACCACCAGACACGGCCACCTGACACTACGTGCGGAACAAGCTGACCGCGCTCACGCTGTCACTGATCTAGGGTCGAGAGCGCCCAAGCATCCGGGAATGGAACCGATCATGACCGACACTACCGACGTCGGAACCGCGAGGATTCGACCGCATGACGTGGGGCTGGGCGTCAGTGACGCCGACACCCTAACCATCGACGGGCATTCACTCACCGACCTCGTACGCCAGTACGGTGCACCCCTGTGGATCATGTCCGCCGATACTATCCGACACAACCTGCGGACCATCACCGAAGCATTCCAAGCGGTCACTCCGGCTAGTCGGATCGTATACGCGAGCAAGGCAAACCCCGCTCCCGCCATATCCGCGCTAGTCGTGCAGGAGGGTGCAATGGTTGATGTGGCCAGCTTGGGACATGCGGTGCTCGCTGAACGTGCGGGCGTACCCGCCAGGCGGATCGTGGTGAACGGCAACTGCAAGTCCGCGGAATATCTGCGATGGGCGATAGACGCCGACGTCGCCATGATCAACGTCGATTCCATCGACGAACTTAACCAGACAATCGCCACGCCGCTGCCCCGTGACTCCGAGGTCAGGATCGCGCTGCGGTTGACCACTGACCTGTCACGCCATCACGACGACCGGGGCATGTTCGACTCGGAACTCGAGACGAAGTTCGGCATGAGCGACCAAGACGCCCTGCACGCCGCAGATCTCATCGCCCGAACCCCCGGCATACGGCTCGTCGGACTGCATCATCATCTCGGCTTCACCGCCTACGACTCCACCTACAACGCGGAGCTAGACCTGCAGCGTCGACGCCGCGTCGTCGAGCAGCTCGTCGCTGTCGCCGACAAGCTGTACCGCGGGTATGGGGTGTCGATCGAGGTCTTCAACTACGGGGGCGGCTTCCGTGTGAAAACCGACACTGGCTACGGCCCAGGCGCGGTGCGGAGCCTCCCCGAGATCGACGCCGGAGCGGATGCGACCGCCGGCTACACCGGACGCCTGCTCGCCGAACGTGGACTGCCCGCCGCGCAGATCTGGGTCGAGCCAGGCGGCTACCTGGTCTCCAACGCCGGCGTCTTCACGGCGCGGGTGGGCGTTCGCAAGTCGATACCGGTAAGAGGTGAGGTGCGGGACTGGGTATTCCTCGAGGACACCTCGGCCTACCACTTCGTGCGCCGGCTGATGGCCGACGTCTACCACCCAGCGATAGCGGCAACCAGAATGTCACAACCCTGCACCGGACGCGTGCACGTCGCCGGCGCCACCTGCGCACCCGACGAGGTAACCCCACCGCTGACCATGCCGGAACTCACCCGCGGCGACCTGATCGCGCTGCTCGACCAAGGCGCCTACTGCGATGCCGTATCCACCGAGTACTGCGCCCTTCCGCTGCCGCCCACCGTCCTGGTGGACGAGCATTCGACGAGGCTCATCCGACGCAGGCGGACCCCACACGACATCGCCGCCGATTACCTGGCCGACGTCGAACCGGCGGGCGGAACCCGCGAGTGAGCGAAGCCGACGGGCCCCGTCTAGCAAAGCTGGTCGAGCGAGCCGTACGCATCTTCGAGGAAACGCTTCCCCCGGAGGAGCTCGACGCCGCGAAGTGCGCAATCCTGAACGATCTCACCTGCGCCGCGGTCGCCACCGGACCCGTACTCCACAAGGCGGAAGCCTTCACCGGCACGACCACCGCCCTTCCGGACGACGTCGCGACCGTGCTCGGCACCGGCTCACGTCACAACGCCGCGGAAGCCGCCTTCCTGGGCGGCATCCGGATGCACGCACACGCGCTGGACTCCACCCATTACGCCTCGCAGGCCCACCTGGGAGCCGCCATCATCCCAGCGGCGATGGCGATAGCAGAAGAACGGCGAGCGACGGGGTCGGAACTTGTCGCGGCGATCGTCGCCGGCTGGGAAACCGCCGCCCTGATCGGCGAGACGTTCGTCAACGGCGTGCTGGCACGGGGCCTCCGTGCCTCGACCACCTTCGGCACGATCGGGTCAGCGACCGCAGCGGCCCTGACGGCGGGCTTGACCGCCCGTGAGACCGCCGACGCGATCGCGCTGTCCGCCAACCTCTCCGCCGGCCTGACCCGTACCTTCCTCGACGGGTCCGACGACTGGGCGGTGCAGCTGGGGCTACAGATCTTGAATGGTCAGGTTGTGTCGGGTTCGAGGGTCAGGCCGGTGTGAGCGAGGAACCCGTCGAGTAGGTCGGGGCGGTACTGGATGC
>NZ_JBEYSU010000073.1:0-9374 GCF_040704235.1 Micromonospora sp. NPDC047707
ACTACGAACCGCGCTCAAGACCATCACGCGCCACGTGAATGACTACACCGCCCGCGCCCGTCTTCCCCAAGCTGCCTGAGAACTTGACACAAGTGTGAAGAACCTAGCGACCAAAGATCGCTAGGCCGTGTCTTCAAAGGTTTATAACCATTGCAGTAGCGCCGCGATGGTGACGGTGGCCTGGTACGACGTGGCGGTCTTGTCGTAGCGGGTGGCAACGCTGCGGCACTGCTTGAGCCGGTTGAAGCAGCGTTCGACGACGTTGCGCCGCTTGTAGAGCTGCTTGTCGAACGCCGGTGGCCGGCCGCCTCGGCTGCCGCGTCGGCGGCGGTTGGCCTGCTGGTCGGCGCGTTCGGGGATGGTGTGCCCGATGCCGCGTCGGCGCAGGTCGGTCCGGATGGCCTTGGAGCTGTAGCCCTTGTCGGCGATGACGTGGTCCGGGCGGACGCGAGGCCGGCCAGGTCCCGGCCGCTCGACGCGGATGCCGGCGAGGACCTGGGTGAAGCGGGTGCAGTCGTTGACGTTGCCACCGGAGAGCACGAAGGCCAGGGTCCGACCCAGGCCGTCGCAGGCGAGGTGAATCTTGGTGGTCAGTCCACCTCGAGATCGACCGAGGGCGTGATCTTGTGGTTCGTCCGTTTCTCGGCTCCCCCTTTAGCGCCCGCAGCATGCTGGTGGGCCCGCACGATGGTCGAGTCGACCGACACCAGCCAGTCGATGTCCCCCGCCGCGTCCGCGTCGGCCTGGACCCCGGCAAGCATCCGGGCGAACGTCCCGTCCAACGCCCACCTGCGGAAACGGGTGTAGATCGACTGCCAGGACCCGTAGCGGGCCGGCACATCCCGCCACGCCGCCCCGGCCCGGATCTTCCACACGATCCCGTTGAGCACCCGCCGATCATCGGCCCGCGGCCGACCACCCGTCACCGCCGACGGCAGGTACCTCGACAACGCCTCCCACTCGGCGTCAGACAACTCGTAGCGACGACCCACGCGCTACATCATCCGACACCAAGATCCTTTGAAGACACTGCCTAGCGGCACCTCTGCTGCCAACGTCTGACACATCAGTGCCGTCAGCGAAACGGTCCCCCGCCGGACTGTCGGGTCGCAGCGGAACGACCGTCGCCGTCGCAGTCCGGGCCATCGGGGAGTGAACCTGATGACGTTTCTTGCTGGCGCGGGTGCCCTTGGCGTCGTGGTTGGGGTGTCTGGGGGTAAGTGGGCGGAGCGGCGGTTGGCGTGAAATCATATCTCGTCTCGTTGTGTTTCCGCAGGTCAGGGGGCCTAATGTGCGTGTCGCCGCTGAGGTAGGCGGCGACCGGTGGTGGCAGCGGTGTGCGAGCCGGCCGAGGGGGGCCGCTGCCGCCATCGTCACTACTGCTGGTGGCGGTCGTGGCCTGGATGGTTCTGGCCGTGTAACACCTGAGACTGGTCGGAGTAAGCCATTGATCCGCTAGCTAAACCGGTCTAGCATCTTTCAAACCGGTTTAGCGGCATGGTGGCTAGTTGACCTGCCGGGCATGGGAAGGAGGCCGGGTTGGTCAGACGAGGTCGGCCGACGATCACCGACGTCGCCCGCGCCGCCGGGGTTTCTAAGGGAGCGGTCTCCTTCGCACTCAACGGGCGGCCTGGGGTGGCCGAGGAGACTCGCCAGCGGATTCTGGCCGCGGCGACGGTGCTGGGCTGGACCCCGAGTCATCGTGCTCGGGCCCTGTCGACCTCACGAGCGTTTGCCGTCGGCTTGGTCTTGGCCCGTCCGCCGGAGTTGCTCGGCGCCGACCCGTTCTTTCCCGCGTTCATTGCCGGCGTGGAACGAGTCCTGGTTGAGCGGAACCAGGCGCTGGTTCTCCAGGTGGTCACCAGCCAGCGGGCGGAGGAGGACGGCTATCGGCGTCTGGCGGCCGATGGGCGGGTGGACGGGGTGTTCCTCCTCGACCTGCGGATCGCCGATCCCCGGATCGCCTTGTTGGAGGAGTTGCGGTTGCCCGCTGTCACGCTCGGTCGTCCCGACGTGGCCAGCCCGTTTCCGGCGGTGCTGGTTGACGACCGGCGGGGGATCACGGCCGCTGTACGTCACTTGGTGGAGTTGGGGCATCGGCATGTCGCGCACGTCGCCGGGCCGGACCACTTCTTGCACGGGACGGCCCGGCGGGACGCTTGGGAGGACGCGCTGCGGGAAGCCGGGTTGCCGCCTGGGCCTTGTGTGCCCTCTGACTTCTCGGCGGCTGGTGGGGCTGCGGCTACCCATGAATTGCTCGGCTTGGCCGATCCGCCGACCGCGATTATCTATGCCAATGATCTGATGGCGATGGCCGGCATGGCTGTGGCTAGGGAACGTGGCCTCGACGTGCCGGGTCAACTTTCGGTCACCGGCTTCGATGACACCGAACTGGCCGCCCACATCAGTCCGGCGTTGACCAGCGTTCGGACCGATCCGTCCGGGTGGGGCGGTGCCGCCGCCCGTGTCCTGCTCGACCTCATCGACGGCGATGGCGGCGCGGATGTCGAGATGCCTCCTGCGCAGCTGGTCGTCCGCGCCTCCACCGCTGCACCGCTCACACCACATCAATCGCCGTGAGCAGCGACCGGCCGCGCGCAGGCTCGGCCGGTCGGTCGTCACGGCAGTCGAGATCGGAGAACCTTCATGAAACGTACCGTCCCCGCCGCGTTGCTCGTCCTGTCTCTCGGCCTCACCGCAGCTTGCGGTGACGGCGGCTCGGACTCCAAGGCTGATTCCTCGACCAAAGGGCCGATCACAATCTGGTTGTCCAACAACAAGGAGGAGCTGGCCTGGGGCAACGCGATGGTCGAGGCGTGGAACAGCCAGCACGCCGACCAGAAGATCACCGCCCAGGAAATCCCGGCCGGCAAGTCCTCCGAGGAGGTCATCGGTGCCGCGATCACGGCCGGGAACGCCCCCTGCCTGATCTTCAACACCGCGCCGGCCGCTGTGCCGCAGTTCCAGAAGCAGGGCGGCCTGGTCGCGTTGGACGACTTCGACGGCGCCAGGGGCTACATCGAGCAGCGCTCCGGTGCGGTCGCCGAACAGTACAAGTCGCCGGACGGCAAGTACTACCAGATGCCCTGGAAGGCCAACCCGGTCATGATCGTCTACAACAAGGCGATCATGCGGAAGGCCGGCGTCGACCCGGAGAACCCGCCGCTTGGCACGTACGCGCAGTTCCTCGACACCAGTCGGAAGATCAAGTCTTCCGGTGCCGCGCGGGCGGCCATCTACCCGTCACCGGCCAGCCAGTTCTACCAGTCCTGGTTCGACTTCTACCCGCTGTTCGCCGCTGAGACTGGCGGGAAGCAACTCGTCGAGGATGGCAAGGCGCAGTTCAGCTCGGCCGAGGGGCAGCGGGTCGCCGAGTTCTGGAAAACGCTCTACACCGAGGGCCTGGCCCCGAAGGAGCAGTACAACGGTGACGCCTTCGGTGAGGGCAAGGCCGCTATGGCGATCGTCGGCCCGTGGGCGATCCCCGTCTACAGCGACAAGATTCAGTGGGGTGTGAAGCCGGTCCCCACCTCTACCGGCACGTCCCCTGTGCAGACGAAGACTTTCAGTGACGCCAAGAACGTCGCCATGTACTCGTCCTGCGAGAACCGGGGCACCGCCTGGGAGGTGTTGAAGTTCGCCACCAGCCAGGAGCAGGACGGCGCACTGCTAACGGCGACCGGCCAGATGCCGCTGCGGGCCGACCTGACCGCCACCTACCCGGACTTCTTCAGCCAGAAGCCCGCCTACCGTGACTTCGCCGACCAGGCCGGACGCACCGTCGAGGTGCCGAACGTGCCGAACTCCATCACCATTTGGCAGACGTTCCGTGACGCGTACTCCGAGTCAGTGATCTTCGGTAAGCGGCCGGTGGCCGACGCGTTCGGCGGGGCCGCGCGGAAGGTCGACGGGCTAGCCGGCCAGCGATGACCGCCCGCCGAACCCGGGGTGCCCATGGGCACCCCGGCCGCCGACCGGTGACGGCCCTGCTGGGTCGTCACCCGGTCGGGCTGGCCCTGATCGCGCCTTATGCCGCGTTCATTGTCCTGGTCTTCGCGTATCCGCTGGGGCTCGCTGTCTGGATGAGCTTCCACGACTACTTCTTCGCCGCGCCGGGAGCTCAGGTCGAGCGTCCGTTCGTCGGGCTAGAAAACTATCGGGCGGTGATCGGTGACCCGGGGGTCCGAGAGGCGTTCGGCAACATTCTGGTATTCCTGCTGATCAACGTGCCGCTTACCGCCGTGCTGGCGCTCACCCTCGCCGTGGCGCTCAACCGGGCCATCCGGGGGCGCACCTTCCTGCGGGTCGCCTACTACGTGCCGTACGTGACCGCCAGCGTCGCGGTGGTCGGGGTGTGGCTGTTCCTGTTCAGCTCGGACGGCCTGGTCAATACGGTCCTCGGCCCGCTCGCCCCGGACCCGTCCTGGCTGGTCAACGAGACACTCGCGATGCCGCTCATCGCGGTCTTCGTGGCCTGGAAGCAACTCGGCTTCTTCATCCTGCTCTACCTCGCCGCGTTGCAGAACGTCCCGAAGGAGCTATACGAGTCGGCGGCGGTGGACGGCGCGACCGCCTGGCAGCGGTTCCGCTCGGTGACCGTACCGGCGGTCCGCCCGGCCACCACCCTGGTGGTGATCCTGGCGACCATCACCGGCGCGAACCTCTTCACCGAGCCCTACCTGCTCACCGGAGGCGGCGGCCCGAACGGCGCCTCCACCTCCCCGGTACTGCTGATGTACCAGCGCGGCATCGAGCAGGGCGCCCCGGACGTGGCGGCGGCCATCGGTGTGCTGCTCGTCATCGGCGTCGTCACCGTCTCGATGATCAACCGCCGACTGCTCGAAAGGAGCTGACATGTCGACCGGCACCCTCGGCGCACCCGCGCCCGGCATGGCGCCTGTGGCCCGCCGTCGCCCCGGCGCCATGCGGCGGGCGCTGCGCACCGCGGCGCTGGTCGCCTTCGCGCTCGCCTTCCTCTTCCCGTTCTACTACATGCTCATCGGGTCATTGCAGACCGAACCGGACACCTCCCCCGCCGGGGCATTCCCTACCGGCGGCCTCACCCTGGACAACTACCGAGAGATCGACGCCGAGATCAACCTGCTGCGGTCTCTGGTCAACTCCGGGATCTTCACCGGCGGGGTCATCCTCGGCACGCTCGTCTTCGGACTACTCGCCGGCTACGCGCTGGCGCAGCTCAGCTTCCGGGGCCGGGGCGCACTCTTCGGCCTGGTCCTGCTGGTCCAGGTGGTGCCGTTCCAGCTCCTGCTGATCCCGCTCTACGTGCTGATCGTGCGCGGCTACGGGCTCGCCGACTCCTACCTCGGAATGATCCTGCCGTTCGCGATCAACACCACGGCGGTCTTCGTCTTCCGACAGTTCTTCCTGCAACTACCGGCCGACCTCTTCGCCGCCGCCCGGCTGGATGGTGCAAGTGAACTGCGCATCCTCTGGTCGGTCGCGCTGCCCCTGGTCCGCCCGGCACTGCTCACCGTGGTGCTGCTGACCTTCATCGGGCCATGGAACGAATTCCTCTGGCCGTTCCTGATCACCAAACAGACCGACATGCAGCCGCTGGCTGTCTCACTCGCCAACTACCTGAGCACCGTCGCCGCGCGGGCCACCAACCCGTACGGCGCGATCCTCGCCGGCGCCTGCGTCCTGGCCGCACCGGCCGTGGCGCTCTTCGTCGCCTTCCAAAGGCACTTCATCTCCAGCAACATCGGATCTGGCGTAAAGGGCTAAACCGTTGACTGTTTCCACCATCGTCCCTTACACCCTCACCCGACTCGGCGTGGTCATGGCGCCGGAGCCGGGACAGCCGCTGGAGGCTGAGGGGGTACTCAACCCTGCCAGCGGCCGTACCCCGGACGGGAAGCTGCACCTGCTGCCCCGGCTGGTCGCCGAGGGCAACGTCTCCCGGGTCGGGCTCGCCGAGGTCGAGTTCCGCGACAGGGTGCCGGCCGGGGTGACCCGGCGCGACGTCGTCCTCGCCCCCGACGAGGGATGGGAGCGCGGGCTGAACAACGCCGGGGTCGAGGACCCGCGCACCACCTGGGTGCCGGAACTCGGCGCGCACCTGATGACGTACGTCGCCTACGGGCCACTCGGCCCGCGCCTGGCCCTTGCCGTCTCCACCGACCTGCGCACCTGGCGCCGACTCGGTCCGGTGCAGTTCGCCTACCAGCCAGGCCTGGATACCGACCTGAACCTCTTCCCGAACAAGGACGCCGTCTTCTTTCCCGAGCCGGTGCCCGGCCCGGACGGCCGACCCTGCTACGCGATGCTGCACCGACCGATGTGGGACCTGGGCTGGTTCCGCCCGGGCGAGGGGGTGCACTTGCCGGCCGGGATCACCGATGAGCGGCCCGGCATCTGGATCTCCTACGTCCCGGCCGAGGAGGTGCACTCCGATCTCACCGCCCTGGTTCGTCCCCGCGACCACCGCTGCGTCGCCCTGTCCGAATTCCCATATGAGGAGTTGAAGATCGGCGCCGGTCCGCCACCGATCCGGGTCGAGGAGGGCTGGCTGCTCATCCACCACGGCGTGACCGGGCACATCCCCGACACCTTCGACCCCAGCAGCCAGAAGGTCGAATACGCGGCCGGGGCGATGCTGCTCGACCCGGCCGACCCGAGCCGGGTGCTGGCCCGCACCGCCGAACCGATCCTGGTGCCCGAAACCGAGGACGAGCGCTCCGGCACCGTGCCCAACGTGGTCTTCCCGACCGCGATCGAGGAGGTCGACGGAGTCCGGTACGTCTTCTACGGGATGGCAGACGCCAAGATCGGCGTCGCCCGGCTGGACCGTGTCCGGTGAGCCGATGACCAGGCCAGCGCCACGGCACCCGTGGTGGCGCGTTGGAGTCTGCTACCAGGTGTATGTTCGCAGCTTCGCCGACTCCAACGGCGACGGGATCGGTGACCTGCCCGGGGTTACCGCCCGCCTGCCCTACCTGGCATCCCTCGGCGTGGACGCTGTCTGGCTGACCCCGTTCTACCCTTCGCCGATGGCCGACGGCGGATACGACGTCGCCGACTATTACGGCGTTGACCCGGTCTTCGGTACCCTCGCCGACTTCGACGCGCTCGTCACCGAGGCGCACCGGCTTGGCCTGCGTGTCGTCTGTGACCTGGTACCCAATCACACCTCGGACCGGCACCCCTGGTTCCGCGAGGCGCTCGCCGCGCCACCGGATAGCGCTGCTCGCCGCCGGTACATTTTCCGCCCCGTCGATGACGACGACCCGGATCGGCCGCCCAACGACTGGCGGTCGGCGTTCGGCGGGAGCGCCTGGCTGCGGGCGCCGGCCCCTGATGGCGGGCCCGACGAGTGGTACCTGCATCTGTTCAGCCCCGAACAACCCGACTTGAACTGGGACAACCCGCAGGTGCCGGCGGAGTTCCAGAGCATCATCCAATGGTGGCTCAACCGGGGTGTTGACGGGCTGCGCATCGACATGGCGCATGCCCTGTTAAAACACCCCGACCTGATCGACGCCGGCCCCGGACAACACACCGACTTCCGGCGCAACCACCTGATGCCCTTCTTCGACCAGCCAGGCGTACACGAGCTGTACCGGCAGTGGCGAACCATGATCGACGCAATGCCCGGACAGCGGGCGTTGATCGGAGAAGTGTGCCTCTTCGACCCAGGCCGGCAGGCCCGATACGTCCGCCCAGACGAGCTGCACCAGGCGTTCACCTTCGAATTGCTGGAATGCGACTGGTCCGCCCAGTCACTACGGGACACTATCGAGCGGACACTCGAGGCGTACCGTCGCGTCGGCGCCTGGCCGGCCTGGGTCCTCAACAGCCACGACGCGACCCGGACCGTCACCCGCTACGGCGGCGGAGAACAGGGACTGCGCTGCGCCCGCGCCGCCGCCCTGCTCATGCTCGCGTTGCCCGGCGCGGCGTACATCTACCAGGGAGAAGAACTGGGGCTGCCCCAGGCAGACCTCCCCGACGAGGCACTCCGCGACCCCATATGGGAACGCTCCGGACGCACGATACGCGGCCGCGACGGCTCCCGGGTACCGATCCCATGGACCGTGGACGGTCACACCTACGGCTTCTCACCGGAAAGCGCCAACCCGCCCTGGCTGCCACAACCCGACCGCTGGGGAACCTGGAGCGTGCAGCAGCAAACGACCGAACCAGCCTCTACCCTGGCGCTCTACCGCACAGCGATCCAGCTACGCCGAGAACTCAGCAACGACGCCGCCGCTGACAAAGAGCTGACCTGGTGGCACACCGGGCCCAACGTGCTGGCATTCCGACGCGGCGACGAGCTCAGCTACGCATTAAACACCGGCGACCAGGCAGCGCCGCTAACCGGCACCGGCAAGGTCCTGCTAGCAAGCGCACCGGTCGAATCAACAAACGGAACACTCCTCCTGCCCCCAGACGCCGCGGTCTGGCTCGCCCCCACGTGACAGGCAGACGCGTTGTCGATGATGAAGTTGCAGCAGAGGTAGCACCCAGCGGCGCAGGACGCGGTCTTCCGGCGCGTCGATGACGACCAGCGCCAGTCCTCCATGACCTCGTGCAGCAGCTCACCGACGCACGAAACCTGTCGGCGCTCTCTGCGATCGTTCCTTCACATTTCGTGTTATCGGTGGAGGGGTGGTGGCAAGACGGTGATGGGGCGTTCGCACGCGTTGTCGGGGGCGGTGGTGTGGCTGGGAGGTTGCGCGGTGGCGGCGGGGTTGGGGCGCGGCCCGCGGTGGGCACGGTGGTGGTCGGCGCGGCGGTCACCGCCCGCGGGGCGTTGCTGCCGGACGTCGATCACCCCGGGTCGGTCATCGCCCGGTCGCTGAGCGGGCGGCCCGGTCGCGGGCCTCGGTCCATGTCGGCGAGTCGGGCGGCGACGCGCTGCTCGCGGTTGGCGCGGTCGGCCCACGTGCCGCGCGGCTCGTTGACATCGGCGTCGTAGCGGCCGCGCGGGTACGCCTCAATGGCGATGGCGAGCACCTGCTCGGCGGTGTAGAGCTGAGCTGCCATCGGTTCCTCCCTAGTAGTGCTTTGTTAGGTTGGTGGTCGTCGTTTCCGTCGGATGGTTCTGATCTTGCGTCGGCAGGTGGGGCATGCGCCGGTCCAGGTGGCGAGGAGTAGTTGGATCTCGCCGATGACCTTGTAGAGGGTCAGGCCGGCGCAGCTGCTTTTGGGTCGAGTCGCAGTGTGGTGATGAACAGGTGCGCGGCGGTGACGAGGGTGACGTGGCGGTGCCAGCCGATCCACGATCGGCCTTCGAAGTGGTCCAGGCCCAGGCCGGGGTTGAGCTCGCGGTAGTCGTGTTCGATCCGCCACCGGATCTTTCCCAGACGCACGAGGGTGGCCGGGTCGGTGTCGTCGGGCAGGTTCGACAGCCA